>NZ_JBEZBT010000044.1:0-75914 GCF_040647235.1 Streptomyces sp. NPDC042638
TCGACGGCCGGCTCACCGCCGGACGACGTTGAACAAAACCGACCGAGTTCCACCGATCGCTACACAGACCCGCCGGCGGCTCTGCTGGTGCTGCGAGGTCCAAGCGGGTGAGATGTCCCAGGCCCCCGGAGATCAACCAAAGGAAGCGACGGCTTACCGGCGATCGAATACCGTGGCCCTCCAACTGGAGCGCACGCACTCGTGTGGGGACTGCCAGGTCTCCGCCCGGCGGAGCCCTTTACGGGCGCTGAATCGTACCGTCCGCCGAGACGTGGGCGGCATGCGAGCCGAAGTCCTCCTCCGACACGCTTGATACAAGGTCGATTGCCTCCCCGCCCGGCTCCGGCGTGCCAGGCTCCACGATCTGGGTCGGGCGCAGCTGTCCGGACACGTAGGAGCCGTCGGCGCGGAGAGTGACCTGTAGCACGCCGCTGGTTGAGAGGGTGCCGCCGAGGCCGAGCACCTCGTAGGCGGCGAAGTTGCCCAGGCTGTAGGCGATCAGTCGGCCCTTGTAGAACTCCATTCCCCGCATCACGTGTGGGCCGCTGCCCACCACGAGGTCGGCGCCGGCGTCGATCACCGCATGGCTGAAGCGGTAGCTGTCGCCGCGGTCCTCGCCGAGGAAGTACTCGGTGCCGGGCTCTACGTGGGTGCGGTCCGAGCCCTCCGCGCCGGCGTGCATAGTGACGATCACAAGGTCCGCCATCCGCGCGGCGCGGGCGGTGAGCCGCTTTGCGGCAGGAATGTCCGTGAGGTCGTTCGCCCCTCGGTCGGGGGCGAACCCGATCAGTGCGACCCGGATGCCGTGTACCCGCTGGGTGGTGATCTGGCCCAGACGGCCGGTGAACGGCAGGTTCACGGATCGCAGGGCGGCGAACGTCTCGCGCCGCCCCTCCGCCCCGAAGTCGTCGATGTGATTATTCGCCACGTTCATGACAGTGAAGCCGGCCTTCTTGAACCAGCGGCCGTAGGACGGCGGAGTGCGGAACGCGAAGCAGTTCGGGCTGTCGTTGTCGTCGCACTTGCTGGGCCCGCCGGTGGTGAGTGTGCCCTCCAGGTTCCCGAGCACCACATCACCGGCGAGCAGGTCGTCGACAGAGTCGAAGAACGAGGCGCCGCCATCCGGCGGCAGGGCATCCGGCAGCGAGCCCATCACGACGTCCCCCACGGAAGTGATCCGCACGTTGCCTGTGGGGCGCGGCGGCGGCGCCGGTGCACCGGACGCCTTGATCTTGGTCGTGCGTAGCGGGACATCGGCGGAACCGAGAGAGGCTGCGCCCTCTGATCCGACACGGAACACGAACGCCGCGATGACCAACACGCCGGTCCCAGCGAGACCGAAGGCGAAAGGGAGGTGACGGCGTACCGCCGTCTGCCGCTCGCGCCGCTGCTGAGGGCGATGTCCGCCGGACCTGATCATCGTCTCATGCTACGAAGCGGGCGCCCAAGCTTACGCGCAGTGCGCTCCAACGGCGTGTCCCCTACGCCGTTGCCGCACGCGCTCGACGCCGTCTGCGCCGCCTCAGCGTCACGGCCGTCAGCCTGGCCGCAGAAGACACGGGTGTAGAGGCCTCATGCGTGAACCGGCTGCCGGTCCGGCGCAAGCAGACGTCAAGAGGGCAAGGAATTGCTGTCGTCCGGAAGGCGGCGGCCGATGTACGTTCCATGGCAGATGCGAGAGTTGTGGTGGGCAGCTGCCGCGGGCGCGATCGCTGCCGGTGCAGAGCCAGTGCGCACGTTTGCCCGAGCGTTATGGTCATGGGGCCGCCGGGACGGCGATGACTTCCAGGTCGGGTGCCTGGGGCGGGTCGGCGACAGACCGGTAGGCGCGTACCCCGGCGATCGCTCCGGCCCCGGAGGCACGACGAACAGCCGCCCTGTGGAGGAACCGTTGTGGAGGCTCAGTAGGATCGCGAGCCCGCCCCTCGGCGTGCGGCCCGCTCCGATCACCGCGACGGCACCCGGCTGCAGCGGAGGCTGCAGACTGACGACGTCGGCGACCCGGGCTCGGGCCTCCACGGCACTGGAATACGATTTTATCCTCGTTGAGTCGGACGGTGCAGCGGACTTCGAGTCCGCTGCCGGAGGCCAGTGCGCCGCCGTTGGCCCAGATGAACGGCATCGCGCCGTAGATGTAGGCGCCGCCGACGGCGAGGCCGTACAGATCGGGCTCGGCGGCCCGGATCCTCTTCGCGGTGGCGGTCAGTCCGGCCTGCGACGTCGCTACGCGCAGGCCGAGTTCGCGCTGGACGTCGGTCCGGTAGTACAGCGCCCGGATGCCGACGAAGTACGGCGCCCTGTACACCCTGCCGTCCACGAGTCCGCCGTCCCGCACATAGCCGGCGGTGTCGGTGTTGCCGTACTCGATGACGTCGGGTGCGGACCCCGGGTCGTCGAAGGCGGTCTTGACCCGCTGGGCGCGGGTCTCCACCGGGATGTACTCGACGGTGACGTGGGAGCCTTCGTGGGCTTTGCCGAAGTCGGCGAGGACAGCGTCGACGACGCGCTGCTTGGGCTGGTTGTCGACCTCCTGGAAGAGCCAGACGCGCAGGGTGCCGGTCTTCTCGTCCTCTCGGAGGGGGAGTTGCCGGAGGTCCGGGGCGCGCAGGCGGCGGCCGGGGCGGCGGCGAGCGCGATGAGTCCCGCACGGCGGACGGACAGGTTCATGGAGGGTTCCTCGCATGAGCGTTGCGGCATGCGCAATGACGGTTTCACTGCGTCCGCGGACGTGCGTCAGCGCACCGGGAAACCGAACGCGTACCCCTGCTGCTTCAGCCAGGGCAGCAGGGTGTGCAGCGCCTCCACCGTCTGGGAGCGGTCGCCGCCCGCGTCGTGGAAGAGGATCGTGGGACCGTTGGTCAGCTCGCCTTCGACGGTCGAGATGATCGCGGCGCTTCCCGGCCGCTCGAAGTCCTTGGAGTCGACGTTCCAGCCCAGGGGCCGCATTCCGTGCGAGGCCGCCAGCTTCCGGCTGTAGGGGGTGAAGGCACCGCCCGGAGCCCGGTAGTACATCGGCCGCACACCGCCCGACGCCTTGGTTATCTGCCGTTCCGCGTCGATGATCTGCTGCGACTGGTAGGCCTCGGGCTTCTTGTCCATGGCGGTGTCGTGCGACACCGTGTGGTCGCACAGCCGGTGACCGGCGGCCACCACCTGCCTGACCAGACCGGGGTGGGCCTCCGCCTGGGGGCCGACCATGCAGAAGGTCGCCTTCACGCCGTTGTCCCGCAGCACTTGGAGCACCTGCGGGGTCCAGGTCGGGTCCGGGCCGTCGTCGATGGTGATGTTGACCGCGTGCGCGCCCCGGTCGGAGGCGTGCACGATCTCCACGGACACCGGCGCCGCCTTCGGCGCGGTGGGCCGGGTGGACTCACCTGGTGCCGCCCCGCCGCTCTGCCCTGCCTGCGCCGTCCACACCGAGGTGGCGGCGGCCACCGCCGTGACTCCGAGCGCCGCAGCGACCACCCGGCCGTACCATCCCCGCCCGCCATGCCGCGCCATGTCCGTCCGCCCCCTGCTGTGTTGGTGGGTTCCCGTGCACCTGGCAGGACGGCGGGGTCGGAGCACGGGATCCGTCTGTTACGGATCACGGACAATTCCGGGGCGCTTCCGCGACAGTCGCGCTCCCGGGCGGGTCCGGAAACGGCGTTACAGACGTGGGGGGGTGGGGGAAACGGCGCGTCATGCGGGTGAAATACGGCGACACCCGCCGGTCGGGGGCGGAGCCGTACCCGGTGTGGGCCGGCCCGGAGTGACGGAAAGGGACAGCGCAGGCTGGTCGGCACCATCGGCGGCGGCACGTACCACCGTTCGGCCTCCCCCTCGATGCGCGGCGGCAAGGGCGTCTGTCAGCGGCACCTGCGCCTGACCGCACCCCGTGCCCGCAGGTGAACCGCGGCCCGCCGGAATCCGCCGACGGGCTACTGGCCCCCGTCCCCTTCCGGCCCACCCGCGAGGCGGGTGGGCCGGAAGGGGTCATTTGTCGCGGCCGGCTGCCTCACCAGTAATGGCGACGACCGGCGACCGCGTGCCCCATGGATCCCATGATCCACAGGATGGCTCCCACCACCAGCAGGATCACGCCGATGGTCCACAGGATCGAGATACCCGTGACGAAGCCGATGATGAGCAGGATGATGCCGAGGGCGATCATGACGTGCCTCCAGCTGGTAGTGGTGCTCCTGACCTACGAGTGCCCCCAATGCGGCCGGAATCGCATCCGGGGCACGAAAAACTTCGCGAATCGCAGCCGTCCGTGTTTCAAGAAGTTCGGTCCGCATTGTTGACTCGTCGTTTCGGCGGCCTCACATTACTTAGCGGTAGAACCCCGCGGTAATCCCGCGGCGGGTCTCTCGTCGCCGTCGTGCGTGCGCGGTCCGCCACGCCCCGCCGGCTCGCACGCCCCACGCGCACCGCCTACGCACGCCGGACCGCCTTCGCGCATCGGACGGTCCTCGCACGTGGGACCGCCTTCGCGCATCGGACGGTCCTCGCACGCCGGACCGCCTTCGCGCATCGGACGGTCCCCGCACGCCGGACCGCCTGCGCACGCCGGACGGTCCTCGTACGTCCCTGCCCCGACGGAGCCGTCTCGCTGTGGCGATGCCGCGCGCCCCGTGACACCGCGCCCGTGACGCCGCCATGCCCGTTCGTCCGTCCCGTGTCCCGCCCCGACGAGGGAGAGCCATGCCCGTTCCTGCCCTGCGCCGTGTCCTCGCCGCGACGTCCGCGGCCGTCGGTGCGCTGGTCCTCGGTCTCACCGCGGTCCCCGCCCAGGCCACCACCGCCCGTCTGGACTACGCGGCGCTGGGGGACAGTTACAGCGCCGCCTCGGGTGTCCTGCCTGTGGACCTGAGCAGCCCGCTCTGCCTGCGCTCCACCGCGAACTACCCCCGCGTCATCGCCTCCCGGACGGCGGCGCGGCTGACGGACGTCACCTGCGGTGCCGCCCAGACCAAGGACGTCACCGAGGCCCAGTATCCCGGCGTCGCCCCTCAGGCCGACGCGGTCACCGCCGACACCGACCTGGTGACCCTGACGATCGGCGGCAACGACAACGGCACCTTCATCAACGCCGTGACCGCCTGCGGCACCGCGGGCGTCCTCAGCGGGGGTCAGGGCAGTCCCTGCAAGGACAAGTACGGGACGTCCTTCGACGACCAGATCGACACCGACACCTATCCGGCGCTGAGGACCGCGCTCGGCAGCGTCCGCGCCAAGGCCCCGCACGCCCGGGTCGCGGTGCTCGGCTACCCGTGGATCACGCCCGCGACGGCCGACCCGTCCTGCTTCGCCAGACTGCCCCTCGCCACCGGCGACGTGCCCTACGTGCACTCCCTCCAGGCGCACCTCAACGCCGTGGTGCGGCGCGCCGCCGAGGAGACGGGGGCCACGTACGTGGACTTCTCCGCGGTCTCCGCAGGACACGACGCCTGTCAGGCCGTCGGCACCCGGTGGATCGAGCCTCTCCTGTTCGGCCAGAACGTCGTCCCGGTCCATCCCAACGCCCTCGGCGAGCGGCGCATGGCCGAACAGACCCTGAGCGCCCTCGGCCTCGGCTGACCGCGCGCCGGCCGCCCGGGCCGCGGCTCACGCGTCGCTGAACAGTGGGTCGTACGGGGACGAGCGCTCACGGCCCGACATGAAGGACAGGAAGTCCCGCACGAACGCGGGGCGGGTGTACGGAACCCCGGTGCCGGCCGTGTCCCGCCGGAAACCGCGGCGGAACAGTGCCCGGTACTCGTCCGCGTCGACGCGCTGGTCGCCGTCCGTGTCGGTGACGTCGAAGAGGACCTCGGCGACCCTGATCAGGGCCGGACCGGCGAGCGACGGCACGGCCTCGGCGTACTCCCGCGCGCTGACCCGTCCGTCGCCGTCGGTGTCGAGGGCCGCCTGGAGCTCGCGCCACCAGCCGGCGAAGGCGTCGTAGAGCCGGGTCTCGTCCGGCTCGTCCAGATCCAGACGGCCGGCGACCTCCCGGGCCATGGCGGCGAGGTCCGGCCAGTCCACATAGCCGTCCCCGGTCTGGTCGAGCACCGCGGCGAAGAACTCCTCGGCGCTGCGCGTACCGGTCCCCCCGCCGGGATCCGGCTCCGGCACGAGGGGCATGAGCAGCCGGACCAGGGCGCCGGCCCGCTTCATCCGGTCGCTCAGCGCGCTGATCGTCCGGGCCCGGGGATCGTCGTCGCCGGGGGAGAGGGCGAGCAGCTTGATGATGCCCTCGGGCTGGATCCAGCCGTCCGGGAGGAACCGGGCGAGGCCCGCGGCCAGATAGGCGCTCTGCATCAGCGTCTGGGCGCCGGGCGTCTCGGGCAGGCCCGCGCGCCGGCGGAAGGGTTCTGGAAGGGACGCCACAGTGATCACACCGATGACGGGACCGGCTACCGCGCGGCCGGCCGCCCACATGGTGGGCAGGCCGTTCAGCAGCGGCGGCGCGGGGAGGTGGTCGAAGAGCCGGTAGAGGATGACCCGCATCGCCTCCGTGTTCTCCAGCCGTTCCTCGACCACACGGTCGTAGTACGGCCAGAACTCCTGGAGTGTCGAAGGAAGATGGTCGGCGTCGCCGTCCAACGCGGCCAGGTAGGAGCGGAATTCGGCGTAGAGCCGCTCCATGACCTTCTGCTCCAGGGGCTGTCCGCTGAGGCGGCACATGGTCACGCTGCTCTCGAAGAGAGTCGCGACCACCCAGGCCCGCACCTCGGGGTCCATGGCGTCGTACGGCCGGTGGTGCGCGTCGGCGCCCTTCAGCCGCGCGTGCAGCCGGTTGAGCCGTGCCGCCTCCCTGTGCCGCACGTCGTCGTCCGGGCCGAACATGCGCTGCAGGCTCACCACCGTGTTGCGGAGCCGGCGCCAAGGGTGGGCGACGAACGTGGAGTTGTCGATCAGGGCCGCCCCGACCTGCGGGTGGGCGGCCTCCAGTACGGTCGCCCGGACGACGGCCAGCGCCCAGCGCGGGTCGTGGAAGAACGTGTGGAACCGGCTGTCCGGGCCGAAGAGGGATGCGTCGTCGTGGGCGGCCGGGCCGGGTTCCCGGTCGTGGTGATCGGCACCGGCGCCGGTGCCGGCGGACCCCTTGCTGCCTGAGTCGGTCACGGCCGTCCCTCTCCGTTCTCGTTCGGCGTCACGCCGCCGAAGCGGCGATCGCGCTGCTGATAGGTGTGCAGGCACTCCAGGAAGTGGGCCGCGCGGAAATCGGGCCAGAGGACCGGCGGGAAGATCCATTCCGCGTAGGCGACCTGCCAGAGCATGAAGTTGGAGATGCGCTGTTCCCCGGAGGTACGGATGACGAGGTCCACATCGGGTGTGTCGGGAAAGGGCAGGTGAGCGGCGAAGCTCCGCTCGTCCACGGCCTCGGCCGGCACCCCGCTGCGGATCAGCGACCGTGCCGCCGCCACGATGTCGCCACGGCCGCCGTGATCGAACGCCACGGTCAGCGTCATGCCCCGGTTCTCCTTGGTCAGCGTCATCAGGTCGGCGAAGTCCCGGGCCAGCGCCGCGGGGATGCGCGGATCCGCCACTCCGAGGAACCGGCAGCGGATCCCGCGCAGGTGCAGCAGCGGGGCGTGTTTGCGTACCACGCGGCGGACCAGCCGCATCAGGAAGTCGACCTCGGGGCCCGGCCGTTGCCAGTTCTCCGTGGAGAACGCGTACAGGCTCAGCCACTGCACACCGGCCGTCCGGGCCGCCTCGATCACGTCGATCACCGTCGCCTCCGCCGCGCGGTGACCCGATGTCCGGGGCAACGACCGCATCGCCGCCCAGCGGCCGTTGCCGTCCATCACACAGGCGACGTGCCGGGGCGCCCTCCGGCGCCCCCCGCCCTGCGGACGGCCCCGCTCCGGCCCGGGGAGCGCGGCGGAACCGTCGATGGCTTCCTCAAGCGTCACGCCTGCCCCCCCAGCAGCGACGAGCGGACCCTCCGCCACTTCACGGCCCTCTCGGCTGACGGGCCGGATCGTCTCCAGCAGAGTGTCAGGCACGGGCTGCGGAGACGGCGCAACGTCCGCGGTTCACCCTTGGTACTGCTGTCTGAGGGCGTGAGCGGACGCCGGATCCAGGGGTAAACCCGACCGGGACACGAATCCGTGCGACAGGGTGGTCGGCACCGGGCGTTCTCGGGTGGCCGGCCCTGGTGGACTCCGGGGGCGGTCATGACGCTTGCTTCCCCACGGAGCGACTGGCTCGGTCCGGTCAGGTGCGCCGGGTGTCCCCAGCGGGAGATCCACGTCCCCGTCGACACCACGCCGGTCTGCCGCACGGACGGCCTGATCGGGCGCCGCGGTGAGAGCCTCGACGCCGGTCCGGAGCGGTTTTCCGCAGTCCGCACGCGCGACCGCCGGGCTCGGTGCCCACGACGTCTGCGCCCTGTTCCTCCAGGTGCCGGGCACGGAGCTGCCGGACGACCGTGCCCTGCTCGTCGTCCGCTTTCCCGCCCATCGCGGGTCTGCCGGCGAGGCGCTGATCCGTCCCTCCCGCGGTCCCGACGGCATGATAGTTTCAAGTTCAACAAAATTGAGTCGCAGGAGACCAGGTTGACCAGTCCCGTCCCGGCCGGCGCCGCCCGGCCGGTCTTCATAGACAAGCAGAGCCCCAAGGCGTACCACGCACTGGTGCAGACATCCGAGGCGGTCCGCACGGTCGCCGCCGACGCCGGGCTGGACCGCGTCCTGGTGGAGCTGGTCAACCTCCGGGTCTCACAGCTGAACGGCTGCGCCTACTGTCTGCACGTGCACACCCGGGCCGCGCTGCGGGCGGGCGACACCCCGCAGCGCCTCGGGGTGCTCGCCGCCTGGCGCGACACCGAGCTGTTCACCCCCGCCGAACGAGCCGCCCTGGCCCTGGCCGAGGCGACCACCGCCGCGGCCGATGCCGCCGCCCGGGACGCCGCCTACGCGATGGCGCGGGACGTGCTCACCGACGACCAGACGGCCGCGGTGATCTGGGTGGCCGTCACCATCAACGCGTTCAACCGGGTCTCGATCATGAGCCGGCATCCGGTGCGGGCCGAGCCGTGAGGCGGTGGCACCCCGCCGTGGGCTGACCCGCGGGGGCCGGCGCCCCTGGCCGGTCGCGTCGGGCCGGCAGAGGCCGGCGCCCTGCGCGACGCGCTGACCTCCGACCGGGGCGCGCCTGCGCCGGTCACCGCTCCCTGAGCGGCCTCACGTCGGCTGGCGCTGCTCCTCGGCCGGGACCGGCAGCACGATGATCCGGCCGACGGCCCGGCTGAGCAGTGCCACGCCCACGACGATCAGCAGGGCCCCGCACGCCTCGGGCACGAGCCACCACCCGGTACGGATCCGTTCGTCGAAGAGGGTGATGCCGAGGATCAGGCTCACCACCGCGTCGCCGATGGTCAGCGCGGGCTGTGCGGCGGCCAGTGGCCCGGCCTGGAGCGCGTTCTCCAGCAGGAGCACGGCGGCGGCGCCGGCGAGCGCGAAGCCGTACGTCTGCCAGGACCGCAGGAACGCCGTGAAACCGTGGTCGGCGAACGTGCCGCTGGCCGACTTCAGCAGCGCGGCGGTCAGGGCGTTGCCGGTCGCGGAGGCGGCCGCCAGCAACGCGGCGCGCCGGGCCGGAGCCCGTCCCCGGCCGGCCAGCAGCACCGCCACGGCCATCGCGCCGACGCACAGACACACGGCCGGGATCCACCGGACGAGGGGCGCCTGATCGGTCGCGCCGTGCGGGGCCGCGGCGATCAGCAGAACGGCGAGACCCGCCACGCAGCCGCCGACGCCCCACCAGCCCGAGCGCGGCAGCCGCCGGTGCATCAGCGGGGCGGCGACGAGCAGCGCGAAGGGCAGTTCCAGGATGAACAGCGGCTGGACCAGTGCGAGGGGACCGTTGACCAGGGCCAGGCTCTGGAACAGGGCGGCGCAGACGACGCCGGCCATGCCGATCATCCAGAACGGCCGGTGCACCAGCTCCGCGAGCAGCCGGAGCCCGCTGCGGCTGCTCGCCGAGGCCGCCTTGCGCTGGAACGCGGTGCCCACGGCGTTGCTCGCCGCTCCCGCGACGGCGAACACCGCGGCGAGTTCGATCACGGCCATCTCCTGCCTGCGGCAGACCTCCCGGAGGAGTATCGGGCTCTCTCAGCGTACGGAAGGCGGCGCCGCCGTGCCGCGCGGCCGGCCCCGCCCGGTGGTTCCCGGGCGGGGCCGGCGGCAGAAAGCGGATCAGGCGACGGACAGGTCGTCCGCGAAGACGGCACCCTGGCCGTACCAGCCGTGGACGTACACGGTGACCGTGCCCGAGTCGCCGGTGGTGAACGGCACCGTCAGCTTCGACCACGACGACGCGGAGGCCCAGGAGCTGGCAGTCGCGCCACCGCTGACGCCGAGGTAGGCGTACGGCCCCTGCACCCAGCCGCCGAGCGTGTACGACGTGTGGGGCTTCAGGGTGAGGGTCTGGGCGCACTGCCCGGTCTGCGCGGCGGACGGTGCCGTCTTCAGCGCGTGGCCGCCACCGTGCGCCGGCGTGGACACCACCGAGGCACCGCTGTCGCAGGTCCAGGGTGCGAGCGAGCCGGTCTCGAAGTCACCGTTGGCGAGGGTGGCGGTGCCGCCCGAGCCGTTCACGGTCAGGGTGAACGTGGCGCTGTGCCTGGTCGCGCCCGCGGTGCCGGTGACGGTCAGGGGGTAGGTGCCGGGCGCCGCGGAGGCGCCGGCCTTCACCGTCAGGGTGGCCGTGCCGCCCGCGGTGACCGAGGCCGGGCTGAGCGTCGCGGTCACCCCGCTCGGTGCACCGCTCACCGCCAGGTCGACGCCCTGGGCGCTGCCCGCGGTCACCGACGTCCGCACGGTCGCCGTCGTCGAGCCGCCGGGGGCGACGGAGGCGGTGGCGGGGGAGAGGGAGACCGAGAAGTCGTTCGCCGGGGGTGTCGTCGTACCGCCGGTGAAGGGCGCGAAGGTGTGCGTGAAGTACCAGGTGTCCTGGGCGATGCCGGAGCAGGTGTCGGAGGCGGGGGAGCCGGGGCAGCCGCCGTTGTCGCGCTGCAGGGCCCAGAAGGACAGGGTGTTGACGCCCTTGGCGACCGCCCAGTCGTACACGGTCGTGGCGTCGGCGGTGGTGAAGGTCTCCGCGGGGCCGTAGTCGTCCACGCCCGGCATCTCGGTGACGCCGATCATGTTCCACAGCTGGGTGTCCGACAGGTTCGGGTACAGCCCGGCGAGCTGGTCGTGCAGCCCGCTCGCCGCCGTCTGCGTGTCGGTGGCCATGTGGTGCGTGGCACCGTCGTAGTAGTCGAACGTCATCAGGTTGACGACGTCCACCTTGGCGCCCGCGGTCTTCGCGCTGCGCAGCACGGCGAGTCCGCTGTCGGCGAGTCCCGTCGTCGTGGTCGGCAGGGTGTAGGAGAACTGCACCGACCGGCCGTTGGCGGCGGCCCAGTCCTGGACCTTCTTGATGGCCTGGTTGCGGCGGTCGACACCGGCCGTGTCGGTGAGGGAGTTGTCCTCCACGTCCATGTCGAGCCGCGAGACGTCGTAGGTGGTGATGATCTTCTCGTAGGCGGCGGCGATGGAGTCCACGTTGGTGCAGCTGTCGGCGATCTCGGTGCCGCCGTTGTCGGCGGCGTATCCGCCGAGGGAGGGGATCACGTCACCGCCGCGCGAGCGGATGGTGGTGAAGTCGGAGCCGAAGACCGAGGCGGCGACCGGGGTGGCGGTGTCCCCGTTCCAGTACGGGGTGCACGAGCCCTTCTTCTCGGTCTGGAGGAAGGCCATGGTCAGGTACTTGGCGCCGGAGGCCTGGGCGAGCGCGGCGGGGCTGTCGCCGTTGTAGGCCTCGAAGTAGGGGGCGAAGACGTGCGCGGGCAGCGGGGTCGCCGCGTGCGCGGCGCCCCCGAAGCCCAGGGCGAGTCCGGCGGACGCGGCCAGTGTGGCCACGCCGGTGAGCAGGGCGCGTACGGATCTCGGACGTCTCATCGGGAACTCCCGGTTAGCGAACGACAGGCGAGAGAACAGGGGTCGCGCTGTGCAGCCCGGCCGGGGCTATTGGTCTAGGCCATGATTGGTCTGGACCATCTGACGGTCAAGGTGTGCGGGTGGGCTTTTGCACGTTCATGGGAATCGACCGTGCTCGGCCCGGCCGCTCTCCTGACGGAGTGTCATGACCGGGGTGCGGGCGCGCGCTTCGTTCGCTGTGCCCGTCGAGACCGACGCCCTCGGGCCCGCGCGGGGGCCCGAGGGCGTCGGATGCCGGGTGTCCCGGGTGTCCCGGGCGGGGCGCGGTCAGCCGCCCCAGACGGACCAGGACGTCGTGCCGTGCACGGACATCAGGGCGGCGAGCGTGACCAGGTCCGCGATGCCCAGCCCCAGTCCGAGGAGCGCGCGGAACCGGCGTGGTGTGTCCCGGCGCAGGGCGATGACCGCCAGCGCGATGGCGATGGGGCCGAGGACGAGGTTGAGGACGAGCAGGCCGACGAGTCCGAGCACGAAGGAGGCCACGGCCATGCCTTCGGTGTCCTGCCGGCCCGTCCGGCGTGAGGGTGGCGCGGTCAGCCGCATCGTCAGACCCTCCTCGTCCGGTCGCGGCGCCGCCGTTCGCGTCCCGCGAAGACGAGGAGCCAGACGGCGATGAGCGAGCCGAACAGCAGGGTGACGGCCCAGGGGAGATAGGCCGCCGAGCCCACGACGACGCCCAGCAGGAGCAGTGCGACCACCAGGAACAGCACGCTTACCTCCTCGGGGCGGGGGCGGGGGCGGGGGCGGGGGCGGCGGCGGCGGACGGCGGATTGCCGGCCTGGCTGTGCGGCGGCTTCTGTGACCACATTGTCAACGCGTTCATGACACCGCGGGTTACCCGTGAGCGCCCGTCTCACGCAGCAATCGCGCACCCGTGGCGCGGTCCTGACGGTCCGACGGTTCTCGCATGAGTGCCTGAGGGAACGCCGACAGCGCCCGGGGGCGGGTGAGGCCCGCTTCCCTGGGTGCCGCCCCCCGTGCCGCCCGGTCCCCTCAGGTGGCGCGCGTCCCACCGCCCCGCCGGATACGGCCCAACAGGTCCCGGTGGTAGGCCGCGAGCCGGCCCGCCGGCACCGGGGCGGGGCTGCCGGAGAGGGTGTACCAGGTGTCATCGCCCGAGTGCTGGATGGCGACGCGCACACTGATGCCGTCGGCGCGCAGGATGGTCGCGACGGTGAGGTCACCGGTGATGACGCCGACTTCGTCGGTCATCGCGCCGCCGGGCCCCGCCGTGACCCGGTCGACGTAGCTGCTGACGCTGGGAGGGTTGTTCATGGGGCGCAGGTTTCCATCACCCTGACCGGAGTGTCCCGCACCGCGCGGGTGTCGTGCGCGCGTGTCGCCGTGTCGGGCGTGCGGCGGGGCGCCGGCGGCCCTTTCGGAACCGGGGGAACCGGTACGCCACCGCGCGGACGGCTGATTCCCCCCCGCACCGCTTGGGGACACCGTGCCCGTGCCCGTGCCCGTGCCCGTGCCCGTGCCCGTGCCCGTTGACGGTCGCTCGGCGGCTCGGACCGGGGCGCCCCCCTGGCCCGAAGACGGCCACGCGTGCCGCGGGTGCCGGTGAGCGTGGGTACGGAGGTGTCCCCGGGGCCGCATGCGGGCAGCCCCGGGGCTGGGGGTTGGGGCTCGGGGCCGCCGGGGCGGTCAGGCCGCGACGCGCTCCGCGAGCTGCCGCGCCCTGGTGGCCGCGGCCTCGAAGGCGCGGTCGCGGGAGGCCTCGGCCAGCGGTACCAGGTCGGCCATCGCCGGGTTCTGCGACGCCATGGTCAGCTCCGGGACGATGAACTCCAGGTCCAGGCCGAGGCCGCCGGCGAGAACGGCCTCGAGGTAGTTCTGTACGTACTCGTACCCCTCACGCGGGGTGCCCGGCGCGTAGGAGCCGCCCCGGCTGGCGACGACGGTGACCGGGGTGCCCTTGGCGGACGGGTTCTCGCCCCCGGTGCGGCCCATGAGGATCACGTTGTCCAGCCAGGCCTTGAGGGTTGAGGGGATCGTGTAGTTGTACATCGGGGCGCCGATGAGGATCGCGTCGGCCTGCTCCAGCTCCTCGATCAGCTTGACGCGCTCGGCGAAGAGGGCTGCCTGCTCGGGAGTGTGGGCGGACTCGGGGACGAAGCCGGCCAGGTGCGCGTCGGCGGTGATGTGCGGAACCGGCTCGGCCGCGAGGTCGCGGTAGACGACCGTGCCCTGCGGGTGCTGCTCCTCCCAGTGCTTGCGGAAGGCCTCCGTCACGGCGCGGGAGGCCGACGCCTCGGTCGGGAACACGGACGAGTCGATGTGCAGCAGGGTGGCCATGAGGTCTCCGTAAGGGGCTGTGTGAGCAGAACAGGGGGTGCGGCCGCACGGCAGGAGTGCGGGCTCATTTTTCGTACTGGACTACTTTTAACACATGGACTTACTTTTTTTCATCCCCCTACGGCGGCGTAGTACCCTGGGGCCATGGCGGCGGAGGAGAACCACGACAGTGCGGCGTGCAAGAGGGTGGACGACGGCATCACCCGTGTCTTCGAACTGCTCGGCAAGCGCTGGAGCGGCCCGATCGTGGCCGTCCTGGTGGAACAGCCCGCCTACTTCGCCGACCTCCGACGGGCCGTCCCCGGCATCAGCGAACGCATGCTCTCCGACCGGCTCGCCGAACTCGGCGCGGCCGGCCTCGTCCTGCGCGAGGTCGACGAAGGGCCCCCGCTGCGCGTCTCCTACCGGCTGACCGAAGCCGGTGCGGCCCTGGAACCCGCGCTCCGCGAACTCGCCGAGTGGGCGAAGTCCCACCTGCCGGACGCGGCGGCGTGCCCCGAGACGGCCCTGGAGCGACAGCACCAGGCGGAGCCGCACGCTGTGGACGCGCGGTCGCACGCCTGACGCCGACCCGGCGGGCGCCATGAGGCCGGCGCACACCCGACCCGGGTTTCACCCAGGGGGAGTCCGCGGAGAACCGCGTCTCGGCATCCGACCGTGCGGTCACCTCCCCGCGCGCCCCGGGCGGGCCCGGTCAGTCGACCGGCCAGGTGTGCACGGGCGCGTTGAGGTGCATGTAGTCGATGTACAGCTGGGTCATCCGGCGCAGCGCCTCCTGGCGGCCGGTGCCCGTGGTGGCGTCGATGTGATGGAACATCTCCTTCTGCCACACCGCTCCGTTGCGCGCGGTCACACACCGCTGCTCGATGACGCCGAGCAGCGGCTCCCGCCATGCCGCGTCCATCCCGGAGCGTTCCAGGCCCCGGTGCGCGAGCGGCAGCAGCCGCCGCAGCACCAGCTCCGGCACCGGGACCTCACCCGTCCCGGGCCAGTACAGCAGCGCCTCGATACCGTTCCGGGCGGCGGCGTGCAGATTGTCCTCGGCAGCAGAGAAGGACATCCGCGACCACACCGGCCGGTCCTCCTCCACCAGGGCCCGGGTCAGCCCGTAGTAGAAGGCGCCGTTGGCGAGGGTGTCGGCGACGGTCGGGCCGGCGGGCAGTACCCGGTTCTCCACCCGGATGTGCGGGCGGCCGTCGGCGACGGCGTAGACCGGCCGGTTCCAGCGGTAGATCGTTCCGTTGTGCAAGGTGAGTTCGGACAGTTCGGGGATGCCGCCGCGGCCCAGCGTCGCCACCGGATCCTCCTCGTCGCACAGGGGCAGAAGGGCGGGGAAGTAGCGCAGGTTCTCCTCGAACAGGTCGAAGACGCTGTTGATCCACCGCTCCCCGAACCACACCCGCGGCCGTACGCCCTGCACCTTGATCTCCTCCGGACGGGTGTCGGTCGCCTGCTCGAACAGCGGGATCCGTGTCTCGTGCCACAGCTCCCTGCCGAACAGGAACGGCGAGTTGGCCGCCAGCGCGACCTGGACCCCGGCGATCGCCTGCGCCGCGTTCCAGTAGTCGGCGAACTCCTCGGGCGCCACCTGGAGATGGAACTGCGTGCTGGTGCACGCCGCCTCCGGGGTGATCGTGTCCGCCAGCGTCCGCAGCCGGTCGGCCCCGTCGATCTCGATGCGCAGGTCCTCGCCGCGGGCCGCGAAGACCTGGTCGTTGAGCAGCCGGTAGCGGGGGTTCTCGGACAGCGCCCCCTCACCGATCTGCTCCTGCCGGAGCGTGGGCAGGATCCCGACCGTGATCAGGCGGGTGCCCACCGACCGCGCCCGCTGGTCGGCGTGGTTCAGGGCGGCCCGGATCTCCGACTCCCACGCGTCCGGACCGCCCGCGACCAGCCGCCGGGGCGGGACGTTGATCTCCAGGTTGAACCTGCCCAGTTCGGTGGACCACGCGGGGTCGGAGATCGCCTCCAGCACATCGCTGTTGCGCATCGCCGGCTCGGCGTCGTCGTCCACCAGGTTCAGCTCGATCTCCAGGCCCACCTGGGGCCGCTCCGCGTCGAAATGCGACTCGCGCAGCATCTGCGCGAACGCGTCCAGGCACTCCTGCATCTTGATCCGGTACCGGCGGCGGTCCTCGCGGGTGAAGACGAGCGCCGGGACGTCACGCCCCATCGGCCCTCCAGGTCCCCTCGGCGGACACCTCTCCACCCAGCGTCGCATCCTCGCGCGACGGCCACCAAGCGGATGCCCTCCCGGGCGCGCACCTGCGCACACGTCGTCGCGGACGCCACGAGGGCCACCCGGCGGCCCCCGCCGCACTCCGCCCGCGCAGGCCGCCCCCCGCTGGAGGCCGGGCCGCTGGTGGGCGTCGTGCGCGGCCGGGCCACCGGTGGACGTCGTGGGCGGCCGGGCCGCCGGTGGATGTCGTGCGAGCCCGTGACGCTGGTGGATGTCGTGCGAGCCCATGACGCCGGTGGACGCCGTGCGCGGCGCCCGACACACCGAACGAGCCCTCCCGCGCCCGGAAACCGGCCGTCACCCGGTGGTTCACCGGTCACGGCTGTTGGGAAGATGGGCGCATGACCATCTCGCGCGGCGCCCGCCGGCCCACCATCGCCGATGTGGCCGAGGCCGCATCGGTGTCCCGGACGACGGTGTCGCACGCCCTCAACGGCATCGGCAAGGTGGATCCGCGGACCCGCGAGCGCATCAAGAAGATCGCCGCCGAGCTGGGTTACCGGCCCAATCTGCGCGCCCAGCGGCTGCGCCGCGGCGAGGCGAGGGCCATCGCGCTGGCCTCCTCGATGCCGTTCGCGGTGGCCGGCGGCCCGTCCCGGCTCGGCTTCTACATGGAGGTGGCCGCCGCGGCGGCCGAACGGGCCCTCGTCCACGAGTACGCGCTGGTGCTGATCCCGCCCGTGCAGTCCGGATCCGCGCTGTACACCGTCGACATCGACGGCGCCATCGTGGTCGAGCCCGCGGCGGACGACGCGGCCGTGGCCCAACTGCGCGAGCGGGGGCTGCCGTACGTCACCCTGGGCCGGCCCACCGCGCCCGACGACGACGCCCCCTACGTCGACCTGCACGGCGGCCGGGTCGTCGAACTGCTCCTGGACCACCTGCGCGCCCAGGGCGCCCGCCGCCCCGCGCTCGTCGTCGGCGCGGGCACCCGCCACTCCTCGGTCGACGCCCGCGCCGCCTACGAACGCGCGGCGGAGGCCCACGGATGGACCCCGGTCATCGCCACCGCTCCGGAGGACGGCGGCGAACAGGCGGGGTACGACCGGTGTGCCGCGCTGCTCACCGAGCATCCCGGCGTCGACGCCCTGTGCGTGCTCGTCGACGCGTTCGCCGTCGGTGCGGTACGGGCGGTGCGTGACACGGGCCGCCGTGTCCCCGACGACGTCATGGTCGTCACCCGCTACGACGGTCTGCGCGCCCGCACCTGCGAACCCCCGCTCACCGCGGTCGACCTGCGCCTGGACCGGGCCGCGGCGGACGCGGTCGAGCTGCTGCTCGGACGGCTGAGCGGGCAATCCGGCGGTCCCCGCGGGGAGCCGACGGCCGACACCGGTACCGGCGTGGTGACCGAGGCCGGTGCCGGCCCCGCCGACGACGCGAAGGGCGCCGGGCGCGGGGTGCCGGCCCCCGGGCCACGGCTCGTCGTCCGTGCCTCGTCCCTGCGGCGGCGGTAGGGCGGGGCCCGGCGTCCCGCCCTACGGCTCAGCTGCCCGCGATCAGGACCACCCCGGACACCAGGGCGAACGCCAGCACGAAGGCGCGCATCCTCCTGGCGTCGACGCGCTCGTGCACCAGACGGCTCAGCCAGGCACCCGCCGCGAGCGCGGGCAGCAGCAGCACCGCCCAGCCCATGTCCGCCGCCCGGCCCCGGCCGGTGGCGAAGAGCAGGGCCAGCGAGGCGACTTCGCCGACCAGGAAGCAGACGGCGACCGTCGCCCGCAGCTCGGCGGGCGGCCGGTGCTGGTAGACGAGGGCGAGCGGCGGGCCGCCCACACCGGTCGCCGTCTCGGTCAGCCCGGTGACGACACCCGCGCCCACATAGGCGCCGCGCCCCGGCACGAAACCGGGCACGACGAGGCTCACCACCGCCGCCAGCACCGTGGCGGCGCCGACGACCGTCCCCAGGTCGCCCTCCGGTACGACCCACAGCAGCGCGAGACCCGCCGGGGTCGCCGTCAGCCGCGCGGCCGTGATCCAGCGGGCGCCCCGCAGATCGAGGCTGTGCCGCTCCCGCCAGGCGACGTACAGGTTCAGCGGGATCATCGAGGTCAGCACGAACACGGGCAGCAGTCCGGGATCGAGCAGACCCGCGACGGGCGCCACGATCAGCGCGAAGCCCAGCCCGCTGGTGCCCTGCACGAACGCCGCCGCCGCCACGGTCAGGGCCAGTACGGCGAGCATCCCCCCGGTCACGCCGAGCCTCCGGCGGAACCGGCCGGGGTGGAGGCGAGGCCGGGGGTGGAGGCGGTGGCGCCGGCTGGGGCGGGGGCGGGGGCGGGAGGCGCGGTCGGACGCGGCGCGGGGTGGCCTGCCGAGGCCGTTGCCGCTGCCGGTGTCTCTGTCTCTGCCGTTGCTTCTGCCGTTGTCTCTGCCTCTGCCTCTGGTGGCGCCGCTCTCGTCGCCTCCGCCGCTGCCGGCCCGGGCTCCGCCGTCACCGGCGCCGGGTGTGCCGGCCGCGTGGACCCCGCCTCGCGCCACGCCCGCACCGATGTCGGATGGGCCCGTGTCACCTCGGCCCGTCCGACCACCCGCCGGGCCAGTTTCGCGGCCCGGCGGACCAGGGCCGGGCCGTCCCAGTCCGGTGGCCAGCCGTGCCACAGCCGCAGCCGGCCCGCGACGAACACGGCGGTGAGCTGGTCCCGGTTGCCGCGCCGGACCAGCTCCCAGGGGAGGTCCCAGGACGGCTGCATCTCGGGTCCGCTGACGTCCACGAGCAGGAAGTCGGCGGCATGGCCCACGGCGACCCGCCCGGTGAGCCGGCCGAGCCCGACCGCGTCCGCGCCGCCCGCGCCGGCCCGCTCCAGCCAGGTCCAGCCGGCTCCGCAGGACGAGTCGCCACCGGCCAGACCGTAGGTGAGCCGCTGGGCGGACTCGGCCGCGTCCGCGAGGCGGAAGCCGTCGCCGCGCGTGCCGTCCGTGCCCAGGCCGAATCTGATGCCGCGTTCGGCGAAGGCCGTGGCGGGAGCGACCGCGTTGCCCTTCCAGGCGCTGGCGACCGGGTTGTAGCTCACCGCGGCACCGGTGTCGGCGAGCAACGTGACCTCGGCCGGGGTGAGCAGCGTCGCGTGCGCGGCGAGCAGTTGCGGACCGAGCGCGCCGACCCGGTGCACATACTCCAGGGGCCGCATCCCGTACCGGACGAGAGAGCGTTCGACGGCCACGAGGTGCTCGTTCACATGGATCTGGACGACGGCCCCCGCGGCGGCGGCCAGACGTGCCGTGGCGGCCAGCGTCGGCCCGGTCGCCGCCTCCGGGACGGACACGGCGAGCGAGGGGTGGACCAGGTCGTCGTCGCCGTAGCGGGCCAGATGCCGTTCGGCGGCGGCGAGCACGGCACGGGAGTCGGCGTCCTCGCCGGTGCCGTCCGCGGCGTCGTTGCAGACCAGACCCAGCACACAGCGGATGCCCGCGTCCCGCGCCGCCGAGGCGAGGACGTCCACGTCGACCCGGGCGCGGGTGCCGGACTCGGCGACCGTGGTGAATCCGCCGCGCAGCGACTCCAGGACGGCCAGTTTGGCGGCGACGTACGCCGACTCCTCGTCCAGCGCCCGCTCCAGCGGCACCCACACCCGGCGGAAGATCTCCGAGGGCTCCCCGAAGGCGAGGGCGCCGCCGAAACTCTGCGTCAGATGGTGATGGGCGTCGACGAAGCCGGGCATCAGCACATGTCCGGACAGGGGCAGGGGCGTCAGCGAGGGGTGTGTACGAACGACCCGCTCGACCGGGCCGACATCGCGGAACACGCCGTCCCGTACCACCACCGCGTGCCCGTCCAGCGGGCCGTCGGGGGTCAGCGTCACATCGGGGACCAGCAGCAGCGTGTCGTGGCGCAGCCGGTCCGGGGTCAGCTCGGTCATGGTTCTCCGTGGTTCGGGCGGACGGGCGGGCTGTCGTCGGTGCCGGGGGTGGTTCACGCGCGGGCGGCCGTACCGGGCGCCTCGGCCGGTACGGCGGTGGCGGCGACGGAGGGGGCGGCGGCGGTCCCCCGGCCCAGGTGGTGGAAGAACACGTTGAGGACGGCGGCGGTCAGAGCGCCCACGGCGACCCCGCTCTCCAGCAGGATCCGTACGCCGGACGGGAAACCGGCGTACACACCGGGCACCAGGACCGGCAGGAGCCCCAGCGCCAGCGCGACCGCGCACGTGAGCGCGGCCGTGTGGTCCTCCAGCGACGCCCGCCCCAGCATCTGCACGCCCAGTACGGTGATCACCGCGAAGACGGCCATCGCGGCGCCGCCGACCACCGCCGAGGGCATGACGCTGATGGCCCGGGCGACGGGGGTGAGGAAGCCGAGGACCACGAGCACGGCGCCCGCGGCGGCCGTGACGTACCGGCTGCGCACCCCGGTGACCCTGACGATGCCGATGTTCTCCCCGCTGGTGACCATCAACGGCAGCCCGAAGAAGCCGCCGAGCAGTGAGGTGAGGGCGTCCCCGCGGACGGTGCGCGGTACGTCCGACCGGATGTCGATGTCCTTGCCCACCGCCTCGGCGTTGATGACGGTCTGCCCGGTCGCCTCCGCCATGGACGCCAGGCTGTACAGCATCAGGGGCAGCGCGGCGACGAGGTCGAAGACGGGCGTGCCGAACGGCAACGGTTGGGGCACGCCCACCAGTTGGCCGGAGAGCAGGGCACCCGCGTGCACCTGGCCGGTGAGGCAGGCGAGAGCCGTGCCCGCGGCCAGTCCGAGCATTACCGCGAGCCGGCGCAGTACTCCGCGCAGCAGCCGGGTGAAGAGCACGATCAGGCCGATCGTGGCGAACGCGAGCCCCAGCCGGGCCGGGTCCGCGAAGCCGGGCGCCCCGGGCTGCCCGGTGACCAGCAGCGCACCGACCTTCACCAGGTTGACCCCGACGATCACGATCATCGTGCCGATGACCAGGGGCGGGAAGAACCTCAGCAGCCGCGTGAACACGGGCAGGACGAGGAACGTGAACGCGGCGGTGAGGAGCACGGCGCCGGTGGCGGTGCGCAGTCCGTGCTGCTGCGCGATGGACATGAAGAGGATCAGTGGCGCGCCGCCGGGCAGCATCACGAACGGCAGCCGGGGGCCGAACTTCCACGGCCCGAGGGACTGGATCAGCGATCCGACGCCGGAGAGCAGCAGGGCGGCCGAGAGCAGATCTACGGTGACGCCCGGGTTCAGCCGGAGGGTGGCGCTCATCAGGAAGATCGCGGAGATCGGTGTCGCCGCCATGACGAGGACGTGCTGGACGCCGAAGAGCAGGATCCGGCCGAGGGGCCGGGACTCGTCGACCGGGTGCTCGGCACCGGGGGGGACTGGACGCGGGGACTCGGGTACGACGGGATACGGGGACTCGGGTACGACGGGATACGGGGACTCGGGTACGACGGGATGTTCGGGACTGGACACGCGCGGGCTCCGTTCGGCTCGCTCGGCTCAGGCTTCGACGATCCGGCCGTGGACGGCGGCCAAATCGATTTGGCCAATCGATTCGGCGGTCAGTATGGAGGTGCCACGGGGGTGTCGGTCAAGGGGGCGGACACGGTCGGCCTGATGCCTCGTGATGGAGGGAGACGGCAACGCCCCTTCGGACGCGCCGGCCAGGTTCGCCGTGATCATGGGGTGCGCGCCGGGTCAGCCGATGCCCACGTTGGTCGACCCTCCGAAGGCTGACCCACGCTCAACCAGGGTTCCGGTCGGCCGGAGTCAGGCGGTCAGGTGGTCTTGCGGGCCACGCCGCCGTAGAAGCCGATCTCCTCGGACCGGGGCGGCGGCGGGGCGTCCGGACGCCAGAACGGCACCTGGGCCAGGCCCGGTTCGAGGAGTTCGAAGCCGTCGAAGAACCGCTCCACCTCGGCGTGGCCGCGCAGGTTCAGGGAGGCGGTCGCCTTGGTGTACACGGCCTGGGCGGCGCTGCGGTCGGCGAAGTCGCCGGTGGCGTGCGAGAGCACCAGGAAGCTGCCGTCGGGCAGCGCGTCGCGCAGTGTGCCGACGATCTCGGCGGGCCGGTCCGCGTCGGAGAGGAAGTGCAGGACGGCGACGAGGAGCAGGGCGACCGGCTGGCCGAAGTCGATGAGCCCGCGCACGTCGGGGTGGTCCAGGACGGAGCGCGGGTCGCGCAGGTCGCCGAGGACGATACGGGTCGTACCGGAGCGGCTGAGCAGGGCGTTGCCGTGCGCGGCGACGATCGGGTCGTTGTCGACGTAGGCCACGCGGACGTCCGGCGCCAGCGCCTGGGCGACCTCGTGCACGTTCGGCGACGTGGGCAGCCCGGTGCCGATGTCCAGGATCTGGCGGACGCCGGTGCCCACGACGTGGCGGACGGCGCGTTGCAGGAAGGCGCGGTTCGCCCGTACGCCGATCCGCGCCTCGGGCGCCGCCGCGGCGAGTTCGTCACCCGCCCGCTGGTCCACCTCGTAGTGGTCCTTGCCGCCCAGGAGGTAGTCGTAGATCCGCGCGGGATGCGGTCTGCTGGTGTCGATGTCCACGGCCCCGAAGCCGTCCCCCGTCACGCTGCGCTCCTCTCCACGGCCGGCCTGCCCCGGATGCGTACCGGCCGAGCACAGCTTGCCATACCAACTCGCCTGCCGGGTTCGGCACTTCCGGCGGGCGGCGGGCGGACGGCGGGCCTCGCGGGGCGACTGTCGCTCACGGGGCGACCGCCCGTCGGACCAGCGGCGGTGTCCACGTTCCCCCAGGGGTCGCCCCCCCCGGGCCTCGCCTGGCCGGTC
The DNA here is from genome assembly GCF_040647235.1 of Streptomyces sp. NPDC042638. NCBI lineage: Bacteria > Bacillati > Actinomycetota > Actinomycetes > Kitasatosporales > Streptomycetaceae > Streptomyces > Streptomyces sp. NPDC042638. The sequence goes on from NZ_JBEZBT010000044.1 coordinate 23,197, forward strand.
ATCGGGGTCCCGGTGGGTCGTCCGCGGTGCTCCACCTGGCCGGTCCTCGGGGTCTCCGGGGTGGCCCCCGGGGCCGTTCTGGGTGGTCGTCGGGGTCGCCGAGGGTGGCTCGCGGCGCTTCACCCGGCCGGCCCTCAAGGTCCCCTGGGGTCGTGTCCCGGTGCATCGCCTGGCCGGCGTCGGGAAACCGGTGTCGCCCGCCTCGCTCGGCCGACCTCCGGGGTCGGTCGCCCCGGGGGCTCAGGCGGCCCGCGCCGGTTCCGGGGTCCCACGGCCGCCCGCGGTGCCTCACCCGGCCAGTCCTCTCCGGATGGCCCGCAGGCGCCCGTCGTCGGAGGGTGTGAACAGGGTCGGTGGTCCGGGTGTGTCCGCCGGTCGTCCCCACGGACCGGCACGCCGCCCCGGCCGCCCGAGCGGCGGCGGGCCGACCGCAGGGGCGGGGAACGGTCAATCCATGCGCTCGGGCCGTTCCCCGCCCCGTCGTGCCCCGGCCGCGGGTGACCCCGTCGGCCGGCCCGTCTGTGCGGGAAGGCGTTCCCGAATCCTCGGCGTGGGAAGTCCGCACGCGCTTGCCGTTGGAAACCGATCGGTTTACGGTGGGGGAAACCGATCGGTTTCCGACTCTGGAGGCGTCATGACGTCGATCAAGAACTCTGTCGCACTCGTCACCGGCGGCAGTCGCGGGCTGGGCAAGGCGCTGGTCGAGGAGCTGTACGCGCGTGGCGCCGCCAAGGTGTACGCCACGGCCCGTGACCCGCGCAGCGTCACGCATCCCGACGCCGTACCCCTCGCGCTGGAGGTCACCGACCCCGGGTCCGTCGAGGCTGCGGCGGCACAGGCGCAGGACGTCACCGTCCTGGTGAACAACGCCGGCATCTCACTCGGCGCGCGCTCCTTCCTGGACGCCCCGGTCGACGACGTGCGCCGGGAGTTCGAGACGAACTTCTTCGGGCCGCTGCTCGTCACCCGGGCCTTCGTGCCGATCATCGAGCGCAACGGCGGCGGACACCTCCTCAACGTCCACTCCGTGCTCTCCTGGGTCGGCGTCGCCGGCTCCTACAGCGCCACCAAGGCGGCCCTGTGGTCGCAGACGAACTCGCTGCGGCTGGAGCTGACTCCGCGGGGCATCGGAGTGACCGGTCTGCACGTCGGCTACATCGACACCGACATGGCCGCGGACGTGGACGCGCCCAAGTCCAGCCCCCAGGGCGTCGCCGCGCTCGCGCTCGACGGCGTGGAGGCGGGGGCGTACGAAGTGCTGGCCGACGACATCAGCAGGCAGGTGAAGTCCGGACTGTCCAAGGACTTGGCGGCGCTGTACCCGCAACTGGCGGCCTAGGGGCTGTCGTTTCGCCCAAGGGCGCGATGAAATGACCTGTCAAGGACCGTCATGGCCACCGTGCCCGCCGCGCTCACCGCGCTCACCGCGCTCACCGCGCTCACCGCGCTCACCGCGTCCGCCGCGCCCACCGTCGTCATCGTCGTCGTCGTGACGGTCCCGGTCGTCCCGCCCCGGCGGGAGGCTGACGGTGTCGCAGTAGATGACCGGCCCTGGGGTCGTGGGCGGGGTGGGGCCGTCGGCTCGGATGCCCTCGGTCTCGATGACCATCAGGCGCAGTGGCCCCCCGCGTCCCACGGACGGTACCGGGACCTGACCCGTGTAGAAGGGCGTCCGGGAGGACTCCGCGTCGATCGAGGTGAGTACCGTGGCGGTGTCCTGGAGCGTCACCCAGCCGAGGTCCTCGTCGGCGACGGCGCTGTTCCGGCGCTGCAACGTGGCTGTGATCTGCGGCGGCGGCGAGTCGGCGGGGTTCCAGGAGGGGCCGGTGACGCTGACGGACAGCGACTCGCCGGGCCTGACCGTCAGTTCCCGGTCGGGCAGGACGCGCACCAGGTCGGCGAGGACGGCCGACGAGATCTCGGCTCCGGGGATCGAATCCGGCTGGTAGCGGACCAGGGAGAGCCGGACGAAGGGCAGGCAGGCGTCCCCGGTGTCGATGTCGAGGTCGCAGAACCAGCGGCCACCCCTGTCCCCCGTCTCCCCCGTCTCCTCCGACGTATCCGACTCCGCCCTGTCCGCCCTGTCCGCCCCGCCCCCCATGTCCTCCGCGTCGAACTGCGGGGCGAAGCCGACGACCGTGACGGCGAGCGGACCGGAGGAGGTGCGGAGGGTGAGATTCCCGGACCGCCGCACCGCGTTGGTGAACGTGTCCGCGGTCGGGGCGAAGACGGACGCGGAACGGTGGATGGGGTCACGGCCCATCAGGGTGGCCCAGGAATCCCGAACGGAAGCCGTTTCACCCCCCGGAGGCTCACCGAGGACCACGCCGAGCAGCTCGCCGTCGCCGGAGGAGAACCAGTGACGGTCGAGGAACACCCGGACACCGCCGCCCCGTCGGCGGTGGATGATGGTGCCGGACGGTCCGTCGACGTGCTCCAGGGCGAGGGTGGGTACGCAGTACAGCAGCCGTGGTGCCGTGGGCGCCGCGCTGCTCGGCACCGAGTGCTCCGTCGCCTCTCCCCGTATGGTCAGCGCGCTCTCGCCGGGCGCGGCGAACTGCGGCGGGAAGTAGTCCGCGAACCTGCTGCCGGCCACCGGGCGGTAGTTCACCTTCCGGTGTTTGGTGTCGCCGAACTCGTGCTTCGCGGGTCCGGGCGGGATCCTGAGCACATCCGCCTTCGCCTTGTCCTCGGCGGTCGTGGCCGTTTCCTCGAGCGTCTTCGCCTGGTCCGTGGCCGCCTTCGCCGCGTCCTCGGCCGCCTTGGTGCTGAAGGTCAGGATGCCGTTCTGCAGGACGGCCGGGTCATTGCCGGGGACGTCCTCCCGGCTCAGCCTCGCCGTCAGCAGGTCGAACACCGGGACGGCCATTTCCCGGGTAGCGCGGCCCGTGGGCCCGGCGTCCGTCACCTCGGTCCACTCGGCGACCAGGTCGATCCGGTCCGTACTGTCCTCGTCCAGTGCGATGGTGCCGGCGAGGTGCTCGGCGGTGGCGTCGGGGGCGCGCGGCGTCGCCGTGGGTGACAAGTCCAACACCGGTTTGCGCAGAGGCCGTTGAACCGCGTGGACGAGCGTCAGCTCCTGGTAGGGCGTGAACATCCAGTGCCGGCCGGCCGCGGCCAGTTCCATGACGTGGTCGGTTCTCCGCAGCTCTGCCGCTTGCCTCGCCGCCGCGTCCGCCGCCGTCTCCGGCGCGAGCCCCGGCGCCGGCGTCGGCACTTCCCGGCACCACGAGGCCATGCCCATGACCTTCTCGTCGAAGTCGATCGCGGAGCACAACCGGACGGTGGCCACGGCGCCCTTCTGCAGCGACACCGTCAGCACCCTGGACGCCTCGTCGAAGCGAGGCGGCTCGGTGCCCTCGGCCAGCCTCAGCCGGAAGGACCTGGGGTGGTGCCACACATCCCCGTCCCAGGGAACCACGAAGGGCTTCCCGGCAGGCATGCCCGGCAGGTCGAGGAGGACGGCTCCCGTGCCGAACGGATCCCGCAGATAGGGCACGTCGACCTGGTCGCCCGTGTGCAGGGCGGTCACCGCCGGGTTCCTGGGGTCCGCCGCCGGGGACGGGATCGGCTCCAGGCGCACACCCGGAAGGGACGGATCGTTCAGCGAGCCGCTCTCCCGTCCGGCCAGCTCGTAGACCGCGTCCTGGGCACGCTGATCGGTGGAGCCGATGGCCTCGTCCAGCAGGCCGTGCCACTCGACACAGCGCAGCGCCGCCTTCGGTGCCACCACATGGCGTTCGTCGACCCCCTGGTACGGGACGTGTCCTTCCACGGTGACCAGCCGCGACCGGTTGAAGTCCGCGGCGTACTGCTCCGCTGAACTACCCGTGTCCCCGGCGTCGGCGGCTCCGTGATCAACGGCGGCTCCGGGGCCTGCGGCACAGTCGACCGCGAAGCCGCTCTTGCGGCCGAGTTCGGTGAGGGACCGACAACCGGGATCTCCGTCGGCGTCACTCCCCCTGAGCCCCTGTGCCCGCTGCTCGGCGGCGTAGGCGTCCCTGGTCTCGTCGAGGAAGACCCCGTCCACGCCGTGCGGAAGGCTGTGGCCCTGGGCGACGAGGGCCTCCTGGACGGTGCGGACGTCGCCGTTGGTCTCGCCGAACCGCACATTGGCCAGGATGACCGTCACCTGACCCGGCGGAGGGCCGGGGGGAGCAGTCGGGGGCGGTCCGGACCCCGGGCTGCTCCGGATCACCATCCGGAAGGCCGACGCGCCTTCCCCGAGCGGCAGTCTGGGGGCCACGGCGGGCGCGGGGACGGCCTCGTACCTCTGGAAGACCAGCGGCCCGTCACCGGGGAGGGCCAGGTCCTTCTGGTCCATCAGGGCATCGGCCTCCGCCAGGGTGGGGCCGTTGCCCGCCAGGTCGACGGTGCGCAGCCGCACTCGGTACTGGTGGCCGAACCGCAGTCTGGGCAGCGAGCCGGGCCGCACCTTCGACGTGATCTCCAGCGGCAGTGCCGTCATCGCCTTGTTCGTGACCTCGACCGGCTGGTTGGGGGGCCGGTTGGCGTCGGCCGATCCCTCATCGATGTCCAGAACCAGGCCCGGGCGGGACGCGGACAGCGACCATCCGTCCCAAGTGACCAGCTGTTCGGGCACGAAGGGCTTGTCGTCACCCATCTGGGGCGGTGGGGAGATCAGGGCGGCCTGGAAGAAGCCTTCGTCGGAGGCGGTGAGCAGGAGTGCTCCGCCATTCTGCTGCCGGTACTCCACCTCGCGCTCGTGCAGCGAGAACCAGCGCTGCCGTTCCTCGTCCCAGACGTCCATCCGATGGCCGCGGACCAGATCCTCGGCCACCAGCTCGGGGGCGGGCGGGGGCGGAGGTGCGGCTCCTGGGGCCTGCGGGTCCCGCGCCGCGCCCCTCGCGTTCGCGAGCACTTGGTTGAAGGCACTGTCGTGGTCGACCGCCCGGTCGAGCTCCTCCTTGAGGATCTTCGGCCGGTTGTCCCTGACCAGCGAAATCCCGTGGGTCCGCACCGGTGACAGGCCCTCTGCGTCCGCCGGTCCCTCGGCGTCCGAGGAGGCCGGCGCCCTGAGGTGCGACGCGATCTTGAGCGCGGCGCCGTCGATGTCGGCCTGTTCGAGGGAGAAGTCCTCCTCGGGCAAGGCCACCAGGCCGCGGGACGGTGGCGCCAGCGGGTCGGCTGCCGTACGGGACTTGGCTCCGGGGACGAAGGCGTGGCGGTCCGGGAGGAAGACGTAGAACGTGTGGGGTGACACGTCGTGCGAGTCCGCGTGCGGTTCGGTCCAGTGGGGAGTGACGGTCAGGAACCGCTCGCCCGAGGAGACGGGCAGCCGGTCGGCCGGCAGGAGGAAGTCCAGGACCAGTCCGAGGCGCCGCAGCAGCACCGGGTGGTCGCCGAGCGAGGTGAGCATCTGGTGGAAGTCGGGATGCGACAACTCCGTCGGCGGCAGTCGGGAGGGCTCCTCACCGGCCAGCGTGGGCGGCCTCGGCATCGTGTGGAAGCCGACCAGGGGAGCCAGTGCGTCGGCCATGGCCCTCTCCGACGCGACGCCGCCGCCTGGTGCGACGGTCCTGAGCGAACGCAGCGTCTCCCCTGGCCCGGGCGGTCTCTCGGGCGACATCTTGGCCGCCTCGGCGTAGGTCTGCCTGGTGAATTTGCCGACTGTCCTGGCCGAGTAGGTACGGCATTCATTCATGTTCGTGCTCTTGAAGACGAACAACTCCAGCGGAGTGTCCTTGTTGAAAAGCTTCTTCCACAGGTTCCCGTCAGGAACCGGCCCTTGCGGATCGAGCTGTCCGGTGAAGGACGTGGACGAGGCGGAAGCGTCTTCCCCGGTGGCGAACTCGAAGGTCGCCCCCTGGACCCTTTCCGGCCAGCTGACGAAGTCGGGGAAGCGCTCGAGCGTGCTGAGATCCGGCTGGCCGGGCGGCTGACCCTCCTGGGGCTTGTCGGTCGTTGTCAGCCGGGGGGCGACGAACACCGACACCCGGACCTGGGTCCCGTCCTCCGAGAGCCCGGCGGGGAGAACGGTCCAGTTGATGTGCTGTTCGAACGGCATGGTCGTCTCCCTCGCTCACAGGGCTCGCAGGGGCTCACAAGACCGTCGGGTCTTACGCGGCGAACGCCGCGCAGTACTCGTGCCAGTGGTGGGGCAGGACGCAGTCGGCGAAGGCGGGGTCGCCCGGCGCGCCGGAGAAGCTCCGCTCGAGCTCGAGCGAGACGGACTTGCTGAAGAAGGCGATCCGCACGCTGACCGTGAGAGTGCCCTTGCCGCGGACCACCGACTCGTGACCGTGTTTCTCGTATGCGAGCTCGAGATAGAACTCGACGGACACCGTGATGATGCCCAGCACGCACAGGAACCCGTTGCACCGCAGGTACCCGCCCAGGGAGACCCTGTCGGCGGCTGCGTCGAACTCGAAGTGGATGCCCGCCATGACCGACACGCCGCCACTGGCGACACCGAGGTCCAGTGCCGCGCTGCCGCCGAACTCGATGGCGCCCTCGATCCGCTGTACGCCTTTCGCGTCGACCAGCATGGAGAAGTAGCCGCCGCCACCGAACAGGGAGACGGCGACGTTGAAGGGATGCGTCCGCTCGGAGACCGAGAAGCGGAACGAGACCGGATTGCCGTCGAAGGGGATCACCAGCTCGGCGCCCAGTGAGACGTTCGAGAGGCTGAAGACGCCGACACCGATGGCGGGAAGCGCGAGTCTGTAGCCCGCACGGACGCCGCTGGGCTGTACATCGATGTACGCGCCGCCGCCGAAAGCGTCGGCGGGCAGGGCGCTGCGCAGACTGTTGATGAATTCCAGCTCGTTCCTGAATTCCAGTTCCAGACCGGAGGCCGTGACATCGGGTTTCCTCCCCGGCCCCGTCCTGAAGCTCAGGTCGGCGATCTTCACTCGGACCATTCCGCTGAAGTCCAGCGCGAAGTTGGTCAGTCTTCCCTCCACGGTGGCCTTGTCGACGGCGTCTTTCGCGCGGACGGTCCGGGCATCCAGGGTCAGCACCGCACCGGACACATCGAGGATGTCCTTGGACTGGTCGCCCGGCTGTGCGTCCGGCTTCCCCAACGTGGTCTTCCACACGTAACGCAGTTCCTTGCCCTGCCCGTCGGCCAGGTCGCGGATACGTAGCACGGGTGTGGGCAGCAGGCCGTCGGGGGCGCGCAGGATGGCCTCGATCTGGTCGTCGCCGAGCTGCCGCAGAGTGCCGAGGCTCTCCTTGGCGATGTTCTGCAGGTACCGGCTGAGGTCGATGAAGCCGAGCAGTTTCGCCTTGCCGAAGGCCGCCCTGATGTCCTTGAGGTCAAGGGCGCCGACGACTTCTCCGGCTTGGCCCGTCTTGAAGACGTTCGGAATGACGCCCGCCTGGCTGGTGATCAGCTCGACCGCGGCGTTGGGGCTGGCGATTCCGCCGGCCTTCGCCGCCCCGAAGGTGAGGCTGACTGCCTCCTTCAGATTCAGGTACGCGCCCGCCGGATGGTTCTCCATGGTCTGCTGGAGGAACGTGTCGTTGAACCCGACCGCGAGGTAACCGGCGTTCGGAGCGAACTGCTCGACGGCCGGAACACGTACCTCCGCGGCGGATACATGGGGCAGTCCGACCACGGGGTGGGCCGCAGGACCCGTGACCCCCAGCCCGAAGGTCAGCTTGCCGACCGCGTGGCTCGTGCTGCCGGGAGCTCCGGGCGGTGGCTGCGCCAGGGCGATCACCTGGCCGCCCATCGGCCGGTTCATGCGGCTCATCAGCTTCCGGTCGACCGTACTCGGATTCGCCGCGTTCAGGTCTCCCGCGTACAGATTCTTCAACTGCGCTTCCGCCGTGGCCTTGTCCAGACCGTCGGGGACGTACACCAGCGGCATGGTGAAGCTGACCTTACGATCCTCGTGATCCGTGCCGATCAGGGTGAACTCGTAGTCGTCGCCAGTGCTTTGGACGGCCACCCAGAAAGCATCGCTGTCAGACACCGGCTGCCGAAGCGGCGGGGTGACACGGTCGGTGATGCGCAGCGCACGGAAGGGCATCTCACGTCCCGCGTGCGTGAAACCGGTATCCGATCCGTAGGGGAGCTCCGGCTGCTTGACGATGACGCGGTCCTCTCGTTGGAGGTAGGCGACGATTCCGTCGTTCGGTCGCGCGACGAACACCCGTCTGAGCTCCGACTCGAGCTGGGCCTCATGACCGGTGCACAGGTGGCCGCGGCTGACGACGCGTACGTACTGGTCACGCCCCAGACCTGTGATGTGGTCGTATGACAGCAGATTCGGGAGGCGTCTGCCGAGTTCTTCGAGTCGGCTCCGCGAGGTCGGCGACAGCTGCTCCCAGGCGCCGTGCAAGTGGGCGGATGCGCCCAGAGGCGTGACGATGAGGTGCTCGGCGTGCAACGGCGCGCTGGGCACCTCGATGGGCGGGCTGCCGCCCCCGGGCCGGGCAGCTCGGCCCGGCTGGTGAGGGTGACGACGTCCTCCAGCTTCTCGATGGTCAGCGGGTTGTTCGCGGTCGGTCCACTCCCGTTCGGGACCGTCGCGAAGGCCCTCAGCAGTACGTCACCGTCCCGTGCGCCGTGCAGCCGGGCGTGCCACAACGCGGTGCGGCCGTCCACTGGTTGGGGCTCCCGCACACCCACCCAGTCCACGGGCTCGTCGTAGGTGATCAGCAGCCGGGTGGGGAACTCGATGACGCTTCTGGGGATACCCTGGAAAACCGTCGATCCCGCCGCGTCGGGGGCCCGCAGGCCCTCCGGCACCGTCATCGGCACCAGACGCGCCCAGTCGAGCAGCGACGCCAGTGACAGTTCCAGGCCGTCGATGTCCGCCGGTACCGAGAAGGCCAGCCGGGTCGGGCCCGTGGTCGCCGCCTCCATGGGACGAAGGGCGGCGACGACGGTGTTCAACGGTGCGGGAACCTCCTCCAGCACATGCTGCGGCGGCAGCCCGACGAGGATGAGGGTGGGCGCATCCGGAACCCGCCGCACGAGGCGGCGGCCGTCGAATCTCAGGTTGACGAGGTCTATGTCGGCGACGAGCATGTCCGCCGGCCGCACCACCCGGAACGGCCCCTCCGCGACGTCCTCGTCGTGCGGTTCGGGGTGCGGGGGCCCGTCGGGGCCGGGGCCCGGGTCAGGAGGAGGCCGCCTCCAACCTCCTCCTCGGTCGCCGCCGAAGCCCCCGCCGGGGTGACCATGATGGTCGTCACCGTGGTCGCCGCCGTGGTCGCCGCCAGGATGGTTCCGCATTTCGCACCACAGGCGCAGCGTGACGGAAGGAGGGGGATCGAAAGACATGGTGAACGCCTCATGGGAGGTCGTGAGAGGCAGGAACCGCGGCGACGCCGCTCACCTCTCTTCCATGCTCACTCCGGTGGAGGATCCCCGCCACCGGGCTGCGGCACGAGGGCTGTCGCCCCGGGACACACGAGGAGCGCGAGCCCTTCGCATGGGGAGCGACTCGGCCGGCATACGCACAGGCGGCCGCCTCAGGGAAAGAGGAATGCCGCGATCGCGGCGTCGAATACCTGGGAAACCGGTTTGAGAGACGCGTTGTTGGCGAACGCCAGGTTCTGGAAGAGGAGGACGAACCGGCTTCCCGTGGAGTTCTCCCGGACGATCGCCGCTTCGGATGCCACCGTCTGCTGACTGGGAGTACCGGTGTGGACGGAGCCGAGGCCGATCTTCGATTGCAGCAGCCGGAACTGCACGGTCGGGTCACGGTCCAGGAAGGTGTGCCCGCGCTCCACGGCCTTGGTCAGGAGATCCCGCATGGCATCGTCGCTCGTTCCGTCGACCAGGGGCGCGTCGCCGGCCAGGAAGGTGAACAGCCGGGCCATCTGCCGGACGGACGTTCCCTGCGCGGTGGGCGTGTCGTTGACACACGGGATGCGCTGGGGCGGAAACCCGTTGGCGTAGTCGCCGCACAGCCACATCCCGTCGGCGGTCCGGGGCGTGTCGGTGGCGGTTTCGTCGAAGAATCCCGCGGTGGCGGCCCCTTCGGTGAGATAACCGAAGCCGGCACCGTGCACCACGGCGCCCGTGGCCACATCGTCGCCGTCGGCGATGGAACCGGTGAGACTGGTCTGGAAGTTCGTGGAGAACGTGACCGTGGAATCCGCCTGCGTCGTGAAGAGCTTGTCCCACTGGGGCAGTATGAACCCCGTGAGGTTGACGCCGGTGAGCTGTGCCACGCGGACGTCGTTGATGATGTCGTCGAATTCGCTGTGCAGAAGTGGGACGACGTCGCCGGGCTGAGGTTGCTTTTCGGCGACGAGTTCGTTGGCGGCTCGCAGAAGCTCGAAGGACGCCCACATCGACGTCGCCTTGAGCAGGCTCGCGGAGAAATGGATTTCTCTCTCGAGCTGTCCGGCGAAGCCGTGGGGCGCGGAGTCATTGAGCGCGACGATGCCCAGGGGCACGCTGCTCAGCCCTTGCGGGGCGGCGGCCAACGCGGTGTCGAGTGCCTGTTGCAGAGCCGCGTCAGGGGCGAGCAGGTCGGACTTCAGGTCGGGGAAGATCGCCATGGTGAGCTCCAGGGTCCGGCCGGTTCCGGGGAGACAGGATCCCGGCGGCGAAGACCTCGGGAGCCCGTGACCTCGGCCCCGGAGCGACCGAGAATCCTCGTCGCCGTACCACCTTCGCCTGTACCTCCATGGTGGCCCCATCGGGGCCGCCCCCGCATCCGGATGGGGCGTGGACCACGACCGCTTCCGACCGGTCGGGCGGACGCGGTCCACGTCGGCCGACGCGCCCCGCACCGCGCCGCCGGAGAAACGGCAAGTGGGCCCGTGGGTAGCCGCGTTGACCTGACACCTGACCCGCCTGACAGCTGACCCCTGCCTCCGACCCGGAGCGTGAGGTGCGCGGGGTGCCGGGTGCCGGGTGCCGGGCCCGCGCCAGGGCCGGCGGCGTCAGAAGTGCGTGCCGCCGTCGACGCGGATCTCCGTGCCGGTGATGAACGCGCCGTCCCGGGAGCCGAGCATCGCCACCACGGACGCGACCGTCTCCGGGCCGGCGAACCCCTGGCCCAGGGCGGGGGAGAGCTTCGCGAACAGGCGCATGTCGGCATCGGCGGGCAGCCCCGGCCCGCTGCTCTGCCCGCTGGCGCCGCTGCCGTCGGTCATCCCGCTGGAGATGGAGCCGGGCTGGACGGCGGTGAACCGGATGCCCTGACCGGCGTACTCGGCGGCGAGCGCGTGTGTCATCGACTGGATGCCGCCCTTGCTCGCCGCGTACGCCGCCATGTAGGGATGCGCGAACGCGGCCGACGTGGAGCTGAAGTTGACGACCGCCGCGTCCTGGCCCGCCAGCAGGGCCGGTATGGCCTCGCGGGTCACGAGGAAGGTGCCGACGAGGTTCACCTGCAGTACGCGGGTGAACTCCGCGAGGCTCGTCCGGTGGGTGTGCGAGGAGCGCAGGATCCCGGCGGCGTTGACGAGCACGTCCAGGCCGCCGAGCGAGCCGGTCGCGGCGGCGGCGCCGGCGCGAACGGAGTCCTCGTCGGAGATGTCCATGACGAGGGTGGTGAGGCGGTCCCCGTGCGCGGCGGCCTTCTCCGCGGTGTCCAGCAGCCCCCGTTCGCTCACGTCCGCGGCCACCACGCTGCCGCCCTCGGCGAGGATGCGCAGCACGGTGGCCTGGCCGATGCCGGATCCGCCTCCGGTGATCAGCACGCGGCGGCCTTCGTAGCGGTTCATGTGTTCTCCTGCCCGGCCCGCCGGTGACACGGCGGGGTCTGTGCGACGCCGGTTCCCTTGCCGTCCGGCGTGCCGATGTCTTCACGTTACGCCGAAGTGGCACGTTTTGCCATCACGGCACTGCATGCCGGTCCTCGCCCCCGGGTCGTACCCTTCTCGGGTGAGCACCAAGCCGTCCTCCTCGCTGACCGAACGCCGCAAGGCCGCGACCCAGCTCGACATCGCCCACGCGGCGGCCGGGTTGTTCGCCGAGCGGGGGCCGGACGCGACCACCGCCGAGGAGATCGCCCGGCACGCGGGCGTGGCGCTGCGGACGTTCTACCGTTACTTCCGCTCCAAGCAGGACGCGGTGAGCCCCCTGCTCGCGGACGGAGCCGACCGGTGGCGGGCACTGCTGGAGGCGGCCGAGCCCGGTGCCGGACTGTCCCGGGCCCTGGAGGCGGCGGTGGAGCGGTCGCTGGCGGCGCCGGACGAGGAGGCTGCCGAGGCGCTGCTGAGGACCCGGGGGCTGCTGCGGGCGGCAGCGGACGATCCCGCGTTGCGCGCGGTGTGGTACCGGGTGAACCAGGAGTCCGAGGAGCGGCTTGTCCCGGTCGTCGCCCGGCTCGCGGACGGGCGGCTCGAAGCGTTGCAGGTGCGCCTGGTCGCAGCGGCGGCCACGGACGCGATCCGCATCGCTCTGGAGACCTGGTCCGGCACGGGAGCCGGTGTCACGGGCGAGGGCTCCCCGGCCGCGCTCGCGCTCCGGTGCCTGCGGCAACTCCTGGGCGGGATGGACGCGTTGCGGCCGGCGGATGACGACAGGGCTGACTGATCGTTCCGGTATGACACCGCGTCGTCCGAGGGCCCGTGGCCCGCGCCGCGCACCCGTGAGGAGGACGTGACACCGCGTCGCCTGGAGCTGCCCCAGGGACAGTCCTGACGGATGCGGGCCCTCGTCCTCCGTCCGGTCCCGCGGCCGCGCGAGGACGCGGTCCGGGCGGGTGAAGGCGTCAGGCCGTCCCCCCGAGCGGCCCCCGCCGGGCCGGTCCCCGTCCCGGCGCGATTGTCAGTGGGTGCCCCTACGGTGAAGAGCAGTCGAGGACCCGCCGGAACGGCCGCGGGTCCGATGGGGGAGGGGTCTGTCATGTCCACGGCATCCGCGGGGTCGACGACGTATCTGGAGCTGTCGCAGGAGGGCGGCGGCGCCCACAAGTTCTACGAAGTGACCGTCGACGGCCAGGTGGTGACGGTGCGGTACGGCAGGATCGGCGCCGACGGGCAGACGCAGACGACGACGTTCCCTAGCGCGGAGAAGGCCCGGGCCGCCGCGGCGAAGAAGGTGGGCGAGAAGGTTCGCAAGGGGTACGCGCCCGCGGTCCGGGGGCAGCGTGCGCCCCGTGCGGTGACCCGCCGTCAGGTAAGCTCGGCACCCTCCACCGCCCGTGCCGTGGCACCGGTGCTGTGGCGGTTCCGCACCGGCTCCGCCGCGTTCGGCATCCATGTGGACGACGACCGCTGCTGGGTGGGCAACCAGGCCGGTGACGTCTACACGCTGGACCACGAGGGCGCCGTCCTGGCCCACTTCGGCCTGCCCGACGGCGTGAAGTGCCTGGTCGCGGACGATTTCTGGATCTACGCCGGGTGCGACGACGGCAAGGTCTACGACCTCTCCTCCAAGCTCCCCTTCGCCGCCTACGACATCGCCGCCGACGTCGACATCTTCTGGCTGGACATCCACGAGGGCGTCCTCGACGTCTCGGACCGCGACGGCCGGCTCACCGTCATCGACCACGAGGACGAACACCAGTGGTCCCGCCGCAGCCCCGGCGAACACGCCTGGATGGTCCGTGCCGACGACCGGGCCGTCTACCACGGCCACCACCGGGGCGTCACCGCCTACGCGCCCGACGGCGGCGGCGAGCTGTGGCACACCCCCACCAAGGGCGGCGTGCTGTTCGGCTGGCAGGAGCAGGACGCGGTGTACGCGGGCACCGCGCACCGAGTGGTCCAGCGGCTGTCGAAGGCCACCGGCGTCATCGAGGCCACGTACACGTGCGACAGCGCGGTGTACGCGTGCGCCACCTCACCCGGCGGCCGGTTCGTCTTCGCCGGCGACGCGGCCTCCTCCGTCTACTGCTTCGACCGGGACGGCAGGCGGCTGTGGAAGCTGGGCACGGGCAGCGGCTCGGCCCTGTCCATGCAGTACCGGGACGGGCGGCTGTACCTGGTCACCACCGACGGTTCGCTGGTGTGCGTGGACGCGAGCGAGGCGGCCGTCGCCGCGGCCCGGCAGGGCACGGTCCCGGTGGCGCGGGACGTCAAACTCGCCGCCGCCCTGCCGACGTACGCTCCGGCCACGGCCGTGGACGCGATGGCCACGGTCACCCAGGCGCCCGCCGGAGCGGTGGTGGTGGAGTGCGTCCAGGAGGCCGGCCGGCTGCGCGTGCACGTGCTGTCCGACGGCTACGACACCTCCTGGAACGTCCAGTTCCCCCGCGCGATACGCCGGCCCGGCGCCCGGTACGTCGTCGACGCCCTGCACCCGGCGGCGGGCGGCTTCTACCGGGTCCGCGGCGACATCAGGCGCCTGCTCTGACGCCGCGTCACCTGCCTCACCGCCTCACCCGCCCACTGGCCTACGCCCGCTCGGCCCCGCTCACGCCCGCTCACGCCGTCGTACCGAGCGGGCGGCAGGGCACGGCCCTCTCGTCGGCGGTGCCCCGGCCGTCCGGCTCCACCCGGTACAGCCGGGCCCCCGGCCGCCGGGCCACCGCCTCCTGGAGCCGCCCGTCCGTGAACAGCGTGCCCACGCCGTCCTCCAGCGCCCAGCCCGCGGGCAGCGCACCGGTGGCCACGGCCCGCCGGTAGGAGGGGCGACGGCCCGGTTCGCTGTCGTAGTGCGGGCACACCGACCCGGGCAGCAGGCCCAGCCCGTCCCGCAGGACCGCGAGCGGACCGAAGGAGTCTGTGTGCGAGGCGCCGGCCCAGCAGTTGGCACCGGCACTGATCCCGCACAGCAGTGTCCCCCGGTCGTACGCCTCACGCAGCAGCCGGTCGACCCCGTGCACCCGCCAGACGGCCAGCAGGTTCGCGGTGTTGCCGCCGCCGACGTACACCACGTCCTGCGCGAGCAGGAACGCGCGCAGCGCGTCGTCGTCCAGTTCCCGTCGGAACAACGGCAGTACGGCGGGCTCGCAGTGGCGGGGCCGGAAGGCGTCCAGGAACCGGTCGACGTAGCCGGGGGCGTCACCGCTCGCCGTGGGCAGGAAGCACACCCTGGGGCGGGGGCCGCGTGCGCGGGCGAGCAGCCAGTCGTCCAGGAGCCCGTCCTCGTCCGTGGAGAAACCTCCCCCGAGGAGCACCAGACGACGGGCGGGAACAGTCACCACGTACTGCCTCCTTCAGCGGACGGGCGGAGCGGGATGTGCTGAAGGATCCCGGGACGGTGAGCCCGCCGCAATCGAATACCCGCCCCTGCGGCCGGCGGCGCCCCGCAGCCGGTCAGGGGCGCGCGGTCGCCGTCCGCTCCAGGATCTCCCGTGCGACGGGAAGCACCTCGGTGCGGTCCTGGGGTACCAGGCCGATCCGGGTGCGGCGGTCCAGGAGGTCGGACTCGTCCAGCGCCCCCTCGTGCCGCAGCGCCCACAGGAGTTCGGCCCGGGTGACGGGGTGGCCGGCCAGTACCGGCTCGGCCAGGGTGGGGTCCTCGGCCGCGAGTGCGTGCACCGCCACGGCCTCGGTGCCGTAGCGGCGGACCAGCCGGCGGGGCACGGGCAGTGCGCGCAGCCGTTCGGGGGCGGCGGCGCCGACCAGCGGCAGCGCGGCGGTGGGGGAGGGGCCGGTGCGCAGCCCCCTTGCCCCGGCGGCGGCGTCCACGGCGTCCTGGGCCATGCGCCGGTAGGTGGTGAGCTTGCCGCCGACCACGGTGGTGACACCGTCCGGCGAGGTCAGCACGGCGTGCCGGCGCGAGACGTCGGAGGTGCGCACCGGCCCGACGGCCCGGCCGTCGTGCGCGGAGGTGTCCAGCAGCGGGCGCAGCCCGGCGAAGGCGCCGGCCACCTCGTCCCGGGACACGGGGATGTCCAGGACCGATCCGAGCACGTCCAGCAGGAAGCCGATGTCCGTCTCGGGGACCTCGGGCACGTCCGGGACGGGGCCGTCGACCGGCTCGTCGGTGAGCCCGACGTAGACCCGGCCGTCCCCTTGCGGCAGGACCAGGACGAAGCGGTTGGTCTCCCCGGGGACCGGCACGTGCACTCCGGCCGGCAGGGCGCCGAGCCGTTCCGAACGCAGGACCAGATGGGTGCCGCGCGACGGGCGGATCCGGATGCCGTCGGCGAGGGCGCCCGCCCACACCCCGGTGGCGTTGATCACGGCGCGTGCCCTGATCTCGCCCTCCTCGCCGGTGAGTTCGTCGCGGATCCGGGCGCCCGAACCGGTCAGCTCCAGTGCCCGTACCCGGGTCAGGACCCGGGCGCCGTGGGCGGCGGCCGTCCGGGCCAGGGCAGTGACCAGGCGGGCGTCGTCGGTCACCTTGCCGTCCCAGGACAGCAGCCCGCCGCGCAGCCCGGACGCGCGGACCGCGGGCGCCAGGTGCCGGGCCTCCGTCGCCGACAGCCGGCGCGGAGCGGGCAGGACCTGGCGCGGGGTGCGGGCCGCCAGTCGCAGCATGTCCCCGGCCCGGAACCCGGCCCAGGCCAGCGAGGCCTGGGCCCGGGACACCAGCGGGGTCAGCGGCAGTACGAACGGCTGGGCGGCCACCAGGTGCGGTGCCGTACGGGTCATCAGCACACCGCGTTCGACGGCGCTCTCGTGGGCGACGTCGAACTGCGCGGAGGCGAGGTAGCGCAGCCCGCCGTGGATCAGCTTCGAGCTCCAGCGGGAGGTGCCGAAGGCCAGGTCGTGGGCGTCCACCGCGACGACGTCCAGTCCGCGGGCCGCCGCGTCCAGCGCGGCCCCGGCGCCCGTGGCGCCGAGCCCGACGACCAGGACGTCGGCCACCCGGCCGTCCGTGGCCTCGGCCAGTTCCCGGCCGCGCCGGTGTGCGCTGAGGGACGAGCCGGGCGCGGCCTCGGTGTGGCTCATGGCGTCAGGGTCCTCTCCAGAAGGGTGCGCAGCTCGCCGAGGAACGCGCCGGAGTCCAGCTCCGGATCGTCCTCGTCGGTCATCGTGCGCAGGGACAGGGTGAAGGACTGCACGGTCAACAGCAGGGCTCGTGCCTGCCGTTCGGTGTGGCCGGGCCGTACGGACCCGTCCGTGTGGCCCTCGCGCAACGCGTCGCCGAGCAGCGCCAGCAGCGCCTCCTGGCTCGCGCCGCGCCGGTCGAGCACGTACGGCAGGAGCAGTTCCGGGTCGACGTCGACGATCTTGCGGAAGAGCGGATGCGACCGGAAGGCCTCGACCCCGGCGACCAGCCCGTTCACGATCCGGGTGCGCGTGCCGACACCGGGCGCGGGTTCCGGTATGGCCCGGGTGGCCACGTCGACCCACTCCCGGGTCATCAGATCGCCCACCAGGGTCTGCAGGTCCGGCCAGCGCCGGTAGAGCGTCATCCGGGAGACACCGGCGCGGCGGGCGACGTCGGCGAGCGTGGTGCGCCGTACCCCGACGGCGAGCACACAGTCGCGTGCCGCGTCGAGCACGGAATCGCTGTCCGAACCGTTGTGACGAATAGGCGTCATGTGTCACAGTGTAACGCCCTGGGGTCGGGACGGAAGCGGTACGGCCCCCGAGACGGCAGCCGAGCCGCGCGAACCGAGCACACCGACCTGTGAGGACGACCGTTCAATGGACATGCTGTGGAACGGCTGGGGCGACCCGGCGAAGGCGGCACCGCTGCCCGAGACGGTGACCGGGCTGCTGCGCGACCTGCTCGGCGTCAAGCCGCACAGCACGCCCACGCCCGGCCTGGAGGACATCCGCCTTCCCGGCGGCGCGGCCGACCCCGCCGCACTGGAGGCGCTCGCCGAAGCCGTCGGCGGGGACGAGCACGTCCGCACGGACGCGGAGAGCCGCGTCCGGCACACCCGCGGCAAGTCCACCCCGGACCTGCTGCGCATCCGCGCCGCCGACTTCAGCGACGTCCCCCAGGCCGTCGTCCTGCCCGGCGGCCACGACGAGGTCCTCGCCGTCCTGCGCGTCTGCGCCGCGCACGGGCTGGCCGTCGTCCCCTTCGGCGGCGGCACCTCGGTGGTGGGCGGACTCGCCCCGCAGCGCGGCGCGTTCGTCGCCCTGGACCTGCGCCGCATGAGCGGTCTGCTCGACCTCGACCCCGTCTCCCGCACCGCCGTCCTCCAGCCCGGCCTGCGCGCACCCGAGGCCGAAGCCCTCCTCGCCGAACGGGGCTACACCCTCGGCCACTTCCCCCAGTCCTTCGAGTGGGCCACCATCGGCGGCTTCGCCGCCGCCCGCTCCAGCGGACAGGCGTCCGCCGGATACGGCCGCTTCGACGAGATGGTGCTCGGTCTGACCGTCGCCACCCCCGAGGGCACCCTCCGGACCGGCCGGGCCCCCCGCTCCGCCGCCGGACCGGACCTGCGCCAGCTGATCCTCGGCTCCGAGGGCGCCTTCGGCGTCATCACCTCCGTCACCGTACGGATCCGCCCGCTGCCCGAGGCGCGGGTGTACGAGGGCTGGCGGTTCGCCTCCTTCGAGGAGGGCGCCGCCGCACTGCGCCGGCTCGCCCAGGACGGTCCCCGGCCGACCGTGCTGCGCCTGTCCGACGAGACCGAGACACTCATCGGCCTCGCCCAGCCCGACGCGATCGGCGCCGGCCTGGCGGAGGGCGGCGCAGGCTGCCTGGCCATCACCGGATACGAGGGTACGGCCGAGGACACCGCGCACCGCCGGGAGCGGGCGGCGGCGGTGCTGACGGAGTGCGGCGGCACCCTGGCCGGCACCGAACCGGGTGAACGCTGGGCGCACGGCCGCTACTCCGCGCCCTACCTGCGCGACGCGCTGCTCGACGTGGGCGCCTTCGCCGAGACGCTGGAGACCGCGGCCTTCTGGTCCCGCATCCCCGACCTGTACACGGCCGTCCGCACCGCCCTGACGGACGCCCTCACCCAGGCCGGCACCCCGCCCCTGGTCATGTGCCACATCTCCCACGTGTACGAGAACGGCGCCTCCCTCTACTTCACCGTCGTCAGCGCCCAGGGTGAGGACCCGGTGGCCCACTGGACGCCCGCCAAGCACGCGGCCAACGAGGCGGTGCTGGCCGCCGGCGGCACCATCTCCCACCACCACGGGGTCGGCACCGACCACCGCGACTGGTACGTCCGCGAGGCCGGCCCGCTCGGGATCGCGGCCCTGCGCGCCGTCAAGGACCGCCTGGACCCCGAGGGGCTCCTCAACCCCGGCGTCCTGCTGCCCACCGACTGACCCCTGATCCCACCGCCTGCCGGAGGCACACCGATGCGCCACTTCACCGCCGTCGTCAACCCCACAGCGGGCGGCTCGACCGGGGCGGCGACCCTGCTCCAGCTGGCCCGGCTGCTGCGCGGGGCCGGCGCCGGGCTGGAGACCGAGTACAGCCACAGCCTCGCCCACGCCCAGGACATCGCCCGCAAGGCCGGCGAGCGCGGCCGGATCGTCCTGGCCGTGGGCGGCGACGGCATCGCCGGCGGCATCGGCGGCGCGCTCAGCGGCACCGGCACCGCCCTCGGTCTCGTACCCGCCGGGCGGGGCAACGACTTCGCCCGCGCACTGGGCCTGCCCGCCGACCCCGACGCGCTGGCGGACATCCTGCTGCACGCCGAGCCACGGCCCGTCGACACCATCGAGGTGGAGTCGGCCGTCCACCCGCGCACCGTGGTGCTGGGCAGCGTGTACGCCGGCGTCGACGCGGTGGCCAACCGGCACGCCAACAACGCCCGCCTGCTGCGCGGCGCCGCCTCCTACTACGCCGGCGGTCTGCGCGCCGTCACCGGCTGGCGGCCGGCCGACTACCGCGTCACCGTCGACGGCGAGGAACACCTCCACCGCGGCTACACCGTCGTCGCCGCCAACTCCCCCTACTACGGCTCCGGCCGGCTCATCGCCCCCGGCGCGCGCGTCGACGACGGGCTGCTGGACGTCGTGCTGATCCGCGAGGCCCCGCGCCGGCTGTTCTTCACCCTGATGAACGAGCTGAAGACCGGTGCCCACGTCCGCCGCCCCGAAGTGCGCGTCCTGCGCGGCCGGGAACTGCGCATCGAGGCCGACCGGCCCGTCCCCTACGGCGCCGACGGCGAGGTGGACGCCACCCTCCCGGTCATCGTGCGGGTACGGCCCGGCGACCTGCCGGTGCTGTACTGACCCCGCGTGAACTCCCGCCGACGCGCGAAGCCGTGGCGTCTGCCACCGCCTCACGGCGCATCACCGGCTCACCCCTGGGTAGGCACCAGGAGGTTCCTGGGAGGGGTGACGGGCCGATGACGCTGGAGCAGGCCGAGGGCGTGATACGGGCGGTCGTCGTGTACGACGGGCGGCTGCTGCTGGTACCGGAGGGGGACGGCTGGGGACTGCCCTCGGGCACCCCGCAACCGGCCGAGACGGCCACGGCCGCCGCGGCGCGCGTCGTCTACGAGGTCACCGGCTACCTCGTCGACGGCACGGAGCCACTGCGACCGCGGGAAGCGGCGGGGGAGACGGCCGTGGTGTGCCAGCTGCTGAGCGAGTCCCCCTCCGACGGGGGCCGCTTCGCGCCGGAACGACTGCGCTGGGCACCGATCGCGGAGACCGCCGGCACGCCGTTGCCGGCCGGCGTGCGCCAGTACCTTCAGGGCCACACACCGGTGTGAACCGGCGGACGGCCCGAGCGGACTCGGCCGACCGCGGTGGACGCGGCAGCCGCCGGTCCCGCTCGTGCCCCCGTCACGGCCGACGGTCGACACGGACATCACCTGCGCCGTGCGGTGCCACCGACCGCGACGCCGTACCGTACGGGCCCGGCACGGCGCCCGTACGGTACGGCGTCCCCCGGCCTTCCGAGCCGCCGTACGAGCGCACCCCGGGCCGGTCAGGGCTCCGCGCGGACCACAGCTGAGCGTGCCGCCCCCGGGGTCGTTCGACCTGCCGAGCGGGCGGAGGCGCGCGATGCTGGTGCGGAAGACACCTCAGGAGGCGGATGCGCTGTGTCCGAGCCCCAGCCCGTCGTCGCTGTACCGCCCAGGGCCGCCGTGTTCCTCGTGGTCACGATCGCGCCCGGGGGCGAGGAGCGGGTCCGGGAACTGCTGGAGGACGTCTCCGGCCTGCGCCGATCGGTCGCCTTCCGTGAACCGGCCGAGGAGCTGAGCTGCGTCGTCGGCATCGGCTCGGCGGCCTGGGACCGGCTGTTCAGCGGGCCCCGGCCACGGGATCTGCACCCCTTCGTCCCCCTGACGGGACCCCGTCACCGGGCTCCCGGCACCCCCGGCGACATCCTCTTCCACGTCCGTTCCCAGCGCATGGACCTCTGCTTCGAACTGGCCCGGCGGCTGGGAGACCGTCTGCACGGCGCGGCCACGGTGGTCGACGAAGTGCACGGCTTCAAGTTCTTCGACGAGCGCGATCTGCTCGGCTTCGTGGACGGCAGCGAAAATCCCGAACGGCAGCCGGCGGCCGACGCCGTTCTCATCGGGGACGAGGACCCGGAATTCGCCGGCGGCAGCTACGTGACGGTCCAGAAATACCTGCACGACCTGACGGCCTGGGACGCTCTGCCGACCGAGGTCCAGGAAAAGGTCATCGGGCGTACCAAGCTGGCCAACATCGAACTGCCCGACGACGTGAAGCCCGCCGATTCCCATGTCGCGCTCAACACCATCACCGACGAGAAAGGGGACGAGCGCAAGATCGTGCGGGAGAACATGCCGTTCGGCACTGTCGGGAAAGGGGAGTTCGGTACCTACTTCATCGGTTACGCCCGTACCCCGGACGTGACGGAGGAGATGCTGCGGAACATGTTCCTGGGACGCAGCCCGGGGCAGCACGACCGGATCCTCGACTTCTCCGTGGCGGTCACGGGCTGCCTCTTCCACGTGCCGACCCTGACCTTTCTCGACGATCTCCCGCCCTCCCCCTCGGCTTGCGGTGCCGTCCGCACGGGGGTTGAGTGATGAAGGACCCCTCGCGGGCCCCCGGCCCCAGCCGCCTTTCGTGCTGCCCGGCTTTTTCCCGGGGACTCCCTCACGGGGATCGCCGACCCCTCGCGCGCCAGGAGCTGTCATGTCGATGTCGTTCGGTGCACCGTTCGGTTCGTCAGACCCCTTCAGCGAGCTGCTGAATCGTTTTTTCGGTATGTCACCCGCCTCCTCGCCCCCCGCGGTGCAGCGCGTACCCATCGGCCGCCTGCTGACCGAGTCGGCGCAGGAGCTGCTCAACCTGGCCGCCCACCGGGCCGCGGAGGACGGCACCTCCGACCTCGACACCGAACACCTGCTCTGGGCGGCCACCCAGGTCGACCCCTCGCGCCGGCTGCTCTCCCAGGTCGGCGTGGACCCCGACGTGCTCGCCGCCGAGCTGGCCAAGGTCCTGCCCCGCGAGTCCGGCGAGCCCTCCGCACAACCCGGCCTGACCCCCGCGGCCAAACGAACGCTCGGCGCCGCCTACGCCCGGTCCCAGGCGGCCGGCGCGTCCTACATCGGTCCCGAGCACATTCTCAGCGCCCTGGTCGGCGACAGCGACACGGGCGCGGCCCGGATGCTGCGGGCCGAGGGCCTGGACACCAAGCGCCTGGCCGGTCTCGCGGAACAGGCGGCGGCGCGCGCGGAGAACGCTCCCGCCGAGCGGAAGCAGCCTGCCACGACACTGGACGAGTTCGGCCGCGACCTGACCGAGGAGGCCAGGGCGGGCAGACTCGACCCGGTGGTCGGGCGTGGCGGAGAGATCGAGCAGACCGTCGAGATCCTCTCGCGGCGCACCAAGAACAACCCCGTGCTGATCGGGGAGCCCGGCGTGGGCAAGACCGCCATCGTGGAGGGGCTCGCCCAGCGCATCGTGGCCGGCGAGGTCCCCGACACGCTGAAGGACAAGCGGGTCGTCTCGCTGGACCTGTCGGGCATGGTGGCCGGGGCCCAGTACCGGGGGCAGTTCGAGGAGCGGCTGAAGAAGGTCATCGAGGACGTCCAGACGGCCGGCGGCGACATCATCCTCTTCATCGACGAACTGCACACGGTCGTCGGTGCCGGTGCCACGGGTGAGGGCTCCATGGACGCGGGCAACATGCTCAAGCCCGCCCTCGCGCGCGGGGAACTCCACGTCGTGGGCGCCACGACCATCGACGAGTACCGCAAGTACATCGAGAAGGACGCCGCCCTGGAGCGCCGCTTCCAGCCGGTGATGGTCCCGGAGCCCACCGTCGAGGAGACGGTGCTGATCCTGGAAGGTCTGCGCGACACCTACGAGGCACACCACCAGGTCCGCTTCGACGACGCGGCGTTGGTGGCCGCGGCCGAGCTGTCCGACCGGTACATCAGCGACCGCTTCCTGCCCGACAAGGCGATCGACGTGCTGGACCAGGCCGGAGCCCGGGTACGACTGCGCGGCGCGGGCCGCTCCACCGAGATCGTCAGCCGTGAGGACCGTATCGCCAAGCTGCGCCGGGAACTCGAACAGGCCGTCGGGGCGGAGGACTTCGAGAAGGCCTCGGAACTGAAGCGGCAGATCGCCGAGGTGGAGGGCGAACTCGCCGGCATCGAGGAACGCCGCGAGGGTGTCGTCTCCGTCACGGCCGACGACATCGCCGACGTCGTCTCCCGCCGCACCGGCATCCCGGTCTCCCAGCTCACCGCGGGCGAGAAGGAGAAACTCCTGCGGCTGGAGGAGGAGATGCACGCGAGGATCGTCGGCCAGGACGAGGCGGTCACCGCGGTCTCCCAGGCCGTACGCCGCAACCGCGCCGGCATGGGCGACCCGAACCGCCCCGTGGGGTCGTTCCTCTTCCTCGGCCCGACCGGCGTCGGCAAGACCGAACTCGCCAAGACCCTCGCCGCCCTGCTGTTCGGCAGCGAGGACCGCATGATCCGCTTCGACATGAGCGAGTTCCAGGAGAAGCACACCGTCTCCCGACTGGTCGGAGCGCCTCCCGGCTATGTCGGCTACGAGGAGGCGGGCCAGCTCACCGAGAAGGTCCGCCGGCAGCCCTACAGCGTGGTGCTCTTCGACGAGGTGGAGAAGGCCCACCCCGACGTCTTCAACACGCTGCTGCAGATCCTGGACGACGGACGGCTGACCGACGCCCAGGGCCGCACCGTCGACTTCCGGCACTGCGTCGTCATCATGACGTCCAACATCGGCGCGCACCGCATCCTGGAGCACAAGGGCGATGTGTCCGGACTCAAGGACGAGTTGATGGACGACCTGCGCACCCGGTTCCTGCCGGAGTTCCTCAACCGGATCGACGACATCATCATCTTCCACGGCCTGACCGAGGACGACCTGAGCCGCATCGTGGACCATCTGCTGGACCGGAGCAAGCACCGGGTGCGCGCCCAGGGCCTGGGCCTGGAGGTCACCGAGGCCGCCAAGAAGCTGCTCATCGCCCACGGTCACCAGCCGGAGTTCGGCGCACGGCCGCTGCGCCGCACCATCCAGGCGGAACTGGACAACCGCATCGCCACCCTCCTGCTCAGCGGCGAGGCCGATCCGGGCGACACCATCGTCGCGGACGTACAGAACGACACGCTGCACTGCTGGGTGCGCAAGAACGATCCGGGCGCGTCGTCGGACGCCGGAGCACCGTCCGGCGCCGGGACACCGGCCGCGACCTGAGGCCGCCGCCTGAGCGGGACCCGCGCTGTCACGGGGCAGCACTCCCGTCACGAGGAGGCGGGGGCGGGACCCTCGCCGATCGACTCCACGACCGCCGTCGCCGGGCCGTCCGGAGTGCCGTAGCGCACGGTGTCCCCCGGCCGGTGTCCGAGCAGCGCGTGGCCGAGCGGGCTGTCGGCGGTGACCAGCGTCTGGTCCAGTGCCTCGGCGACCTCCGCGACCTGGAGCGTCTCCACCGAACCGTCCGGGAAGCGCACGGTGACCGTGCTGCCCACGCCGACCTGATCGGTGGGGGCGGGCCCGGCCGTCCGCGCCTGGCGCAGCCGGGTGGTGATGTCCTCGATCCGGCGGTCGAGGCGGTCCAGTTGGTCGGCGCGGCGCAACTCGTCGGCCTGGTCGGCCTGGTCGCCCACCGAGGGGGAGTCGTGGAGCGTCCCGGCGACCAGCCGGCGCTCGTCCCGCAGATCGGCCAGTTCCTGCTCCAGCGCGCGGCGGGCCTGCGCGCCGATCGGCTCCGGATCACCGGTCATGGTGTCTGCCTCCTCTGCGTCAAGCGGGCGAGCGAGCGGGGAGAGCGGGGAGCGGCAGCCGGACCGAGACGAAGAATCCGGCATTTCGCATCATAAGCTGACCACTTGCGCTCGTGGCTTGCGGTGGAGCGGAGGGTGGTGCGGGGATAGTGTGCGTATGTCCATATTGCCGGATGTGCGGACGCTGTCGACGCTTCGTCCGCGACTGTGCAGGGAGGTGTCCATGTCGTCGAAGCGACGCCGGAAGAAGAAGTCGCGCCGCAAGCACGCGGCCAACCACGGCAAGCGCCCGCAGTCCTGACCCGGGCGGCAGCCCCTCAGCCCTCCAGTGCGTCGCCGACGCTGGGATAGCAGGCGAGGAGAGGGGTGAGGCCGACGATCTCCAGGGTGCGCAGGACGGACCTCTGCACGCCCGCGAGGCGCAGCCAGCCCGCCGGACCGTGCGCCTGATGGCCGGCGATGAGGGCGTTGATGCCGCTGGAGTCCATGAACGGCACGCCGCTGAGGTCCGCGACGGTCCGCCCCGCGGGAACGGGGTCCGCGGGCGCGAGGGCGTCGCGCAGGACGCCCGAGGTGTGGTGGTCCACCTCGCCGGTCACCGTGACGACGGTGACCCCGTCGACGGTGGCGCGGGTGACCGACAGCCGACCCGGTTCCGCCTCATCGATCATGCCTGCGCTGTCTGCCACGCCCACGCGTCCTTCGTCCACGCTCGCCGGTCCCTGGCCTTCCCCCACCGGGAGGCTGCCCCGAATCGCGCCGACGATGCGGTACGGCAGGGAGGAGCCGGATCCCCGCGGCATCGTCCGCCGCCGCCAGTCGGCCCGCCTCCCCGAGGAGCCCTGAACGGTACGCGACCTCGACAAGCGAGTATCGTATGCCGGAAAATGCATGTCGCACTGTGGAACACGGTGGGGGCTTCGCGTGGGTGAGGGGGCGGGCGTGCGACGGTCGGACGGTGCCCGGTGGTGGCGTCGGGGACACGCGGTGGGCGCGGTGCACTTCGGACGGCCACTGCTGCGCGGCCCGGCCCAGGTGATGTTCCTGGCCGACGCGCGGACGGGCGCCGTCTTCTGCGCCGCGCTGGCGACGGCGGACTGGCGGTACGGCGTCTACGCCCTGGGCGGCGCCACCCTCGGCAGCGGCACCGCACGGCTGCTGCATGTGCCCCGCCAACGGGTGGAGCAGGGACTGGAGGGCTTCAACTCCTGCCTGCTGGCCCTGTGTTTCGCGGTGTTCCTGGGCGTGGACCGGCTGTCGACGGCACTGCTCGCCGTCGTGGGCTGCGCCGTGGCCGCGGTCGCCACGGCGGCCGTGGTCCGGCTGCTGCGCGTGTGGCACCTGCCGCCGCTGACCCTGCCGTACTGCCTGCTGGCGAGCGCGGTCACGGTCGCCGCCCCCGGCTTCCGGCGGCTCTGGCCGCACGGCGACAGCCTCGCCGCGCTGCCCCGCGCCGCGTCCGGTCCGACCGCGCCGCGCCCGGGTGACCTGTGGCGGGCGTTCTTCCGCAACGTCTCCCAGGTCTTCTTCCTGGACGAGTGGTACGTGGGCGCGCTGCTGCTCGCGGGTCTCTTCCTGGCGAGCGGGGTGGCGGGGCTCGTGGCCTGTGCCGGCAGCGCCACGGGCGTCCTGACCGCCTGGGCGCTCGGCGCGCCGACAGCCCGGATCGCCGACGGCACGATGGGCTACAACGCCGTGCTCGTCGCCCTCGCCCTGTGCGGCGTGTTCCTGGCCGCGGCGCCGGCCACGCTGCTGTACGCGCTGCTGGGCGCCGTGACCGCGACCGCGGTGACACCGGCCGTCGCCCATCTGCTCGCCCCGTCCGGCGGCCACGCGTTCACCTGGCCGTTCGTGCTGACGACGCTGGGCTTCCTGACCGCGGCCCGCTCCTTCCCCCGGCTGACCGGCCGCATCCCCGTCCCGGCCGCGTAAGAGGGGGTTCTCAGGAAGGACACGTAGACTCCCGCTGCCCTGCCGTCCGGCTGCGCGGCACGGTGATGACCTGCCTCACCTGTGAGTCGAGTGTGGATCTGGGCTGTTCGGGTCACGTGTTTGTTAGATTGCGCAGCTACCGCATCAGATGTCACGCAGGCCCGACCGTTCAGGGGGAGTGGGATATGAGCGACCCGTGGGACGGTCCGGCCGGACAGGCCATACGCAGCCGCGGCACGCGTGTGCCCGAGCAGCGCACGGCCGAGCCGGACGAGGCGCGTCCGCCGGGCGGCCGGGCCGCCGCGCGGGTGGCCTCGCGTACGCGCGGCGGGAAGCGGACCAGCCGGACCCGGCCGACGGGCCGTGCCAGGAGACTGCTGAGGACCGCCGCGATGTGCCTGTCCGGCCTCGTCGTGGTCACCGCGGGCGCGGGCTGGTGGTTCTACCAGCACCTGGACGGCAACATCCACAGCCTCGCGCTGGACGGCAAGGGCGGCACGGAGAAGGCCGACGCCTTCGGGCGCACTCCCATCAACATCCTGGTCATGGGATCGGACGGCCGTACCAGCGAGACGGACTGCAAGCTCGGCGGCGGCTGCTCCACGACCGGTGTGCAGACCGGCAGCAACGCGGACGTGCAGATGGTGCTGCACATATCGGCGGACCGCTCCAACGCCACCGTGATGAGCATCCCCCGCGACACCATGACCAAGGTCCCGGCCTGCAAGGACGGTGAGTCCGGCCGGTCCACCGCCGGCTACTACGGCCAGATCAACAGCGCGCTGCAGTACGGGCCCGCCTGCCAGGTGGCCACCGTCCACCAGCTCACCGGCATCCCCGTCGACCACTTCGTCAAGCTCGACTTCTCCGGCGTCGTCAAGATGTCCGACGCGGTCGGCGGCGTTTCCGTGTGCGTCAGCGACGACGTCTACGACACCTACTCCCACCTGAAACTGTCCAAGGGCACCCACACCCTCAAGGGCGTCGCGGCCCTGGAGTTCGTCCGGTCCCGGCACGGCTTCGGCGACGGCAGCGATCTGGGCCGTACGGTCTCGCAGCACATCTTCCTCAGCGCCATGATCCGCAAGTTCAAGAGCGCCGGCACGCTCACCGACCCCACCGCGGTCTACCGGCTCGCCGACGCCGCCACCAAGGCGCTGACCGTGGACGACGGCCTGGGCAGCGTGAAGAAGCTGATCGCGCTGGCGGACGACGTGAACAAGGTCCCCACCGGACGGATCACCTTCGCGACGATGCAGACCGCGCCCGACCCGGCCGACGGCGACCGTGTGGTGGTGGGCCCGGGCGCGAAGACCCTGTTCGCCACCATCGCCGACGACCAGTCCCTGACCACCGGATCCGGCAAGAAGTCGGCGGCGGCCTCCGGGACCGCCAAGGCCACCGCGAAGGCCACCGTCACGGCTTCCGCCGCGCCCCCGTCCGGCATCGCGGTGACGGTGGAGAACGGCACCGGCATCACCGGCCGCGCCTCCGTCGTCGCGAGCGCGCTCACCGGCCAGGGCTTCGGCTCCGCCACCACGGTCAACGCCCCCAGCCTCGCGACGGCCACCGCCCTCACCTACGGCACCGGACAGCTGCCCGCGGCCCGGACGGTCGCCAAGGCGCTCGGCCTTCCCGCCTCCCGCCTGAAGCAGGGCACCGGCAGCGGCCTGACCCTGCTGGTCGGCAGCGACTGGCCCAGCGGAAGCAGCTACCCCGCCGCGTCCACCGCCTCGCCCGCCGACACCAGGGCCGCCGTCTCCCAGGCCCACGCCTCCACCGCCGACCAGGCCAAGACCTGCGCCAAGGTGAGCCCCTACAAGACGGTCACGCTCGACGGCGTCCCCATGACACCGGCACAGGCGTACGCGGCGGCGCGGAGCAAGCCCGACTCCGACGCCTGAGCACGGGCTGTCGGGCGGCCGGCCTCAGAGCTTGCGCCAGCGCGCGACGCACCAGGAGAAGAGACCGAACGCGGCCAGGCCGAGCGCGACCAGGGCGAGCAGCCAGGGTCCGGCCGGCAGGTCCCGGAACCCGCGCAGGGTGTCGTCCATGCCCCTGGCTTCCCCCGGCTGGTGCCGGACGGCCGCGACGAGGGCGAACACACCGGCCGCGGCGAAGACGACACCGCGGGCCGCACCGCCGGTGACCCCGAGGAAGTCGACGACGCGCCGGGTCCTGGCCGACATGGCACCGATCCGCAGATCCTCGCGGAACTTCTTCAGTACGGCCCGCACCGCCATCCACACCCCGGCGATCAGCACGCCGACGCCCGCGGCCCCGACCAGCCACTGGCCGCCGGGCCAGTCGAGCACCCGGGCGGTGACATCGTCGGTGTGCCGGTCGGACGAACCGCTGCCGCTGCCCCGGTCCCCGGCCGCGTACGCGAGCACGGAGTACGATACGAAACAGTAGAAGACGAAACGGAACAGGGCGGCCGCCCGCCGGGACAGTTTCGAGCCGTCGGGGCCCGCCCCGCCGAACACCGCCTCCGACAGCCGCCACAGCGCCATCCCGGCCAGGCCGATGCCCACGATCCACAGCATCGCCGACCCGAACGGCTTGCCGGCCAGTTCGTCCAGGGCACCGCCGCGGTCGGCCTGGTGACCGCCGCCGGCACCGCCGAAGGCGATCTGCAGGGCGATGACGCCCACGAGTACGTAGATCAGCCCGCGCGCCGCGAAGCCCGACCGGGCGGCCACGGACATCGCCGTACTGTCCGCCGCCCGGTGCGCCCGGCCTCGTCCGCGCAGTGCCCATGACCGTGCATCCATACAGGGCCGGTGCCCCCGCCACCGGCTCCGACACCTCCTCGCGGCTGTTCCGTGGCACCGCCCGTGCAGACACCCACCCGGCGCACCGGTTTCACCGCAACCGGATCCCGCTCCGTGCGCGTAGGTCGTCATCCCCGCTTGACCTTGACACCGTGACAAGGCCTTCACTGTGGCGAGGAGGTGGTCCCGATGACCATGGCGGAAGAGGACACGCACATCACACGCGTTCTCCGGGGGCTGGAGCACACCAGCTCGTCGGTCCGGCTGCAGGCAGCGCTGGCGGTCGGCACGACCCCGGACGCGGGGTTCGTCGCCAAGCTCGTCGAGCGATGCGCGATCGAACCCGACTTCTCCGTGCGCGAGACGCTGACGTGGGCACTCACCCGCCACCCGGTGGCGAGGACGCTCCCGGTGCTGCTCGCCGAAGCCCGCTCGGAGCGCGCGCAGGCACGGAGCCAGGCGTTGCACACACTGTCCAAGATCGGGGACCGGCAGGCATGGCCGGCGATCACACCGGCGCTGCTGTCCGACCCCGACGACGAGGTGGCCCGGAGCGCCTGGCGGGCAGCGGTCGTACTCGTGCCCGAAGGTTCCGAGCACGGGCTGGCCGTACTGTTGGCGGCACAGCTCGGGCGCGGTGAACGCGAGACGCAGCTGAGCCTGAGCCGGGCGCTGATCGCGCTCGGGGAGGTGATGTTGCCGGTCCTGGGCACCGCGACGACGGATCCCGATCCTGGGGTGCGCGCGCACGCGGTCGCCACGGAACGGCTGTGGCGCGACCCGGATGCCGGATTCGAGTTCGCGATCGAGGAGGCGAAGCGTGTCGTCGCCCTGGACGGGGCCGGCCGGAAGGGGCAGTAGGCGTTGTTGATCGGTGATGTCGCGCGACGCTCCGGGGTCAGCGCCCGCATGCTCAGACATTACGAATCGCTCGGTCTGGTGCGGCCCACGGGGCGTACCGGCTCCGGCTACCGGGAGTACTCCCGCGAGGACATCCGGCGAATCTTCCACATCGAGAGCCTGCGGTCGTTGGGACTGTCGCTGCGCGACGTCGGACGCGCACTCGACGACCCCGGCTTCGCGCCCGCGGAACTGGTCGACGGCCTCATCCGCCGGACACGGGACCGCATCGCGGCGGAGACGGAGCTGCTCACGCGACTGTGCCGGATCGGTGCGGCGGAACCCGCCGGCTGGGAGGACGTCCTGCAGACCGTCGCGCTCCTGCAGGCGCTGGGGTCGAAGAGCGCGGGAGCGCGGCAGCGCGCGGCCCTGTCCGCGGTCGAGGAAGTCTCCGTGCCGGTGGAAGCACTGGTCGAGGCCGTGCTGAGCGAGCCGGAACCGAACGTCGCCGGTGCCCTTCGGTGGGCTCTGGCGCAATCCGGCGAGGAGGGGCCGGCACTGCTGGCCGAGGGGCTCCGCTCACCCGCGGCCGAGGTGCGCGAGCGTGCCGTACAGTCCCTCGCCGAGATTGCGAACCGCGAGGCGACAGCACTGCTGCAGGGCGCCCTCACGCACCCCGACACCGTGGTCCGCAGGTACGCGGCCCTGGCGCTCGGAGCACGTGGAGCGGCCGACGCGGTCCCGGCGCTCATCGACGTGATCGTCGAGGGGAGGAACGACACCGACGCAGCCGACGCGCTGAGCACGCTGGCGCGTGATCCCGCGCTGGCGGAGCAGATCGCCACCGGGCTCGTCGGCTGCCTCGCCCGGGGCGACGTCGGAACGTCCGCACGCCGACGGCTGACGCAGGCGCTCGCGGACATCCCGGGAAGCACCACCTCACGTGCCCTGGCGGAGCTGTCCCATGACGAGGACCGGGCCGTCGCGCTCACCGCGAGGTACCTCCTGAAGCTGCGCGACGCACGACAGTGAGTCCCTCCTGACGCCGGTCGTCGCCGACGTGTTGCGGCCCGCTCTTCCCGGCCGGGTGTCCCTTGTCGGCCGCATGTGCCAAGTCGCGTGAACTGCCCTACTGGGCCGCTCAGTTGACTTTCCGTACGGTATGGTACGAGCTGGTTGGTTTAATTTTCAGCTTGCGGGAGGGTTCGTGGCTCAGCAGGAACGAGCTGTCCGGACCCGACGCGCTGTTCTGGAAGCCGCCGCGGCCGTCTTCGCGGAGCGCGGATACGCGGCGGCCACCATCGCCGAGATCCTCGGACGAGCCGGCGTGACCAAGGGCGCCCTGTACTTCCACTTCGACTCCAAGGCGGACCTCGCCCGGGGTGTGCTCCAGGAACAGTTACGGACCGGGTACCACCTTCCCCGGGAACTGAAGCTGCAGGAGTGGGTGGACGCCGGCATGACCCTGGCCAAGCGTCTGCCCCGCGAACCCCTGCTGCTCGCCGGCGTCCGGCTCTACGCCGACCTCCAGGGCCGCGACGCGCCCGACAGCGCCTGGCCGGCCTGGGGCCGGCTGACCTCGTGCGTCCTCGCAGAGGCCAAGCAGCGCGGTGAGGTACTCCCGCACGTGGTGCCCGAGGAGACCGCACAGGTCTTCCTCGGCGCCTGGATCGGGGTGCAGTTCGTCTCGCAGGCCGTGGCGGGCTGGTCCGACCTGGACGACCGGACGTCGGCGCTCTACGACCACATCCTCCCCGCCATCGCTGCCCCGGCCGTCCTCTTCCGGCTGGACACCGCGCCCGATCTGGGCACCCGTGTGATCGCCGAGGCCCAGCACCGGTCTGCGGCCCTCGCCTGCGTCCCCGGCTGACACCGGGCGCTGCGCCCGGTTCCCGTGCCGCGCCGCGTCCGGGGCGGTGCGTGGACCGGGCGCGCCGGCCGCCTCGTCCTCGTGAACCGAACCGCCGGGACGGTTTCCGGAGAGGGCCGCACCTCACGTGGTACGCGGGTCCGCGGATTGGGCTCACGTCGTACGCGGGTCCGCGGACTGGGCCGGCTCGGGTCCGCGAGGAACTTCCGCAGCGGAACGGGGGAAGACGAGCGGCGCGGCCCGGTCGGGCGCGGCCCGGTCGGGTGCGGACCCGGTGGCCGGCTGATGCCGGCTCAGGTCAGGGCTGTCCGCCGCGCTCCAGCGGGATCCGCTCGCCGGCCTCGATCGCGACCGGCAGATGGTTCCCGGCGGGCGGCAGAGGACAGGTCGCCAGGTCGGTGTAGGCGCACGGCAGGTTCCCGGCCCGGTTGAAGTCGAGCGTCACCGTGCCTCCGGGGCCGGGCGCGGCGGTCTGCAGGGAGCGGTTGGCGGCGTACGTCGTCACGCCCGAGGTGCTGTCGGTGAACAGCACCATGAGGCCACCGGGCTCCTTGCCGTTGAACGCGGTGAGGCGGTGCCGAACGCCCGCCAGCTCGAACTCGACCTGGCCGGGGGAGTCGTAGACGTGCTCCAGTCCCTCCACCGCCGCGCCGACCGTGACCGGCCGCGGCTCCTCGAAGGGCAGGAAACGTGCGGTGACGACCCAGCGCGGGTCCGGGGCGTAGGCGGGCGTGCGGCGGAAGGAGGTGCGCAGCGTGCTGTCCGGGTGGCGGGGCCGCAGGATGTCGTGGCCGCCGCGCCGGGCCACCTCGAGCCGGGCGTCGCCCCAGTCGGCGTAGCGGCTGTCCCGTTCGGGGACGATCCCGAAGCCGTACCGGCCGCGCACCACCGCGCCGTCCACGGTCAGCTCCTCGCCCTCGGCCAGTTCGACCACCACTCCGTCGGCGGTGACGGACCAGGAGCCGGGAGCATCCTCGAAACGCGCCGGTTCGGGGCTCAGCCAGTGCAGGCCCGTGATGGCCAGGAAGCCGTGCGGTCCGGCCAGCGTCTCCTCCTTGGCCCGGTGCCACTCCTTCCACTCCTCGACGAAGCGCGCCCGGTCGATGTCCTGGACGTTCATGTCAGCTCCCTCGGTACGGCGCTGTGTGTCGTGTCCCGTGCTTCCCTCAACGCCCGTGCCCGCGCGGTTCATCCCGGCCGCCGGACGCCACCTGTCCGCGAGTCGTTCACCTGCCGGAATCGTGATCGCCGTGCGCTATGGGGAGGTTTGTCCGCGGTGCCGACACCGGGCATAACCCGTGGGAGGTTGCGCCGCGCGGTCACTAGGATGTGAGGCCAAGACAACCATGCGACCGGTCCGTTCGACGCGTGCCGGTCGGGGTCGCCGATGCCAGGGACCGCTCCCCGGGCTGCGGTGATCTTCCTTCCCAGGAGGACCCTCCGCATGTTCCGACGAATAGGCAGCGCCGTCGTCCGTCATCCCGTGTGGACGATTGTGGCGTGGCTGATTGCCGCGGTGGCGATTGTCGCCACCGCTCCGAGCCTGCCCTCGAACAGTGACGAAAGCAGTTTTCTACCCAAGAGTTATGAGTCCATCAAAGCGGCGGACCTCCAGGAGAGGGCGTTCCCCAGCGCCTTCACCCCGTCCGCGATCGCGCTCTACCAGCGCACCGACGGCGGCAAGCTGACCGCCGCCGACCAGAAGGACGTCGCCCGGATCACCTCCGAACTGGGCAAGAAGCACATCGACCAGGTCCAGAAGGTCGTCCCCGGCCAGCCGTCCAAGGACGGCAGGTACGCCATGACCCTGGTGCAGATGGACAGCAAGAACGCCGGTCAGCCCAAACAGGCCGACGCGGCGAAGGCGTTGCGTGAAGAGGCCAAGAAACTGGCCAGGGGCACATCCCTCGACGTGAAGCTCGGCGGTTCCGCCGCGCAGGCGCTCGACCAGCAGGACTCGTCCAAGCGCGGCCAGGCGTTGATCGGTATCGGAACCTTCGCCATCATCCTGGTGACGCTGCTGATCATCTTCCGGGCCCCGATCCTCGCCGTGCTGCCCCTGCTGCTGATCGGTCTGGTGTCCGCCGTCGCCAACGGCCTGATCGCCTACGCCACCAAGCTGTTCAACCTCCAGGCCAACAGCTCGATCTCGTCGATCCTGATCGTCGTGCTCTTCGGTGTCGGCACCGACTACTTCCTGTTCCTGATATTCCGCTACCGCGAAAGTCTGCGTGCGGGAGACGATCCCAAGCAGGCCATGATCAACGCGGTCGACCGGGTCGGCGAGGCCATCGCCTCGGCGGCGGGAGCGGTCATCATCGCGTTCCTCGCGCTGGTGCTGTCCACGCTCGGCTTCCTGAAGCAGATGGGACCGGCGCTCGCCATCGCGGTCGGCGCGACCCTGATCGCGGGCCTGACCCTGATCCCCGCCGTGGTCTCGCTCATCGGTCCCAAGGTCTTCTGGCCCTCGAAGTCCTGGCAGAAGGAGCCGGAGAACGCCCGCTTCGCCGCGCTCGGCCGGGGCGTCCAGCGCCGCCCGGCGCTCACCGCCGTGGTCTCCGGGCTCATCCTGCTCGTCCTGTCGCTCGGCACCTTCGGCTACAAGGCCACGTTCGACCTGGCGTCGGGCTCCATGCCCAAGACCAAGGAGTCCATGGTCGTCCAGGACGAGATCCAGAAGGCGTACTCGGCGGGTGCCGCGGCACCGACCGACGTGTACCTGTCCAGTGTCGACGGCAAGCCGCTGGACAAGTCGGCCTTCGACGCGTACGCGCGGAAGCTCGGTGCGGTGGACGGCGTCGCGAGCGCGCGCATGGCCCAGCTGAACAAGGACGGCACCACCGCGGACTTCACCGTCACGCTCAAGTACGAGGCGTCGACGGACAAGGCGCTCGACGCCGTGGGCCGGGTCCGTGACGTCGCGCACTCGTCGGCACCCGCCGGCACCGAGGCGCTCGTCGGCGGTATG
Source organism: Streptomyces sp. NPDC042638 (assembly GCF_040647235.1). NCBI lineage: Bacteria > Bacillati > Actinomycetota > Actinomycetes > Kitasatosporales > Streptomycetaceae > Streptomyces > Streptomyces sp. NPDC042638. Next base: position 58,483 of record NZ_JBEZBT010000044.1, read on the forward strand.
TCCTCGATCTTCAAGGACATCAACGCGGCGGTCAACCACGACTACAAGACGGTCTTCCCCGTGGCCGCGGTCCTGATCATGGTCATCCTGGGCCTGCTGCTGCGCAGTGTGGTCGCCCCCTGGTACCTGATGGCCTCGGTGGGTCTCGGCTTCGGTGCCACCCTCGGTGCCACCGTTTGGATCTTCCAGGACGGCCAGGGGCACTCCGGCCTGATGTTCATGCTGCCGGTGATCATGTATCTCTTCGTGGTCGCGATCGGCACCGACTACAACATCCTCATGATCGCGCGGCTGCGTGAGGAGGCCCGCGAGGGCCGGGATCCGCGCGAGGCCGCCGGCATGGCGCTCCGGCACGCCGGGCCGACCGTGGCAGCGGCGGGCTTCATCCTGGCGGCGACCTTCGCGACGATGATGCTGGCGGGCAACGCGCTGCTCACCGAGATGGGCTTCGCGGTCTCCTTCGGCATCGCGGTGGCCGCGTTCGTCATGGCGATGTTCTTCACCCCGAGCCTCACGGCCCTGATCGGCCACGCCGCCTGGTGGCCGGGCCACGGGGACCGGGTGAAGGCGCAGGCCGCCGGCGCGGGCACCGGCATCGCGGGCTCCGGACCGCACCGCAGCGATGCGGACCGGGACGACGCCCACGATCCCGCCGGCCGCCGCGGCTAGCGGCAGCCGGACCGACCGACGAGTCCTGCCGGGCCCTGTGGCCCGGCAGGACTTCTTCCATTTCCGCCCCCCTTGTCCTCAGCCGGTGGCGGTGCGGCTCTGGAAGTAGTGACCCTTGTCGAGGTCCGCGAGCAGACCGGGCTGGACCGGTGCCCAGTCCAGCAGTTCGCGGGTCAGCGTGCTCGACGCGGCGACGTCCAGTGCGAGGAATTCCCCGAGCCAGCCGAAGTGCTCGGCCGCGGCCGCGGGCGCCACGGATGCCACCGGTACGTCGAGGTGCCGGCCGATCACCTCGGCGACGTCCCGGATCTCGACGCCCTCCTCCGCGACGCCGTGCAGCACCGACCCGGCGGGAGCCTTCTCGGCCGCCAGGCGGAACAGCCGGGCGGCGTCGAGGCGGTGCACGGCCGGCCAGCGGTTGGCGCCGTCGCCGATGTAACCCGAGACGCCCTTCGCGCGGGCGATGCCGACCAGGGCCGTCATGAAACCGTTGTCCCCGTCGCCGTGGCAGGTCGGGGAGAGCCGCACGACTGAGGAGCGGACGCCGCGCGAGGCGAGTGCGAGCGCCGCCTCCGCGGTGACCGCCCGGATCGTCACGGGCGAGCCGCCGGTCGCGGGCTTGTCGCGCTCGGTCGCCACCCGTCCGGGCGTGAGACCGGCCAGCCCGGAGGCCAGCACGAAGGGCCGGCCGGTGCCGGCGAGGGCGTCACCCAGGGCGTCGACGGCACGACGGTCGGCCTCGGCCGCCCCCTGGAAGTCCCCGCCGAAGGCCCGGTCGTGGTTGAAGGCGAGGTGGATCACGCCGTCCGCGGCGGCGGCCGCGTCCCGCAGGACGTCGAGGTCGTCGGTGGTGCCGCGGACGACCTCGGCCCCGGCGGCGGCGAGCGCGTCGGCGGAGGCGTCGGAACGGGCCAGTCCGAGGACGTGGTGTCCCGCCTCGAGGAGGTCGGGCACGAGGGCGGAGCCGATCCAGCCGGACGCTCCGGTCACGAAGATGCGCATGGGAGAAACCCCAGACTCTCGATGTCAGTCACTGTCATCGACCGTAGCACCCGATGTCAGTAACTGTCATCACGTAAGATCTCCGCATGGGCAGATGGGAGCCGGACGCGCGCGGGCGCCTGGCGGCAGCGGCGTTGCAGCTCTACAGCGAGCGCGGGTACGAACAGACCACCGTGGCGGAGATCGCCAAGCAGGCCGGGCTGACCGAGCGGACCTTCTTCCGGCACTACGCCGACAAGCGCGAGGTGCTGTTCTCGGGCGCCGTCGACCTGCAGGAACTGTTCGTGCGGGAGGTCGCCGGCGCGCCGGACAACGCGGCGCCGATCGACGCGCTGGCGCTCGGACTCGACGCGGTCGCCGAGGCCTTCGCCGACCGGTGGGCGTACGCGCGCACGCGCCACGCCGTGATCACGGCCAACGCGGAACTCCAGGAGCGCGAGCTGATCAAGCTCGCCTCCCTGTCGGCCGCCCTGGCCGAGACCCTGCGCGGCCGCGGCGTGGCGGAGCCGGCCGCGAGCCTGGCCGCCGAGGCCGCAGTGGCCGTCTTCAAGGTCGGCTTCGAACGCTGGATCGGGGCTTCCGAGGAACGGGACATGGCCCAGCTGGTCCGGGAAGCCCTGACCGAGTTCAAGGCCGTGGCCGCGGGCGGCCGATGCGCCCCGGAGCATCCGCGGACCGGTGCCGGCAGCCAGGCGTCCGGGACCCCGTGAACCGTCGGATGCTGCCGGTGGGGCGGTCGAAGGCGTAGGCGTGCAGGGCACGGTGAGCGGCCGGGGCATGTGCGTCCTGCGGTCGGGACGTGGGCGTCCGACGGTCGGGGCATGTGCGTCCGGCGGTCGGGAAGTGGGCGTCCGACGGTCGGGGCATGTGTGCCTGGGACGGATCTCCATCTGCTGCGAGCCCGCGCACCCGCACGGCCCGCCGCGGGGGTCTCGCCCGCGGTGCTGCCCTGTCGGGCCCGGTGCCGAGGCGCGCGTCGCATGCTCGTGTGAGCCCTGGACGCGCCCCCTTCCGCGCGACAAGACTGCGGCGTCGGCGGGCAGGTGGCCCGGGGCCGCCGGCCCATCGTCCCGAACCCCAGGAAGGCAGGTCGGCCGCCGTGCTGTTGCGTCTGCCCACGTCCGTGCCGGAAGCCCAGGAGTGTCTCGCGGAGGGGGCCGTACCCATAGGCGGGGCGACGCTCGTCTGGGCGACCTGGCAACGCGACGGTTTCCCCCAACTCGCCGTCACCCTAAGAGAGTTGCCTGAGGCCAACGTCATGGGGAGGGAGACCGTCGGCAGCGCCGTGGTCCTGCACCGGATCGGCGGGCAGGTGCCGGACGTCCTGCGGCTGGCCGCGGCCACGGTGGGCACCGGCGCCGTGCGGCGGGCGGCGACGGTCGGCGGCAACCTCGTCGGCAGCACGCTGCGCTGCCTGCTGCCCCCCGCACTCGTCCTGGATGCCCGGGCGACGGTCCTGGAGCCGGACGGCGTTCGCGAGGCGGACCTGGCCGAGGTGGTCGCCAAGCGACCCCTGCTGCTCGGCCTGCGCTGGAGCGCGCCGATCGCCTCGGCGTACCGCAAGCTTCCCGGCGCGGCGGGCGGGGAGCCGCCCCTCGTGGTGGCCTCGGCCCTGCACGCCGGGGACGGGACGCGGGACCGCCTGCGCGTCGCCGTACGGGACGGCTACGACGTGCTCAGCGGCACCACGCTGTGTGGCACCGACGCCGAGGAGACCCTCGGCGCCCTGCGCGGCACGGCCCTCGGCGATCTGCCGGCCGCCGCCTGGGACGTCGTGCGCCCGCAAGTCGCCGGCCTGCTGGAGGGCCGCGGCGCGCACTGAGGAGGGGACCTGGGCCGTCCGGTCCTTTGCCGTCTTCGCAAAGAAGCTGGTCAGCCGCTGCTCTGCTGCTCGAGCCTGACCCGGTACGACCGGCGTACCGAAAGAGGCGGACAGTGACCGTGACGATGAATTCCCCTGCGCGGCAGCCTGCGCTGAGCAGACGCGGACGCTGGACGGTGCTGGCCGTCTGCTGTCTGAGCATGTTCCTGGTCGGCCTGGACACCACCGTGGTCAACGTCGGCCTGCCCGCCATCGGACGCGGCCTGGACGTGGGGACCCACAGCCTGGAATGGACCGTGGACGCGTACACCGTCGTCCTGGCCGGCCTGCTGATCTCCTCCGGAGCGCTCGCGGACCGGTTCGGGCGTCGTCGGGTGTTCCAGTGGGGGCTGGCGGTCTTCGGCGTGGCCTCGCTGGCCTGCGCGCTGGCCCCGTCGGCGGGCGCGCTGGTCGCGGCCCGCGCGGTGCAGGGGGCAGGCGCCTCCATGCTCAGTCCCGTGGCTCTCGCGATCGTGGTGAACGCGATGCCCGATCCGCGGGAGCGGGCCCGGGCGATCGGCGTCTGGGCCTCGGTGTTCGGCCTCAGCATGGCGGTGGGCCCGGTCACCGGCGGCGCCCTCGTCGCGGTCCTCGGCTGGCGGTCGCTGTTCTGGATCAACGCTCCGGTCATCGTGGCCGCTCTGGTGCTCAGTGCGGTGTTCGTGCCCGAGTCCCGCGCGCCGAAGGCGCGGCGGCTCGACGTTCCGGGACAGATCCTGCTGACCGTGACGATCGCGGTCTGGGTCGGCGTCCTGATCGAGGGGCCCCGCGTCGGCTGGACGTCGCCGGCCGCGCTGACCGCGTACGCCGTCGCCGTCGTGGCGACGGCGGGCTTCGTCCGGGTGGAGTCCCGCAGGGAGGAGCCCCTGATGGACCCCCGGCTGTTCCGCGATCCCGTGTTCAGCGGTGCGGTCCTGGGCGCCGTGGCGGTGTTCGTCGCCCTGAACGCCGCGCTTCTGCTCAACACCCTGTACCTGCAGCACGCCCGGGGCTTCACCGCGACGGCCGCCGGTACGGCGACTCTTCCCATGGCGGTCGGGGCGACGGTCTGCGCACCGTGGTCCGGCCGCATGGTCGGCCGCGCGGGACCGAGACTGCCACTGTGCCTGGCGGGCGGCTTCCTCACCACCGGCGGGCTGTGCCTGGTCGGGCTCGACCGGCACACGAGTCTCGTCCTGCTCCTGTCCGCCTACCTGCTCATCGGCATGGGTTTCGGCTTCGCCAACGCGCCGATCACCAACGCGGCGGTCAGCGGACTGCCCCCGGCCCGGGCCGCCGTGGCGGGTGCGATCACCTCCACCGCACGCCAGACCGGCGCCGCCATCGGCATCGCCCTCGCCGGCGGGCTGGTCGCCGGCACCGGCCCGGCGGGGCTCGCACACGCCTCCCGCCCCGGCTGGTTCCTGGTCGCCGCCTGTGGACTCGTCGTCCTCCTCGTGGCCCGGGCCGCGCGGCCGGAGACGCGGGTGCGGAACGAGGTGTCCGGCACGGCTCCGGTGGCCCGGGCCCGCTGAGCCGCTCCCGAGACCCCGCACGCTGCCGCGGACGTACGGAGGGCGGCCTTGACGGCCCGTCCCCGGCGCAGGCTCCGCCCCGGGTGCTCGCCGGGCTGCCCGCGCCGTGCCATGGTGGCGGATATGGCGACAGCGGCGGATCGGGCGGGCCCGACGGATCTGGCGGTGCTGGTGGGGCTGCAGGCATCCGGGAAGTCCACCTTCTGCGCGCGATGCCTGTCCGACCGCTACGAGCTGGTCAGCAAGGACCGGTTCCCGCGCGGTGCCAGGAACAAGCAGGACCGGCAGATGCGGCTGGTGGAGGGCTGTCTGGCGGCCGGGCGGCCCGTGGCCGTGGACAACACGAACCCGTCGCCCGAGGAGTGGCGCCCGCTGGTGGCGGCGGCCAAGGCGCACGGGGCGACCGTGACGGCGTACTGGTTCCCGCCGGACGTGGCCGGCTCGCTGCGCCGCAACGCCCGGCGCGAGGGCCGCGACCGGGTCCCCGACGCCGGTGTCCTGGCCACCCTGAAGCGGCTGCGCAGGCCGTCGGTGGCGGACGGCTTCGACGCGGTGCACGAGGTGCGGTTCGACGGCATGGGCGGCTTCGAGGTACGGACCTGAACGATGGGATCTCGGAACGTCACCCGCCCGGATTCTCCGGGTACATCCCGGTTCGTGCCTATGGGGTGGCGTCCGCTGAGAGCGCCGGGGCACCGGAAACACAAGGCCGGAACAGTCTACCGGTCGGCGGGCCGCACGATGATCCTGGAAGGGCGGCCCCCGCCGAGGCCGCTTCCCCGTGGAAGGAGCCGGCCGTGGACGGATGGTACGTGGACGAGCGCTGCACGAACTGCGACGCAGCCCGGCAGTTCGCCCCCGAGCTGATCGCCGAGGTGGGCGGAAAGTCGCGGATCCTGCGCCCGCCGGCCGACGAGACGGAGAACCGGCGGTTGCACGCCGCGGCCTTCGCCTGCCCGACCCGTTCGATCCGCCCCGTGACCGGACGCGCGGACCAGGCACTCGACCCGTTCCCGATGCCCCTGGACGACGGGGTCCTGCTCTGCGGGCACAACTCGACGCACACCGCGGGCGCCACCTCTTATCTGCTGCTGCGGCCGTCCGGCACCCGCATGATGATCGACACGCCCCGCTGGAGCCGTGAACTGGCCGAGCGCTGGACGGAGTCGGGCCCCGTCACCGACGTGCTGCTCACCCATCGCGACCACGCCGCGCACGGCCGCCGCTACGCCGACCACTTCGGCGCCCGGCTGTGGATCCACGAAGGCGACCTAGACGCCGCACCGGACGCGGACCGGGTGATCCGCGGACTCGATCCGCTGGAGATCGCCGAGGGCGTCACCGTCCACCCCCTGCCGGGCCACACCCGCGGCAGCGTCCTGTACCTGGCCGACGACCGCTACTGCTTCAGCGGCGACAGCTTCTACTGGTCGCGTACGACCGGCGATCTGGAGGTCGCCGAGAGCGTGACCTGGTACTCCATCGAGGAACTGGCCGGCTCCCTGGCCCGGACGGCGGCCCGGCTGCGGTTCGAGTGGGTCCTGCCGGGCCACGGCGACCGGCGCCGCCTGCCGGCCGACGAGATGTCCCGGCGGCTGGTCGGCCTGGCGGAACGCACACGCCTGCTGCGTCCGCGGCCGGTCGACTTCACCGGCGTCCGCTGGTGACCCGCGACCCAGGTCCGTCAGGCCCGCCAGATCCGCCACTGTCGCCAGCCGCCACCATGGCACGCCGCGGGCAGCCGACGGTCACCCCGACGCACCGGAGGGCGCCATCGGCGTCGAACCGCGCTGACCCGTCCCGCGCGGCCTACCTGACGGCTCCACTGGTGGCCCCCGCGGAGACGTACCGCTGGGCGGCGACCAGCAGCGCCGCCGCCGGGACGGACGCCAGGACGGAGGTGGCCATGACGGCGTTCCACCGGTTCGTGTGAGAACCGATGTACTGGTAGATGCCGACGGTGACCGGCCGCACCGCGTCCGTGGTGTTCAGGGTGAGCGCGAAGAGGAAGTCGCTCCAGGCGAAGAGGAAGGTGAAGAGGCCGGCGGTGACGAGCGCGTTGCGGCTCACCGGGAGCACCACGGACCACAGGACGCGCAGCTTCCCGGCGCCGTCCACGTGCGCGGCCTCGATGATCTCCCGCGGGATGCCCCGCATGGCCGCGCGCAGCAGGAGGACCGCGAAGGGCACTCCGGCGGTGGAGTCGGCGAGGACCAGACCGAGGTACGAGTTCAGCAGCCCCGCGTCGGTGTAGGCGCCGTACAGCGCGTCGGCCACGACGATGCCCGGCACCGTCTGGGTGACCAGGATGCCGAAGACGACGACCGGGCCGCCCCGGAGGCGGAACCGGGCCAGCGCGTAGGCCGCGGGCGCGGCGAGTCCGAGGCTCACAACCGTACTTCCGAGGGCCACGACGAGGCTGGTGACGAGGCTGTGTCCCTGGTCGCGCAGGGCGGTGACGTAGCCGCTGAGGTCCGGGTGGAGGGGGAACCACCCCGTCCGCAGGGCGTCGCCGGCCGGTTGCAGGGAGACGTTCACCATCCAGTACACCGGGAACAGCATCAGCGCGAGCAGGACGATCCCCACGATCGTCGACAGCAGGCCGCGTGCGGGTGCGCGTTTCACGGGACCGCCCTTCAGACGTTCAGGGCGCGACGGCCGGCGCGCAGGTAGACCAGGGCGAAGGCGAGCGAGAGAACGACGAGGACGTTGCCCGTCGCGGCTCCGCGACCGAACTCGAAGCGCTGGAAGGACAGTTCGTACGACAAAGTGGACAGGGTCTGGGTGGCGTCGGCCGGGCCTCCGCCCGTCACGACCAGGATGATGTCGAGCACCTTGACCGTGTAGACCACGCCCAGCACCAGTACGACGCCGGCCACGGGCCTGAGCAGCGGCCAGGTGACGTACCGGAACGAGGCCGTCGGGCCGGCTCCGTCCAGCTTCGCCGCCTCGTACAGATGCGCAGGGATGTCCTGGAGACCGCCGTACAGGATCGCCGTGTTGAAGGGGACCCCCACCCAGATGTTGACCAGGATCACGGACACCAGCGCCGATGAGGTGCCGGTCAGCCACGGGACGCCGGAGGACAGCAGGTGGAGGTCGCGCAGCGCGCGGTTGACCACCCCCGTGTCGGTGTCGAGCATCCACTTCCAGGTCGTTCCGGAGACGACCAGGGGCAGCAGCCACGGCAGCAGGAGGAGCGACCGCAGCACATCGCCGAGCGGGAACCTGCGCCGGAAGAACAGCGCGAGGGCTAGCCCGAGCACGAACTGACCGCACACCGAACCGACGGTGAACAGCACCGTGGTCAGCAGGGCCTGCCAGAACGGGTCCGAGGACAGGACCTTCGCGTAGTTCCGCAGCCCGGTGAACGGCGCTTCACCGGTGTAGAACGTCGTGGCCGAGTACTGCTGGAAGCTCATCACGACGTTCTTGACGAGGGGGAGGGCGAAGAACAGCAGCAGGTAGGCCGTCGCGGGCAGCAGGAACAGCCACCGGGCGATCCGCTCCCGGCGGTGCGCCCGGGCGGCGCCCCGGTCCCCGTCCGTCCGTTCCCCGTCACTCCGCGGGGCCGCCGGCCGGTCAGGAGTCGGTCGCGGTCCGCTGCGCATCCCCGAGTGCTTCCTTCGGTGTCCGCTCGCCCGTCAGCGCGGCCTGGACGGCGGTGTAGATCCCCGTCGCCGCCTGGGGCCACCTGACACCGAGCCGGCCGGTGCGGGTCCGGGAACGCTCGACGCTCTCGACGAAGGCGGCCATCGAGGGGACCTGCCGGGCGTACCGGGACGCCACCGCGGAGCGGGAGGGCACGGTGAAGTACTGCTTGGCCGTGGCGAGCATGGTCGTGGGGTCGTTCAGGCAGGCGAGGACCCGGGCTGCCTTCGCCCGCCGGTCCTCGGAGGAGTTGCGCGGGACCGTCCAGACCTCACCGCCGAGCGGTGTGACCAGGGTCTGCCCCGGCCGTCGCACGGGCAGGGGCGCCACACCCCAGTGCAGGTCCGGGGTCCGGTTCAACGCGGCCGTCCGCCAGGGGCCGTTGACCATCATGGCCGCCTTGCCGGCGGCGAACTGGTCGTGGACGTCGGCCTGCGTCCAGTTCAGCACCGACTTCGACATGGACCCGCTCTTCACGAGATCGACCCAGAGCTGGAGCGCCTGCGCGGCCTGTGGGGTGTCCAGCCGCCTCTCGTCCCCGCCGTTGGACCACAGGAAGGGCAGGAACTGCCAGGCGCCCTCGAACGTGGCGTTGGCGTCCACCGCCATGCCGTAGCGCCCCGGCCGGGTCAGCCCGGCCGCCGCGGTCTTCAGCTCGTCCCAGGTCCTGGGTACGGCGACACCGGCCTCGGCGAGCATGTCCTTGTTGTAGAAGAGGGCCACCGTGCTGACCGTGGGCGCCAGCCCGTACAGCCTCCCCTGGTAGGAGCCGGCCGACACGATGCCCGGGGCGAAGCCGCGGGAGTCGATGCCGTACCGGTCCAGCGGGGTCAGCGCGCCGGTCTGCGCGATCCGCTGCAGGTCGGGATTGTCCAGCATCAACAGGTCGGGCAGCGTCCGCGACGACGCCTGCCGCAGCACCTGCGGGACGAGGGAGGCTCCTGGGACGCTCCTGTGCTCGACGGTGACGCCGGCGGTCCGGCCGCAGGCGGTGAGCCGCTCGCTCCACTGGGCGTGCTCGGACGCGTCGGTGTAGTAGTCGAGAGCCGTGATGGAGGTCACCTTGCCGGCGGCGGACCCGGAACCGGCCGCGCCACCGCACCCGGTGGCGGCCAGTACCAGGGCGAGCGTTCCGAGGAGCGCGCTGATCGGCCGCGTCGGCCGTCCGGCCGCTGAGAGCATGGTGACGCCTTCCCGAGCGTGGTCTGTCAGCCGGAGCGTCGGTCCCGGGAGGGGAGGGTGAGACGGTCCATACCGGCATGTTCCGGTCCGAGCCGGGATGTTACCGCATTCAACCGACTAGAGGATCAGCTGCTCACGGCTCTGTTCCGCCGCCGCCCGGATCATCGCCGCCACGGCGGCGGGCCGCGAGAGGAGTACCGCGTGCGAGCCGTCGAGGAAGTACTCGTTGGCCGCCATCCGCAGGGCCATGAAGCGCTGAGCGGTGGGGTTGAGCATCCGGTCCCCGGCGGCGATGCCGTACCAGGACGGTTTCGCGGCCCAGGCCGGCGGTCCCGATCTGGCGGTCAGCGCACCCTGCGCGAGCGGCCGTTGGGTCACGGACAGCACCTGCGTGAGGCGGGGGGACAGGTCGGCGGCGTACACCTGGCGGAAGTGTTCCCCCCTGATGTACAGCTCGCCGTCCGGGTCCGCGGGAGACCGCTCGGCGAGGGCGGCGGTGAAGGTCTCCTCCGCGGCCGGCATGGGGGAGAAGCGGTCGACGACGTCCAGGAGGCACTCCCCGTCGTCCAGTCCGAACGCCGCGACGTAGCAGAGCGCCACGACGTTGTCGGCGCCGACGGCGGCATCGGTGATGACCGCGCCGCCGTAGCCGTGGCCGGCCAGCACGACCGGGGGATCGAGCTGCCGTACCACGCTCCGGAGGTAGGCGGCGTCGTACGCCAGGCCGCGCAGCGGGTTCGCCAGGGCGTGCGCCGTCAGCCCGGCGGCGTGGAGGAACCGGATGACCCCCGTCCACGACGAGGCGCCGGTGAACGCCCCGTGCACGAGCACGACGGTCGGCGGTACGGGGACGGGTCCGTGCACGTCGGCGGCCTCCGGATGCGTGGGGTTTCCCAGCCAAGCGCACCCGGGTCCGGCCGGCATCGCGTGAACGTACCAGGTCCGCTCAGTCGTCGGGCAGGCTTCTGACCAGGTTGGCGAGCTGCACGCGGGAGTTGACGGCCAGCTTGCGGAAGGCGGACGTCAGGTGCGTGTTGACGGTGTGCGGGGAGACGACGAGCAGCTCGGCGGCCGTACGGTTCGTGTGGCCCTCGGCGACGAGACGCGCGACCTTCCTCTCCGAGGCCGTGAGGGCCGCCCAGCCCTCGACGGGCCGCCGCCCGCTCGCCGCCCGGCGGTGGCCGCCCCCGGGCAGGTCACGCTGCACCTGTGCCGCCGCGGCGTGCGCCCCCGACGCGGTGAACGCGGCCCGGGCGACAGTCAGCGCTGCCACCGCCTCGGCCCTCCGGCCCGCCGCCAGCAGAGCCCGCCCCAGGTCCGTGTGTGCCGACGCCCGGACCAGTGGGCGCGGGCTCTTCGCGAGCAGGGTGACGGCGCGTTCCAGCAGGACCACGTCGTTCGTCACGAGCCCGCGGGCCCACGCCGCGACACCCGTGGCCGTGGGTACCGACGGATTGCGCCCGGCGTGGTCCTCGGCCTGCGCGGCCAGGTCCTCGGCGAGCCGGCGGTCCCCGCCGCGCAGGGCGATGCGGACCGCGCCGCCGACCCAGGTGCGCAGCAGCCGCCAGCGCAGGAAGGGCCCCTCCTCCTGCACCTGATGGATCCTCTCGACGGCCTGCCGCGGCTCGCCGTCGGCGTCCGCGTGGACCGCTTCCAGGAAGCGCGCCGCCGCCGTGTTGCCCGGGTTCGGTTTCGCCGCCCGCATCTCCCGCGCCGCCGCCAGGTGCCGACGCGCGGCCTCCCGGTCGCCGCGCAGCAGCGCGATCCGGGAGCGGATCACGCGCGCGTTCACCTGCTGGACGGACACCCGCACGTCGTCCTCCAGGCGCTCCATCGTCACGAAGTCGGCGTCGGCGTCGTCGAGTCTGCCCAGCCCCAGGTGCTGCTGACCCTGCGCCCACAGCAGCATCGCCTCACGCAGCCCGCCGGTGTTCTCCGCCGCCTTCGCGAGCAGCCGCTCGCCGGTCTCGAAGTCGTCCACGTGCTGGCACGCGACGATCTCCTCGGGGAAGAAGGACGGATCGACGGCACTGAGCGCGGTGAAACGATCCAGCGCGAGGGCGGTCTCACCCGCGTTGAGTGCGATCTCACCGAGCGCGGACAGGGCCTGGACGTGGGCCTGCCGGTCACCGGTGGCGACGGCGGCACGCAGCGCCTCCTCGCCCGCGGCTCGCGCGGCGGCGAGATCGTGCCCCCGGGACAGGGCCAGCGCACGCAGCGCGGCCAGCCGTGCCCCCACCTCCGGTGCGGCGCCGCCGACCGCGAGGGCGGCCTCGGTGCGGCGGCGCAGTTCCTCGGCGAGATCCATGTTCCACAGGGTCCCGCCGAGGGCCGCCTGCAGCCGGCCGAACGTCTCCACGGGCGGCCGGTACGACAGCAGCCGGTCCCCGGTCGCCAGCGCCTCCCGGTTCCGGCCGGCCCGGGTCAGGCAGACGACCGCCTGCTCACCCACGGCGAACCACGACGGACGCGCGGTCGGCACCAGTTCCAGAGCGCGGGTCATGAGGTCGGCCGCGAGGCCCGGGGTGACCGGCAGTACGTCGTCGGCGGCACGCCTGAGCAGCGTCACCGCCTCCTCGTCGCCTGGCTGGGCGCCCCTGAGGAGGTGCGACACCACGTCGATCGGCCGGTGGCCCGCCGAGACCAGCCGGCCCGCGGCCTCGCGGTGCAGCGCCTTGCGGGCCGAGGGCGGGATGTCCACGTACACCGCCTGGCGCAGCAGATCGTGCCGGAAGACCAGCTGGTCGCCTTCGTCGTCCAGCAGTCCGGCGCCGACCGCCTCCTCCAGCGCCGCCAGTGACGCGACGGAGGGCGCGCCGCACAGCGCGGCGGCGTCGTGGAAGGCGAAACCCCGTCCCAGCACCGCTCCCATCTGAAGGAAGCGGAGCGTACCGGGCCGCAGTGACCTGAGCCTGCCGCGGACGCCCACCACGAGCCCGGGGGGCACGAGCTGGTCCGGGGTTTTCGCGGAGGTGTCGGCGGTCCGCAGTCCGGCGAGCATCTCGACCGCCAGGAACGGGTTGCCGCCGGCCCCTTCGAGCAGGCCGCAGACGCGCTCGTCGACGGAGGCCGCCAGGGTGTCGCCGGCCAGCTGCCCGATGGCCGTGCCGGACAGCGGGCCCAGGGACACGGTGCGCACGGGGAGCTGGGGCCCCACGGCGGTGAGGATCTCCTGCGCCGGACCGTCGACGCCCCGCCGCCCGGTCAGCAGCCACAGCACCGGCGAGGTCCGCAGGCGCGTCGGGAGCTGCTTCAGCGCGAACCGGCTCAGCGGGTCGGCCCACTGCACATCGTCCAGGGCGATCAGCACCGGCACGCTGCCGGCGCGGTCCTCGATCGCCTCCGCCAGCCGCTCGACCAGCCAGATCCGCTGATCGTGACCGCTCGCGAGGTCCGTGAACGCGTCGCCGGACAGCAGCGGCCGGTCCCCGTCGAGGACGCAGGCCGCCAGCGACGAGAGCGGCACGAGGTGGTGCAGCTCGTCGGCCGTGCCGACGCCGACGGAGAAACCCGCCGCCTCCGCCCTCGCGACGGCTTCGGTGAGGAGGGTGGTCTTGCCGATTCCCGCTTCCCCGCGGATCAGGGCCAGTGCGCCGCTTCCGGTGCCGGCCACCGAAACGATCAGGGTGTGCAGCTCTTCGAGCTCGGCCTCCCGGCCGCGCAGACCGCGTCGGGACAGCGATCGCCCCGTCCCCGCCACCCGGCCCTCCCTGTCCGCACGCGCCCGCGACACCGGCGCACCGGAGGACCACTATCGCAAAAACGGCAGCTCAGTGCACATGCGGCAGCGATGGCGGGCGGCCCACGGCGGCCCTGCCCGACCGGCATCGGAGACATATCTGCCTCAGGGACGGGGGACATATGCACCTCAGGGACGGGGGACATATGCGCCGCAGGGGCCGGGGACACATGCGCCTCAGGGACCGGGGACACGCGCCTCAGGGACCGGGGACGTACGCGCCTCACCGACTGCGGTGTTCCGCCACTCCGCGGGGGAGATACGCCCATGTCCACGGCGCCGAAGGTGCGGGACAGTGCTGTGATCTCCGCCCTTTCGCACGTGCTGCTTCCGGACACACCGACCTGCTGTGATGTCCCCCACGTGCTCTTGTCGCGACGGAAAGGGCTACCTAAGTTCGGTCATATGTCCGCCCGAAACAACCCCCTCCCCGACGAGCCGGTCGAGTTCTCCGTCGATCTCACCGGCCACGAGATGACCCGGCGGGTCCACGTCATGGCCGCGCTCGGCGCCGACTGGGACCCCGCCGAGGCGATGCGCGGCGAGGAGGAGGCGTACGACATGCTGTACTCCGGCCTCGACGCGGAACAGCAGCGGCTGTACGACACCCTCGTCTCGGCCGGTGTCCTCCCGCGGCGCGGCGGCGGTCGTGCTTCCGCTTGATCCCCAGGCGGACATCGGCCGCCGGGCCTGGGTCACCTGCCCGAACTGCGAGGACCACCTGGAGTGCGCCACGTGCGCACAGGGCCGCAGGTGCTCGGCACACTGGCGCTACCTGCTCGCCAACACCGGCAGCCTGCTCCATCTGCAGTGCCCGTCGTGCACCCACATCTGGGACCACGAGACGGGGTTCGGCGCCACCCGCACCCGCTGGACGCGCAGGACCAGCGGCCTGTGACACGCGGTCCTGGCGGGCGGCCCTGACCCGGGTCCGGGCCGTCGGCGGTCCCGTCTCGTTCAGGAGCGGACGAGCGGGGTGTCCACCAGGTGTTCGGCGAGGAACCACGCTTGCAGTTCACCGGTGCGGATGACCTGCGAGACGAGCACGTCGTTGGTGCCGTCGTCGCCCAGCTCGGCGGTGCGGGCGGCGGCGTCGTGCGCGTCGGCCAGGATGGTCTCGTGGGCCTCCAGGAGCCGCGAGAGCATCGCCGGGACCTCCTCCACACCGTCCGGCGGGCGCGGGATCGAGGTGATCTCGGCGACGTGCCGGGTGTCGCCGACGGCGACACCGCCCAGGGTCTGGACCCGCTCGGCGAGGGTGTCCACGAGTGCCAGCTGCTCACCGGCGTGCTTGTCCAGGAGCAGGTGCAACGGGTAGAAGGTCGCGCCCCGCATGTTCCAGTGGTGCTTCTTGTAGAACCCGTAGAGGATCTGAGTGTCCGCCAGCACCTTGTTCAGGCGCTGGCTGGAGTACATGCGCGCCTCGTACGACAGGGCGATGGGGAACTGCTTGACGGTCCCGAACTCCTGGATGACCGAGCCCTTCTGGTGCAGCCACGGCTGGCTGCTCGTGAGCTTGGCGCTGGTGGTCATGACATTCCTCCTGGTGCATGCGGTGCTGTTGCAGGTGACCGACGCTAGGGGCGGTACCGGCAGGCGCGTTGCCCGGGAGCGCACGCGCAGGTGCCCGTCGGCGCACCGGCGTCGGCCGGCGGCTCACTCGCTGCCGGCCATGAGCTGTTCGACGACACGGTCCAGGTCGATGTGGCGGTGCTCGGTGCCCGGTGGCACCAGTGCGTCGGCGCGGTGCAGAAAGGCCGCGACGGTGGCGCTCGCCACCTCCAGGAGCGCCGCCCCGGAGCGTGCCCTGAGCAGGATGCGGACCCTGCCCGGCCGCCACCGGCCACCGGGGAGGACGACCACGTCCCCGGACCCCGTGGCCCGGCGCAGTCCCCGGGCCAGGAGCGACCGGGCGAAGACCCAGTCGACGCGGGACGCGAAGGGGGCGCCCACGGACAGGCACACGGCGTAGGGGTCCGTCGCGGAGAAGCGGAGCTCGGCGGGGAGCGGTATCGGCACTTCGTCGGCGACGGTGACGCGGACGCTCGTCGCGCATACGATCGGATCTTCGTCCGCGGCACCGGTAGGTTCGTGTCTCATGCCGCCCCCTGTCTGTCACTGTTCGGCTGGACCGCGGGTGCGGGTACCGGCGGTCCGAGGTGTCGACGACCGTACGGGGGTGCGGGGGAGCGGCTTGCCGACCAGCGCACGGGGTCTTGCCCGAAGGAGCAACGCGGTGGCGCCCGGACACACCCGGCCCCATGATGGTTGAATGTAGAACAATTAGTGGGCTGAGAGGTGATCCGCGATGAGCAATGTCGAGACGGAACCCGAGGAAGTGCGCTGCGGCACGGAGGTGGACGGCGAGCCGCCGGCCGGGGCGGCCCGGGTCGACGTGCTGACCCCGCGTGACGTCCCCCTGGGCGGCCCGCGGGCGATGACCGTACGGCGCACCCTGCCGCAGCGGGCCCGGACCCTGATCGGCGCCTGGTGCTTCGCCGACCACTACGGCCCCGACGACGTCGGAGACACCGGCGGCATGGACGTCGCCCCGCACCCGCACACCGGCCTGCAGACGGTGAGCTGGCTCTTCAGCGGGGAGATCGAGCACCGCGACAGCCTGGGCAGCCACGCCCTCGTACGACCCGGCGAACTGAACCTCATGACCGGCGGACACGGCATCGCCCACTCGGAGGTCTCCACCGCGCGGACCACCGTGCTGCACGGCGTTCAACTCTGGGTGGCACTGCCTGAGGCGCACCGCGACACCGCGCGGAACTTCCAGCACCACGTGCCCGAGCCCGTGGCGGTCGACGGCGCCGAGATCAGGGTCTTCCTCGGCTCCCTCGCCGGGACCGCGTCCCCGGTGCCGGCCTTCACGCCCCTGCTCGGTGCCGAGATCCTGCTCCGGCCGCGGGCGACCGTCACACTCACCGTGGACCCGGCCTTCGAGCACGGTCTCCTGGTCGACCGGGGAACCGTCCGCCTGGCGGATGTGCCGCTGCGTCCCGCCGAGTTGGGCTACGTCCATCCCGGCCCCGGCACACTGACCCTGACGAACGAGTCGGACACCACCGCACGGGCGGTCCTCCTCGGCGGAACACCCTTCGACGAGGAAATCGTGATGTGGTGGAATTTCATCGGCCGCAGCCATGAGGACATCGTCAAAGCCCGGGAGGAATGGCAGAGTTCCTCCGATCGGTTCGGCGCCGTCGACGGATATCCGGGAGCCCGTCTTCCCGCCCCCGTCCTGCCGAATGCCACCATCAGGCCGCGCGGTAATCCACCGCGTCGCTGACCCCTTTCCGAAAGGCATCCGATGAGCCAGCCCTCCGCCACTCCGGTCGTCGAGCGCATAGACGCCAGGAATCGCTACGAAATCCTTGTCGAAGGCAAAAGAGCCGGACTGACCGCCTACCGCGACCGCGGTGAACAACGCGTCTTCTTCCACACCGAGATCGATGACGCGTTCGCCGGACAGGGCCTGGCCTCCCAGCTGGTCCAGGAGGCGCTCACCGACGTACGGAACTCGGGCAAGCGGATCGTGCCCGTCTGCCCGTACGTCGCCAAGTTCCTGACGCGCCACGAGGAGTTCGGCGACCTCGTCGACCCCGTCACGCCCGAGGTACTGCAGTGGCTGGAAACCCGACTGGGCTGACCGTCCGCACCCCGTCCGGCCGCCGTGCGCAACATCCCCCGGCCGTGACGGAATCGGTCGCGGCGGGAACGAAACGCCGCGGCGGAGCCCCCGGCGGACGGGTCCCCGACCGGGCGCCGCAGCGTCACCTCTTCCTGGACGAAGCTGAACTCCGGT
>NZ_JBEZBT010000045.1:0-28869 GCF_040647235.1 Streptomyces sp. NPDC042638
TGACGCCGCGAGGCCGCCCTCCGGGCGACGACGGGAATTGTCAGACAGGCCCTAGCCGCCCTCGGCGCCGCCCCGTCCGCGTATCGCCCGGGTCAGTGCGGCCGTGGCGCCGGCGAGACAGAGGCCGCCCACGACCAGTGGCACGATCGCGAACCAGGGTGTGTCCCACAGACCGCCCGCGTCCCCCGCGTAAGCGGCACCGGCGGCGGTGAGGCACAGACCGGCGACCAGTTTCCCGGGCTGGAACTCATGACGCAGCACGGCTGACCTCCACCTGTCCCACGCCGACGCCGAGCGTCAGCTCCAGCGTGCCGGACTTCCCGTCTCCCCCGGCCGGTGCCAGTGTCATGTCCTTGTGCCGGCCGGGCCGCACGTCCACGTCCTTTCCGCTGTCCTGGGGCAACTTGATGTCGCCCACCCCCACGTCGATGTCCATCCGCACGGTCACGTCCGCCGGCACGATCACCTTCAGCTGCCCCGCACCCACCCGCACGTCCGTGGCGACCGTCTGACCCCTGGCCGGGCGCACCCGGGTCAGATCCAGAGTGCCCCGCCCCGTGCCGAGGTCGTATGCGGAGCGCACCTGTGCCGCCGCTGCCGGCTTCCACGACGTGTCCCGCCAGTCGGTGGTGATGTCCCGGGGGAGGGCCGCCGCCCCGGCCAGCAGGGCCGCCGTGACCACCGCGAGGAACAGCGTCCCGGCGCCGGTCCGGCCGAGGAACGCGCTGAGGGCGATCCCCAGCCCGAACACCGCCAGCGCGCACGCCAGGCCCGTCTGCAGGCTGGTGCCCAGCGGGTGCGTGTGCCAGCTGAGCCCGGAGCCCAGTCCGCCTGCCAGCAGCGCGAGCAGGAACACCCAGCCGCCGATCCAGCGCGGGCCCCGCGGTCTGGGCGGCGGGGCCTGCGGCGGCCGTATCGGCCCCTGGTGCGGCCAGGGGTTGGGGACGCCGACGTCCACGACCGAGGCGAGGTCTCGCTCACTGGCTTCGCCGGGTCCCCACAGATAGCCGGTGCCGCCGACATGGGTGCCGTCCTTGACGATCGGGTCCCGCCACCAGGAGGGGTAGGTGGTGACGACCGGCGGCGCCTGGGCCTCCGGTGGCGCGTCGGCGGCGGCCTGCGCGGCCAGCGGGTCGGGGTCGGGAGCGCCACGGCGCCGCGACCAGTACCCCGCGCCCGCGAGCAGCAACGAGAGCACCGCGGCGAAGGCCAGCACTCCGCCGTTCCTCAGCATCGTCAGGAAGACCCCGCAGCCGACCAGTGTGAACAGCACAGCGGCCAGTGCCTGCCCGTCGACCCGGGCCGTGAACAGCTTGCGGACCTCGTTCTCCTCCTCGTCCTCGTACGGCACCAGGAGCCAGGCGAAGCCGTAGAAGATGAGGCCCAGGCCGCCGGTCGCGGCCAGCACGGTCAGGGTGATCCGGAAGATCACCGGGTCCATGTCGGTCTGCCGCCCGAGTCCCGCGCACACGCCCGCGATCATCTTGTGCCGGCGGTCGCGCCGGAACCGGTCGGGCAGCTCGGGGGCCCCCTGCCGCTCCGGCTCGTCCGCGGGGGAGCGGACGCCGGAGTGGGAACGGGAGTGGGAGCGGGAATGGGAGCGGGGGCCGGCCTGGGTCTGGGTGTCCCCGGTGCCGGTGCCGGTGCCGGAGCTGTCGTGGGTGCCGGTGCCGGTGCCGGTGCCGGTGCCGATGACGGTGTGGGCGGTGGTCTCGGCGTGGGGGTGGGCGGTGGTGCCGGTGTCGGCCGCTCCTGTCTCTTCCGTCGCGGCGGGCGCGGCATCCGTCGGTCCGGTGCCCGGGGCCGGGCGCGGGCCGGTGCCGGGTCCCGGACCCGTCGCGGCGTGCTCGTGATCCGTCATGCGTCCATGGTGACGGCCCGGTCCACGCCGCGGCAGTCGGGACGACCCTGGACCAACCCTGAAATCGGCCCTGAGACGGGGCCGGGACGCGTTCGAGCGGCACGGACCGCCGCCGACGGTCCCCCGCGCCGCCCGCCCCGACCGGCCCTGGCGGAAGATCAGGGGCCTCTCGGGGACCGACCCTGATGCTCCGCCCCGCCGGCCGTGTGACCATCGTTGGCATGCCGGAAGCCGCAAGCCTGCCCCTCGACGACCCGCGGCCTCCGCGCAAGCTCTACCGCAGCAGCGACGGACGCTGGCTCGGCGGAGTGGCGCGGGGCCTCGCCGGGCATCTCGGGCTGCCCGTCGTCTGGGTGCGGCTCGTCTTCGTCGGCCTGTTCATGGCCGACGGGCTCGGAGCGCTGCTGTACGCAGCGTTCTGGTTCTTCGTCCCGCTCGGCGTCGGCGGCGTCGGCGACCAGAAGCCGTCGCTGGTGGGCACGGAGGCCTCGCCGGACGGCCGCCGCAGACTGGTGGCCCGCAAGCCGGACCGGGGGCAGATCGTCGCGCTGCTCCTCATGGTCGTCGTGTCCATGGTCTTCGTGGGCAGCGTCAACCTGGGCAGCGCCGCCAAGGCGTATCTGGTGCCCGCCGTGCTCGTCGCGGCCGGTGTCGCCCTCGTCTGGCGTCAGGCGGACAACGCCCGGCGGGCCCGCTGGGTCGAGGCCGGCCGCCGGCGCCGCACCCTCAACCTGCTGCGCACGGCCGGCGGCGTGCTGCTCGTCACGGCCGGTGTTTCGGCCGTCTTCGTCCTCCAGGGCTCGGCCGCCCACCTGGGCGCGATCCTGCAGGCCGCGCTCGTCGTCCTCGTCGGCATCACCCTGCTCGCGGGCCCCTACCTGGTCCGCATGACCCAGGACCTGTCGGAGGAACGCCTGATGCGCATCCGCGCCCAGGAGCGCGCCGAGGTCGCCGCCCATGTCCACGATTCCGTGCTGCACACCCTCACCCTGATCCAGCGCAACGCCGACAACGCGGGCGAGGTGCGCCGCCTCGCCCGTGCCCAGGAGCGGGACCTGCGCACCTGGTTGTACAAGCCGGAGGGCACCGGCAAGGACGAGGCCGACGAGCCGGACACGGTCGCCGAGGCGGTGCGGCGCAACGCCGCCGAGGTGGAGGACAAGCACGGCGTCCCCATCGAGGTCGTGATCGTCGGCGACTGCCCGCTGGACGACAGGACCGGTGCGCAGATGCAGGCCGCGCGCGAGGCGATGGTGAACGCGGCCAAGTACGGTGGCGACGGCGGCGCCGTGCAGGTCTACGCCGAAGTCGAGGGAAAGACGGTCTTCGTGTCCGTCCGGGACCGCGGTCCCGGCTTCGACCTCGACGCGATACCCGCCGACCGCATGGGCGTCAGAGAATCGATCATCGGCCGCATGGAGCGCAACGGCGGTACGGCCCGGCTGCGGGCCGTACCGGGCGGCGGCACCGAGGTCGAGCTGGAGATGGAGAGGGCGGAGAAGACGTCATGAGCGACGCGACCGAGACGAACGGCACGGCGGGAGCGGCGGAGGCGGCCGGGCCCGGCCGGTCCGACGGCGGTGCGGGCGGCCGGCATGTGCGGGTGGTCCTCGTGGACGACCACCGGATGTTCCGCACCGGCGTCCAGGCCGAGATCGGCCAGACCGCCGAGACCGGCGTCGAGGTGGTCGGCGAGGCCGCGGACGTCGACCAGGCGGTCGCGGTCATCACCGCCACCCGGCCCGAGGTGGTCCTCCTCGACGTCCACCTGCCGGGCGGCGGCGGCGTCGAAGTGCTGCGCCGGTGCGCGGCGTTGACGGGGGACGCCGAGCGGCCCGTGCGCTTCCTCGCCCTGTCCGTGTCGGACGCTGCGGAGGACGTGATCGGGGTGATCCGCGGCGGCGCCCGCGGCTATGTCACCAAGACCATCACCGGCACCGACCTGGTCGACTCGGTCTTCCGGGTCCAGGAGGGCGACGCCGTCTTCTCGCCGCGGCTGGCCGGGTTCGTGCTGGACGCCTTCGCCTCCACCGACGCCCCGCCCGTGGACGAGGACCTGGACCGCCTCACCCAGCGGGAACGCGAGGTGCTGCGTCTGATCGCCCGCGGTTACGCCTACAAGGAGATCGCCAAGCAGCTGTTCATCTCGGTGAAGACGGTCGAGTCCCATGTCTCGGCCGTCCTGCGCAAGCTCCAGCTCTCCAACCGGCACGAGCTGACCCGCTGGGCGACCGCGCGCCGGCTGGTCTGACGGCGCGGGGCCCGCCCGGTCAGCCGACGCCTGCCCCTCGCCCTGGCCCCCACGCCACCGCCCCGGTCCTCAGGCCATGGCCCCGGCCCCGCCCCGCCGCCCCGGCCCTCAGGCCACCCGCGTCGCCCCGGCGAACGGCATCTGGTCGACCGGGGCCAGGCGGACCGGCGCCGACGGGTTCGGGGCGTGGATCATCTGGCCGCCGCCCACGTAGATACCGACGTGGCTGATCCCGGAGTAGAAGAACACCAGGTCGCCGGGCCGTAGTTCGGAGCGGGAGACCCGGCGGCCGGCGTTGATCTGGGCGTACGTGGTCCGGGGCAGGGAGATGCCGGCGGCACGGTAGGCGGCCTGGGCCAGGCCCGAGCAGTCGAAGGCGTTCGGACCGGTGGCGCCCCACACGTAGGGGCTGCCGAGCTTGCTGTAGGCGTAGGCGACGGCTGCCGCGGCCCGCCCGGTGGATGCCTGGGCGGACCCGGCCAGCTGCAGCGGTTGCCGTGGATCCGCCGCCGACCGGGAGGCGCGTGCGCCCGTGCCGCCGGTGCCGGTGCCGGTGCCGGTGCTGGTGCCAGTGGCATCGGTGCGCTCCCGCGGAGTCAGTCGCGCCAGCAGCCGCCGGGCCTCGCCCAGCTTGCCGGTGACGGTCTCCTTCTGCCGGTCCAGTTCGGCCTGCCGGGAGCGCAGTGACGTCAGCTCGATGCGCGCGGCACCGCGCAACCGCTCGATCTCCCGCAGTTGCCGGCGCACCCGCGACACCGCGGCGGCCTGCCGGTCACCGGCCCGCTCCGCGAGCGCGGCGCCGTCCAGGTACCGGTCGGGGTCGCTGGAGAGGGCCAGTTGCCAGGCCGGGGCGATGCCGCCGCCGCGGTACTGTGCCGCCGCGATCGAACCCAGCGCGTCCCGGGCCGAATTGAGCGTCTCCTGCCTGCGGGCGACCTCGTCCTGGAGTGCGCTCAGCCGCCGCCGGGCCGTGTCCGACTCCTCCTTCGCCCCGTTGTACTTCTCGGTGGCGGCCTCGGCCTCCCGGTACAACGTGTCCACCCGGGCCTTCACCTGCGCCGGCGTCAGCTGCGGCTCGGCGTGTGCCGTCCCGTCGAAGCAGGCCGCGGTGACCGCGCCCGCCAGGGCGAGAGTGGCGGCCGTCCTGGCCGTATGGCCGCTGAGCGGGCGTTGTGGGGGCTTGCGGTGGGCTGCCACCTGGACTGTCACGACCTTCCGTACGACGCGTGCGGCCGAGCGGTACGCCCTGCGGCGGCCCGCGCAGGGGGAGCGGGCCGCCGCCGGGCCTTTCTCGGCGGTGGTGGCCGGTAGCCGCGCCTGGTCCGGGCGGCGGTGGGGAGCCGGTCACCTGGGGGAGGACGGTAGGCCGGGCGGTGACGAGTTGGTAACGCGGTGTGCGGAACTGGCGCTGACGGATCGTGACTGACCGTATGTGTCCGTGCCGTCCGGCTGGTGTCGTCGCCTTTACGGAACGTGGTGACCGAAGAGCGAAAATCGGGAGGGGCGGGAGCCGTGAGGTGCTATGGGGCGCATATATCCAACATCCGCCCGGGATCAGCCGGCAGGCGGTGCCGGACAGTCACCGGCAGGCGGTGCCGGACAGTCACCGGCTCGCGGCGCCGCACAGTCACGAACCTCACGTGCCGCGCAGTCGCAAACCCCACGTCCCGCACAGCCACGAGCCCCGGCGTACCACCGTCGCAGGCCCCGCCGAGCAGCCCGCGGAGGGCTTTCGGCGGGGCCGGTGGCGGAAGGCGCGAAGCCCCCTGGCTAGGCTCCGGCTCCATGGACGTACTCATCCATCTCTTCGTCGGCCTGCACATCGTCGGTATCGCCGCGCTGCTCGGTGGTTTCCTCACCCAGATGAAGGCGATGGGCCAGGGCACGGCCCGGTTCGTGCCCGGGATGCTGCACGGCGCGCTGACCATGCTGGTCACCGGTGTGGTCCTGGTCGGGCTGAACCAGGCGGACGACCACCACGTCAACAGCATCAAGATCGGCGTGAAGCTGGCCCTGCTGATCGTGATCCTCGGCCTGGTCTACGTGAAGCGCGACGAGGAGCGGATCGACAAGGGCCTCTTCGGGCTGGTCGGCCTGCTCACCACGGCCAACATCTTCATCGCCGTCCTCTGGACCTGATCCCCGGCGCGCCCCCGCGTCAGCCCGGCCGCACCACGCTGTGGACGGCCGCCTCCCCCATCACGGAGACCGGCTCCTCCCGGACGTACGCGCCCGGCCTGGGGGCGTGGATCATCATGCCGTCGCCCGTGCAGAGCCCGACATGCCCGGCGTCGTCGTGGAAGAAGACGAGGTCGCCCGGGCGGGCGTCGGCAGGGGGCACCGGGGTGCCGGCGCCGGCCTGCCGGCGTGCGGTGCGCGGGAGGGTGACGCCGGCGGACTTCCAGGCGGCCTGGGTGAGGCCCGAGCAGTCGTAGGAGCCGGGCCCTGCGGCGCCCCACACGCAGGGCTTGCCGAGCTGGGCGCGGGCGAAGGCGACGGCCTTCCCGGCCTTGGTCGCGTCCGTGCCGGACGGCTCGCCGGCGGTCCGCTGCGACAGCAGCACGCGCGCGCGGGCGAGCTTTTTCCGGACGGTGGCCTTGGCCGCCTTCGGGCCGCTCACGGCTTCCGGCCGGCTCTCCGGGGGTGCCATGGTGGCGGCGTCGAGGCGTGCCCCGGCGGCCGTGCCCGGGACGGGTCCGCCGCCGCGCTGGGCGGGGACCGCGCCGCGCCGGTCCGGGGGCGCGGTGCGCTGGGTCGGCAGGGCGCGGTGCTGGGCGCGTCGGGCGACCTCGTCGCGGAGCCGCTGCAGGCTGTCCGCGCGCCGCCGCGGGGCCTCCGCGCGCTCACCCCGCTCGACCCCTTCGGCGCGGGCAGCACGGTCGGTGCGGTCGGTGCGGGCAGCGCGGTCGGTCCGTTCGACCTGGTCTCTGCCCGTGCCGGGGGGTATGTCAGCCGCCGAGTCCGCCCGGCGGTAGAGCTCGTCGATCTTCCGCTCCACCTCCTCCGGGCTCGGCCTGCCGTGACCGGTCTCGGGCGTGGCCCCGGCCGTCTGGGAGAGGACGGCCACGGAGGTGAGGGCGGCGGTGGCGAGGGCGGGGGTGCGGATGCCCGCCGTCTGGGTCCCGCCGGGGCGCGGCTTGCGGTGCGACGCCAAGGGAGGCGACTCCTTCCGTGCTCCGCCTACCGGGTTAGCTGTCGGGTTCGGGCGGGTGCTTGGAAGGGTTGCCCTACGGCGTCGTCCCGGGCGGGAGTCGGCCGATTCACCCCAGGATTCGGTGGGTCCCCGGCTCCGGGCACCGTGCGGGGCGCGCCGGACTCGGCGGAGGCCGCATGGCCCGGCGACGTTCGCCGGAGAGGGGTCGTGCGGCCTGACGGCAACCTAGCCAACTCGTGTGTCTTCTGTGAAGGTTGGTGCGAGGTATGTCCGATACATTTCCGTGACCTGAGGACAGGTTCATGCGCGTGTGACCAGGCGCTTCCGTTGGGTGAGCGGCCGGTGCAGGCCGTGGGCGCGGAGATCGGCTGTCCGGGAAGTGGGCCATGTTCGGGGGACGGCGACCGGTTGTCGGTGGGGCGCCCTAGACTCGGAGAGCGATGAGCAGCCTCTTTGACGACAGCTTCCTGGCGGACCTCCAGGCCCCACGCGGGCGCGAGGAGGAGCCCCCGCCACCGCCCGAGGACGACCACGCTCCGGAGTCGCTTCCGGACGATCTGTTCGGCGGGAAGTTCGACGTGCCACCGGACCGGGACGCCCACTACCGCGACGGGGCCCCGCGCCCCGCGCTCGACTCGGCGGCCCTCCTGGAGGGGCTGAACGAGAACCAGCGCGCCGCCGTCGTGCACGCCGGCTCCCCGCTGCTCATCGTCGCCGGCGCCGGCTCCGGCAAGACCCGCGTGCTCACCCACCGCATCGCCCACCTGCTCGCCGAGCGGGACGTGCACCCGGGCCAGGTCCTCGCGATCACCTTCACCAACAAGGCCGCGGGCGAGATGAAGGAGCGCGTCGAGCGGCTCGTCGGCCCGCGCGCGAACGCGATGTGGGTGATGACCTTCCACAGCGCGTGCGTGCGCATCCTCCGTCGCGAGAGCAGGAAACTCGGCTTCACGTCGTCGTTCTCGATCTACGACGCCGCCGACAGCAAGCGCCTGATGGCCCTGGTCTGCCGCGACCTGGACCTCGACCCCAAGCGCTTCCCGCCGAAGTCCTTCAGCGCCAAGGTCAGCAACCTGAAGAACGAGCTGATCGACGAGGAGGACTTCGCCGCCCAGGCCACGGACGGCTTCGAGAAGACCCTCGCCCAGGCCTACGCGCTCTACCAGTCGCGGCTGCGCGAGGCGAACGCGCTGGACTTCGACGACCTGATCATGACGACGGTCAACCTGCTGCGCGCCTTCCCGGACGTCGCCGAGCACTACCGCCGCCGCTTCCGGCACGTCCTGGTCGACGAGTACCAGGACACCAACCACGCCCAGTACGCCCTCGTCCGCGAACTGGTCGGCACCGGCGACCACGACGAGGACGTGCCGCCCGGCGAGAGTGACGTCCCGCCCGCCGAACTGTGCGTCGTGGGTGACGCCGACCAGTCGATCTACGCCTTCCGGGGCGCGACGATCCGCAACATCCTCCAGTTCGAGGAGGACTACCCGGACGCGACCACGATCCTGCTGGAGCAGAACTACCGCTCCACGCAGACCATCCTGACCGCCGCCAACGCGGTCATCGAACGCAACGAGTCCCGCCGTCCGAAGAACCTGTGGACCAACGCCGGCCAGGGTGCGCGGATCACGGGCTACGTCGCCGACACCGAGCACGACGAGGCCCAGTTCGTCGCCGACGAGATAGACCGCCTCACGGACGCGGGCGAGGCGAAGGCCGGCGACGTCGCCGTCTTCTACCGCACCAACGCCCAGTCCCGGGTCTTCGAAGAGATCTTCATCCGCGTCGGCCTGCCCTACAAGGTCGTCGGCGGCGTCCGCTTCTACGAGCGCAAGGAGGTCCGTGACGTCCTCGCCTACCTGCGCGTCCTCGCCAATCCCGAGGACTCGGTGCCGATGCGCCGCATCCTCAACGTGCCCAAGCGGGGCATCGGCGACCGCGCGGAGGCGATGATCGACGCCCTCGCCCAGCGCGAGAAGATCAGCTTCCCGCAGGCCCTGAAGCGGGTGGACGAGGCGTACGGCATGGCCGCGCGCTCCACCAACGCGGTCAAGCGGTTCAACACGCTGATGGAGGAGCTGCGCACGATCGTGGAGTCCGGCGCCGGCCCGGCGACTGTGCTGGAGGCCATACTCGAGCGCACCGGATACCTGGCCGAGTTGCAGAACTCCACCGACCCCCAGGACGAGACCCGTATCGAGAACCTCCAGGAACTCGCGGCCGTGGCCCTGGAGTTCGAGCAGGAGCGGGAAGAGGGGGAGCAGGCCACGCTGGCCGACTTCCTGGAGCAGGTCGCGCTGGTCGCCGACTCCGACCAGATCCCGGACGAGGAGGACGGCGACGGCGTCATCACCCTGATGACCCTGCACACCGCCAAGGGCCTGGAGTTCCCGGTCGTGTTCCTGACCGGCATGGAGGACGGTGTCTTCCCGCACATGCGCGCCATCGGCCAGACCAAGGAGCTGGAGGAGGAGCGGCGCCTGGCGTACGTCGGCATCACGCGCGCGCGGGAGCGGCTGTACCTCACGCGGTCGGCGATGCGCAGCGCCTGGGGCCAGCCGTCGTACAACCCGCCCTCCCGCTTCCTGGAGGAGATCCCGCCCACTCACGTGGAGTGGAAGCGGACGGGGGCCGCGGCGCTCGTGTCCTCCGGGCCGGCGTCCGGGATCGCGGCCTCGCTGTCCTCGACCCGTTCGCGTTCCTCGGCATCGGGCGCGTCCGGGTTCGCCACGCGGCGCACGGCGGAGAAGCCGGTGGTCGCGGTGGCCGTCGGGGACCGGGTCACCCACGACCAGTTCGGGCTCGGCACGGTCGTCGCGGTGAAGGGCACGGGTGCGAACGCGGAGGCGACGATCGACTTCGGTGACACCAAGCCGAAGCGGCTGCTGCTGCGGTACGCGCCGGTGGAGAAGCTGTAGTCCACCGGCGGACGGCCCCGCTGAAGAGCGGGGCCCCGGCAGACTAGGTGGGATCCAGTCCGTGACTCCGCAGCCACGGCAGCGGGTCTATCGCCGACCCGCCCGCCGGCCGGACCTCGAAGTGCAGGTGCGGGCCGGTGGAGTTGCCGGAGTTGCCTGAGTAGGCGATCGGGTCGCCGGCCTTGACGGTCGCGCCGGAGGCGACGCGGTAGCTGGACAGGTGGCAGTACCAGGTCTGCGTGCCGTCCTTCGAGGTCAGGATCAGCATGTTGCCGTAGGCACTGTTCCACTGGGTGGTGACGGTGCCGTCGGTGGCGGCCATCACCGTGGTGCCGTAGGAGACCGGGAAGTCGATGCCGGTGTGGACCGACATCCAGTTGACGCCCGCCTGGCCGAAGTAGGCGCTCAGCCCGTGCTGCGTGACCGGCAGTACGAACTTGGGGCGCAGCCGTTCCCTGAGCGCGGCCTCCGCGGCGGCCTTCTTCTTCTCCAGGTCCTGCTGCGCCTTGAGGTCGATCCGCTCCTGCGTGCGGCTCGCCCGGTCGGCGAAGTCGGTGGCGCCGGCGGAGAGCGTCTTGAGCTGGGCGTCCAGCTTGCTGTTGGCGACCGACGGCTGGACCGCGTGCGCATCCGAGGCGCTGGCGGTGGTGGTGGCGTCCGCGGAGTCGTCGGTGAGGGCGCCGACCGAGGCGGCGGCGATCCCGGCGACCCCCATCACGCAGGCCGAGGGTACGGCGACGGTCAGCAGTGCGGAGCGCTTGGCGGGCGTACGGCGCCGCGAGCGTGCCCCGCCGCGCGACCCCGCGCGGGGCGCCGGCGCCGGGGTGATCTCTTCCTGCTCGTCCAGCAGGCCGTCCACGGTGGGCAGTTCGCCGGTGGCGTCCGGCTCGCCTTCACCGGCGGGCGGGTCGCCGAAGGCGGTGTCCTCGTACGACACCTGCTCGAAGGCCGCGGTCGCCTGCGCGTCAGCTGGCCGCTCGAACGAGGTGTGCGAGTCGCCGACCGCCTCGAAGGTGGCCGTGGCCTGCTGATCGAACGGTTCGCCACCCTGTCCCGGTTCCGCCGGCGTGGTCTGCCCGGCGGAGTTCCACTGTGTGGCGTCGTACGTGCCCGTGTCGAAGGTCTGGGTGCCCCAATCCCACTGCTGGGTGGGGTCGGCGGTGCCGGACTGCTCGGGCTGCTGCCAGGCGCCGGTGTCCCACTGGCCGCTGACGTCGTTCCCGGTGGCCTGCGCGGGAAGCGTCCAGCCGGTGCTGTCGTAGACACCGGGGTCGTAGGCGGCGACGTGCTGGGCCGCGTACGGGTCGTAGGCCGGGGTCTGGCCGGTGGCGGTCTGCCACTGCGAGGTGTCGTACGTGCCGGTGGCCTGCTCGCCGCCCGGGAGACTGCCGAAGAGCGGGTCGGCGTGGAAGGCCGTGGTGCCGTCGGAACCGCCGGGAAATCCGGTGGCGTCATAGCCGCCGTACGTGGTGAGGTCGTCGTAGTGGGCGTCCTGTGCCCCGTACGGCGCGTAGTGCGCGGTGGAGGCGTCGGAAGCCGGGGCCGGGGTGGTCATGGTCCCCGACGGGTGACGGTCGTTCACCAACTTCTCTTTCGCCTCGACAACAGGGGCTGCCAGAGCAGTGCGGCGACTGTACCCGGCGGTACCTGCACGCGACAATCTTCGGCCTGCTTCGCGCGGGCCGGAAACGGGCATTCGGCCGTGTTTCGGGGCCCCCGGACCCGACCTTGGTCTTGCGTTCGAAGAATGTTCGATGTCGAGCGGCGATGTGTCGGCTGTGCGCGGGCTGTGCGCTCCCGTGGCCCCGGCGCTTCGTCGCCCGCCGCTCCCGCGGTCCTCCGTCCTCCCGTCCCGGCCGGTCTCAGGCCACCGTCACTCCGTCACCGGTCCGCTCCCCGGGGTGCGGGGCGTCGAGGGCCTCGCGGATACCGGCGGCCACGGCGGGATGCACCGGCAGGGCGAGATGACCGATGCCGGTGACCCGGACGTTGTGCGCGTCGAGGTCGGGGTGTTCCACGCAGGCCGACTCCAGCGGGTCCATCAGGGAGTCCAGGTCGCTCCAGAAGCTCACGAAACGGGTCCGGCAGCCGGGCGCGGGCCGGGCGAGCTCCTCGATCACCGCCGAACCGGGCCGCATCTGCCGCACGATCGGGTGCGCGTCCGCCAGCGGCGCCACCCGGGTGCCGGAGTGCGGGGTGCCGAGCGTGACCAGCGTGCGTACTCGCAGGTCACCGCCGAGGCACTGGACGTAGTAGCGCGCGATCAGGCCGCCGAGGCTGTGGCCCACGATGTCGACCCGGGTGCTGCCGGTGCGCTCGCAGATCTCCTCGATGTGCCGGCCGAGCAGTTCGGCGGCGATGCGTATGTCACAGGTCAACGGAGAGTAGTTGAGTGATTCGACGCGCTGTCGGCCGTGCTGTGCGAGGGCGCGGCGCAGCAGGACGAACACCGAGCGGTTGTCGATGAAGCCGTGCAGCAGCACGACCGGCGGGCCGTGGCGGACCGGCAGCCGGGCCGTACCGTCGGTGACGGGCAGGTCGGCGCAGCGGCGCTCCTGGATCAGACCGGTCGGGTAGAGCAGGAGGTGACCGGCCAGGATCGCGGCCTCCAGGGCCGTGGCCCGGAGCAGGGTCATGGACAGTCCGGCCAGTCTGCCGGGCCACAGGCGGCGGCACAGCGGGAGAAAGAGCGGCGGCAACACCCCGGTGACCTTCATGGCCGACCTCCTGTCGGCACGCCGGCGGACGGCTCGGTCCCCCGTGTGCCCTCATGTCCCACCATGTGATTTCCCCCTCGCCGCGCTCCGTAAAACTGCTCGTTGCGGGATGCTGGAGATAACGTTCGTTCACTTCGCGACGCTGGCGGAACGCGCCAAAAGTGCGGTACTTGTCGATACGGACGGAAGCGATCGCTTCCGTGGTCGCATGATGGAGGCAGTGATGGGTGTGGCAGCCGGTCCGATCCGCGTGGTGGTCGCCAAGCCGGGGCTCGACGGCCACGACCGTGGGGCCAAGGTCATCGCGCGCGCACTGCGCGACGCCGGCATGGAGGTCATCTACACCGGACTCCACCAGACGCCGGAACAGATCGTCGGCACCGCCATCCAGGAGGACGCCGACGCGATCGGACTGTCCATCCTCTCCGGCGCCCACAACACGCTGTTCGCCGCGGTCATCGACCTGCTCAAGGAGCGGGAGGCCGAGGACATCCTGGTCTTCGGCGGCGGCATCATCCCGGAGGAGGACATCCCGCCGCTGAAGGAGAAGGGCGTCGCGGCGATCTTCACCCCGGGGGCGACGACCACGTCGATCGTGGAGTGGGTCCGGGAGAACGTCCGTCAGCCGGCCGCGTCCGGAGGCTGAGCCGCTTCCCGGGGCGGCTCGGCGGGTGGCGCGGGCGGTGTCAGCTCCCGCGTCATCGCCGCCCGCAGCCGCAGCGTGGTGACCAGCCGCTGGAACGCCTCAGCCCAGTACCCGCCGGCACCCGGCGCGGCGTCCTCCCGCTCGTCGGGTATCGCCAGCAGCGCCTCCAGGCGCACGGTCTCCGCCGGGTCCAGGCAGCGCTCCGCCAGCCCCATCACCCCGCTGAAGCTCCACGGATAACTGCCCGCGTCCCGGGCGATGTTGAGGGCGTCCACCACCGCCCGGCCGAGCGGTGCAGCCCACGGCACCGCACACACCCCGAGCAGCTGGAACGCCTCCGACAGGCCGTGCGTGGCGATGAACCCCGCGACCCACGCGGCCCGTTCGGACGGCTCCAGTGCGGCCAGCAGCTTCGCCCGCTCCGCCAGCGACACCGCGCCCGGACCACCCGCCTCCGGTGCCGAGGGTGAGCCGAGCAAGGCCCGTGACCATGCGGCGTCCCGCTGCCGCACCGCCGCCCGGCACCAGGCCCCGTGCAGCTCGCCCTGCCAGCCGTCCGCCACCGGCAGCGCCACGATCTCCTCGGCCGTCCGCCCGCCGAGCCGCCCCGGCCAGGTGCCGAGCGGGGCGGCCTCCACCAACTGCCCCAGCCACCAGGACCGTTCCCCCCGGCCCGCCGGCGGTGTGGCCACGACGCCGTCCCGTTCCATACCGGGATCGCATTCCAGTGGCGCCTCCACGGCGATCGCCGGCGCATCCCCCGTGCGGTCCAGGGCCACACACGCCGTGGCACGTACGGCCATGCGCTCGGCCAGCGCCGAATCCGGCAGCGCCGACAGCAGTTCCGCCGCCGTCGCCCGGACATTGCGGCTGCGGTCGCCCAACGCCTGGTCCAGGAAGGTCTCGTCCGCGTCCGACAGACCTGCGCGCAGCGAGTCGAGGAACATCAGACGGTCCTCCGCCCGCTCCGTCGCCCACGTCGACGCCAGCAGCTCACGCCCCAGCGCGGGGGTACGGGTACGCAGTGCGCCCAGCAGCGCCGCCCGCTCGGCGAACAGCCCCTCCCGCCACAGCCGGAGCACCGCCTCGGCGTCCTCCGGATCGGGCAGCGTCGCGCCGCCCCCGGGGGTCGCGCGCAGGGCGAACCGCCAGTCCGGGTTCAGCCGCGCCAGCCACAGCGCGCGCGGGCCCGCGAACGCCAGCGCCGCCGGGCGCAGGTCCGTACGGCCCCGGGCCGCGTCCAGCAGCGCGGGCAGGGCCTGCGGGGGCGCCGCGTACCCGTGCGCGTTGGCCGCCGCGAGCCACTGCGGGAGCAGTTCCATGAGATCCGGGGAGCTGCCCCGCCGGCCGCCGCCCGCGCCGCCGGACCGGTCGGCCAGCAACGTGGTGAGCCGGCGTGCCGCCGGCGCGGGCAGCGCCGGGCGCGGGTCGGCAGGCGCCCGCTCGGGCCGGGCTGCCGGCCGCGCGGGCCGCAGCCCGGCCCGGCGCCGCACGGTCGCCACGGCGGCCGCGTCGAGCAGCGCGAGCGGGGCCGCGCGGCCGGGCACGGCGTGCGCCGGGGCGCGCCGGTCGGTGCCGAGCAGCGCGGTGGTGACCAGTTCCTCCCAGGCGCTTCCCGGCGTCGTGGTGTGCCCGCCGGCCGGTGCCCCGCTCATCCCGTCGCCCCGTTCATCGTGTTCCCTTCCCTTCCTGTCTGCCCCGCCTGCCCTGTCTGCCCTGTCTGCGCGTACGGGTCCGTACGGCCGGTCAGCACAGTGGCACCACCTCGCCCGCACCCTCCGGCCAGGCCGTGAGCGGGGTGAAGCCGCGGTGCCCGCACTCGCCGAAGACCGTGACGGGGGCGCCGCCGGACAGCGCGACCAGCCGCCAAACGCCCGGCCGGGAACGGGCGGCCAGCGGCAGGGCCGCGTCCGTGTCCGCGTCGGCCAGCTGCCACCGGTCGCCGTCCGGGACCGGTACCACCCGGCCCAGGGTCACCGGGACCGACTCCAGCCAGGGGTCCTCGCGCAGCGCCTCGCCGTACCGGGACGTCGCCTCGGCGGTGGTCACGCCCGGCGGGCGGAACACGGCCGGGGCCGGGGCCGGCTCGGCGAACCGCTCGACCAAGGCCGCCCGGGACTGGCCGGCGCCCGGGTACGGCGACAGCTCGGCCTCCAGGGCCAGGCCGACCGGCAGGGACAGTTCCGGTGCCCGGCCCGCCGCACCGTAGGACAGCAGCAGCCGGGTCCGGCCGGTCCCGGCGCCGTGCAGCCATATCCGGCGTGTCGTCAGTTTCGGGTCCACCGCGTCGTACTGGGCGAGGACCAGCCAGTGGTCACGCACCGGCGGCCCGTCCGGCGCGGTGGGCAGACCGAGCCGGGAACGGACCGTGGCCGCGAGGGCGTCCGGCAGCCGGTCACGGCGCAGCCAGCCCTGGTCGAGAAGGTGCAGCAGCGCGCACTCCTCCAGCAGCCGCGCCGGCCAGCCCGCGCCGGACGCCGGGATCGCGCCCAACTCCCTCACCCGGGCGGCAAGCCCGGGCGCCTGGGCGTCGACCATGCGGGCCGCCGTCTCCTCCCACAGCCCGTACCCCGCTCGCTCGGCCGTGGCCAGGCCGCCGCGCAGCAGGTCCGACAGGCGTTGCTCCAGTTCGGTCGCGCCCGCCGTGACCCGCTCGGCCCGGCGCTCGGCCCGCCGCCGGGCCGCCTCGGGATCGGCACGGCCCGTGCCCGAACCCCCCTCCTCCCGGGCCCCTTTGCCACCGCCGTGTCCGCGCCGGTCCGCGAGCCACTGCCCGGCCCAGTCCGGCGGCTGCCCGCCGGCCGGCACCGCGCCGTCGTCGCCCGTCCACAGCAGGAGCAGGCCGAGCGCGTGCTTGCACGGGAACTTACGGCTCGGGCAACTGCACCGGTAGGCAGGGCCGGCCGGGCCGGCCAGGTCCACCACCGTCCGGTACGGCGTGCTGCCGCTGCCCTTGCACAGCCCCCACACCGACCCCTCCCCACTCCCCGTCCCGGACCACGGCCCGGCCGCGCCGAGTCTGCTCCCCGCCGTACGTGACGTGGCGTCAGGCGCCAGTGCCAGCACCTGGTCCGCCGTCCAGCGCACCCCCTGCTCAGTCATGCCACCGACGGTAGGTCCCGCCACTGACAATCGGCCGGGCGAGCGTGTGTGCGCAGGTCAGAGCGATTGTCAGTGGCGTGGTGCACGGTTGGTGCCAGATCCGAACCGGCCGAGCTGGAGGGGGCCTCAGCCATGACTGTGTCCGTGGGACCGACGACCGCCGGGACCGACCGCGCAGGAAACGCACAGGTGTTGCGACCGCACGCCGAGCACGCCTTCGCCGCTGAACTCGCCGCGCTGGCCGCCCAGGACGACCGCCCGCGCCCGGCCCGCTGGAAGCTGTCGCCGTGGGCGGTGGCGACGTACCTGCTCGGCGGCACCCTGCCGGACGGCACGCTGATCACACCCAAATACGTGGGGCCGCGCCGCATCGTCGAAGTCGCCGTCACCACGCTCGCGACCGATCGCGCCCTGCTCCTGCTCGGCGTGCCCGGCACCGCCAAGACCTGGGTGTCGGAACACCTGGCCGCCGCCGTCAGCGGTGACTCGACGCTGCTGGTGCAGGGCACGGCCGGCACGCCGGAAGAGGCGATCCGCTACGGCTGGAACTACGCGCAGCTCCTCGCCCACGGCCCGAGCCGCGACGCCCTCGTGCCCAGCCCCGTCATGCGCGCCATGGCCGAGGGCATGACGGCCCGTCTGGAGGAGCTGACCCGCATCCCGGCCGACGTGCAGGACACGCTGATCACGATCCTGTCCGAGAAGACCCTGCCCATCCCGGAGCTGGGGGAGGAGGTCCAGGCGGTCCGCGGCTTCAACCTCATCGCCACCGCCAACGACCGCGACCGCGGGGTAAACGAACTCTCCAGCGCCCTGCGCCGCCGCTTCAACACCGTGGTGCTTCCGCTGCCGGAGAGCGCCGACGCCGAGGTCGACATCGTCACCCGCCGGGTCGAGCAGCTCGGCCGCTCCCTGGAACTGCCGGCCGCGCCCGACGGCATCGAGGAGATCCGCCGGGTCGTCACCGTCTTCCGCGAGCTGCGCGACGGCATCACCGCCGACGGCCGTACGAAGCTGAAGTCGCCCAGCGGCACGCTGTCCACGGCGGAGGCGATCTCCGTCGTCGCGGGTGGCCTCGCGCTCGCCACCCACTTCGGTGACGGCGTGCTGCGCCCGGGAGACGTCGCCGCCGGCATCCTCGGCGCCGTCGTCCGCGACCCGGCGGCCGACCGGGTCATCTGGCAGGAGTACCTGGAGACGGTCGTCCGCGAGCGCGAGGGCTGGACCGACTTCTACCGTGCCTGCCGCGAGGTGAGC
Organism: Streptomyces sp. NPDC042638; assembly: GCF_040647235.1. Classification (NCBI taxonomy): domain Bacteria; kingdom Bacillati; phylum Actinomycetota; class Actinomycetes; order Kitasatosporales; family Streptomycetaceae; genus Streptomyces; species Streptomyces sp. NPDC042638. The sequence continues at coordinate 17,910 of NZ_JBEZBT010000045.1, forward strand.
GCATGACCGGCACCGGCGGGAGCACGGTGTACGACGCCGGACCGCTGCTCCTCGGTGTACGGCACCACGGGCCCGGTTCCGCGCGTGCGGTGCGGGCCGCGCTGGAGGCCGCGCGTCCCGCCGTCGTCCTGATCGAGGGCCCACCCGAGGCCGACGCGCTGATCCCGCTGGCCGCCGACCCCGGCCTGCGGCCCCCGGTCGCCCTGCTCGCGCACGCCGTGGACGAGCCCGGCCGCTCGGCCTTCTGGCCGTTCGCCGAGTTCAGCCCCGAGTGGGTGGCCATCCGATGGGCCCTGGAACAGGGGGTCCCGGCCCGCTTCATCGACCTGCCGGCCACGCACACGCTGGCGTGGTCGGACGAGCGACCACGCGAGCCGGGTCCCGGGAGCAGTCCCGAGAACGGTCCCGGGGGCGGCGACGGGGGTGATGCCCGCCAGGTTACGGCCGGGGCCGGGGTTGGGGGCAGGGCGGATGTCGGTGGGCCGGGCGCCGGCGGACCGGGGGGTGGCGACGGAGAGGTCGGCTGCGAGGCGGGGACCGGAGGCGGGGCGGACGTCCGTGGGTGCGGGGGCCGTGACGGGGAGAACGCCCATGGGTCCGAAGCCGGAGTGGGAGTCGCTGCCGGGGCCGGAGGGGGAGCCGGAGTCGCTGCCGGGGCCGGAGGGGGAGCCGGAGTCGCTGCCGGGGCCGGAGGCGGGACTGGGGCCGGAGCCGGGGCTGGGTCCGGGGACGGGGCGGGCGGCCGGGAGGCCGCGTCTACCACCGGCGGTGAACAGGTCCGTGTCGACCCCCTCGCCGTGCTCGCCGAGGCGGCCGGGTACGACGACCCCGAGCGCTGGTGGGAGGACGTCGTCGAACACCGGGGGCCGGGCGCGCGCGATCCCCTCGCGCCCTTCGCCGCGGTGGCGGAGGCCATGGGCGCGCTGCGTGAGCGGTACGGCGCCGGCGGGCGCAGGCGGGACCTCGTCCGCGAGGCGTACATGCGGCTGCGGCTGCGGGAGGCGCGCAAGGAGTTCGGGAGCGCCGTGGCCGTGGTGTGCGGTGCCTGGCACGTGCCCGCGCTGCGCCAGAAGACCACCGTCACCGCCGACCGGGCACTGCTCCGGGGACTGCCCAGGACCAGGACGGACCTGACCTGGGTGCCGTGGACGCACCGCAGGCTGGCCCGGGCCGGCGGATACGGCGCGGGCATCGACTCGCCCGGCTGGTACGGACACCTGTTCCACGCCCCCGACCGGCCGGTCGAGCGATGGCTGACCAAGGTGGCCCGGCTGCTGCGCGCGGAGGACCGGATCGTCTCCTCCGCGCACGTCATCGAGGCCGTACGGCTCGCGGAGACCCTGGCGGCGCTGCGGGGCCGCCCGCTGCCCGGCCTGGGCGAGACCACCGACGCGGTGCGCGCGGTGCTGTGCGAGGGCTCCGACGTTCCGCTGGCGCTGGTGCACGACCGGCTGGTGGTCGGGGACGTCCTGGGCGAGGTCCCGGAGTCGGCGCCGGCGGTGCCGTTGCAGCGCGACCTGGCCCGGCAGCAGCGCTCGCTGCGGCTCAGGCCCGAGGCGCTGGAGCGCGAGCTGGAGCTGGACCTGCGCGGCGACACCGACGCCGGGCGCAGCAGGCTGCTGCACCGACTGCGGCTGCTCGGCGTCGGCTGGGGCGAGCCGGCCCGGTCCCGGGGGAGCACGGGCACCTTCCGGGAGACCTGGCGGCTGTGCTGGGAGCCCGAGCTGTCGGTGCGGGTCGCCGAAGCGGGTGTGTGGGGGACGACCGTGCACACGGCGGCCCGGGCCAAGGCCGAGGCGGACGCGACGGCCGCGCGCTCCCTCGCCGACGTCACCGCGCTCGCCGAGCACTGTCTGCTGGCAGGACTTCCGGAGGCGCTGCCCGTGGTCATGCGGGTGCTCGCCGACCGGGCCGCCCTCGACACGGACGTCGGCCACCTCGCCCAGGCGCTGCCCGCCCTGGTCCGTTCGCTGCGCTACGGCGATGTGCGCGGCACCGACACCGGCGCGCTCGCCGAGGTCGCCGCGGGCCTCGCCGAGCGCGTCTTCGTCGGCCTGCCCCCGGCCTGCGTCGCGCTCGACGCCGACGCGGCGGAGGAGATGCGCGGCCATGTGGACGCCGTGCACACGGCGGTGGGCCTGCTGACGGAAAGCCTGGCCGAGGTGCCGGCGGGGGGTACCGCGGACGGCACCGCGCACGGCACCGGTGCGTCCGGGGACGGCGCGCGCCGGCACCCGGCCGGACACAGCGGCCACGCGAGCCACGGCGGGCCCGGCGGCGCCGACGGCGCCGACGGGCTGCGGGAGCGGTGGCGGGCCGTGCTGCGGCTGCTGTCGCTGCGGGACACCGCGCCCGGTGTCATCCGGGGGCGGGCCGTGCGGCTGCTGCTGGACGACGGTGCGCTGCGGCCCGAGGAGGCGGCCCGGCTGATGGGGCTCGCGCTGTCGCCGGGCACGCCGCCCAACGCTGCCGCGGCCTGGATCGAGGGTTTCGCCGGCGACGGGGGCGGACTGCTGCTGGTGCACGACGAGCGGCTGCTCGGTCTGCTCGACACCTGGCTGACCGGGGTGCGGGCGGAGGCGTTCACGGACGTCCTGCCACTGCTGCGGCGCACCTTCGCGGCGTATGAGCCGGGGGTGCGCAGAACGCTCGGCGAACTGGTCCGGCGCGGCCCCGGTGACCGGTCCGACGGGGCAGCCGCCCGCGGAGCCGCGGTCCCCGGCTTCGCCGCCGAACCGGACACCGCACGCGCCGACGCCGTCCTGCCGGTGCTGCGGCTGCTGCTCGGCCCGGACACGGACCACGGCACGACGCGCGGCACGCCGTACGGCGGAACCCGGGACGGAACGCACGGCACGACGCGCGGCACGCCGTACGACACGTCCCACGGCAGCGCGGTTCACGACAGCGCAGTCCACGGCGGCCGAGTTCACAACAGCGCGGTTCATGACAAGGACAGCCTCGCGAGGGTGGGCACATGACACACACGACGGCCGGGCCGGTACCGGCGCAGGGACCCGACCCGGCACGGGAGCGGCTGCGGCGCTGGCGGCTGGTGCTCGGCGGCGACCAGGCGGACGGTACCGGGTACACCCTGTCCGGCCGGGACGCGGCCATGGACGGCACGCTCGCCGCGCTCTACGGCAGAAGCGACAAGGCCCAGCCGGGCCGGGACCGGTCGGCGGGGCTCGGCGCCTCGGCGCCGTCCGTCGCGCGCTGGCTGGGGGACATCCGCGGGTACTTCCCGTCGTCCGTCGTCCAGGTCATGCAGCGCGACGCCATCGACCGGCTGGGCCTCGCCTCCCTGCTGCTGGAGCCGGAGATGCTGCAGGCGGTGGAACCCGACGTGCACCTGGTCGGCACGCTGCTCTCGCTGCACAAGGCGATGCCGGAGACCACGCGGGAGACGGCACGCGCGGTCGTCCGCAAGGTGGTCGAGGACCTGGAGAGACGGCTCGCCACCCGCACCCGGGCGACCCTCGCCGGCGCCCTGGACCGCAGCGCGCGCGTCCAGCGCCCCCGTCACCAGGACATCGACTGGAACCGCACCGTCGCGGCCAACTTCAAGCACTACCTGCCCGAGTACCGCACGGTCGTACCGGAACGGCTCGTCGGCTACGGGCGGGCCGCGCGGTCGGTGCGGAAGGAGGTCGTGCTCTGCGTCGACCAGTCCGGGTCGATGGCGGCATCCGTGGTGTACGCGTCGGTGTTCGGGGCGGTCCTCGCCTCCATGCGGTCGATCCGCACCCGGCTGGTCGTCTTCGACACGGCGGTCGTCGACCTCACCGACCAGCTGGACGATCCCGTCGACGTGCTCTTCGGCACCCAGCTCGGCGGCGGCACGGACATCAACCGGGCGCTCGCCTACTGCCAGGGACGGATCACGCGGCCGGCCGAGACCGTCGTCGTGCTGATCAGCGACCTCTACGAGGGCGGCATCCGTGAGGAGATGCTCAGGCGGGTCGCGGCGATGAAGGCGTCCGGGGTGCAGTTCGTGGCGCTGCTCGCGCTGTCGGACGAGGGGGCGCCCGCGTTCGACCGGGAGCACGCGGCGGCGCTCGCCGCGCTCGGCGCCCCGGCCTTCGCCTGTACGCCCGACCTGTTTCCCGAGGTGATGGCCGCCGCGCTGGAGAAGCGGCCCCTGCCGATACCGGAGACGGCGTGAGGCCGGGCCCGCGTGAGCGCGAGCGGACGTGGGCACTCGGTAGGGCGAGTGAGCGGCGCGGACAGCTCCGCGGGGTGGCCGTGCCCGGGTGACCGAACGCCATCGGTCCGTCCGGGCGGAAAGCCTCGTGGAGGGGGTCGGTGGTCCCCATTGGGGTGGGGACCAAGCGCCCCGGCTCCGGGGCCGGCCCGGGGCGTCAGGGGGTCTCACCGGGTCCACCCCAGCCCGGTGAGGCCTCGCGGAACCGCCCGTGAGCACGCGAGGGCACCCATGGAACGGCACGCTGTGCCAGGAAAACCGGCATCATGTGACAGGTATCACCGCTCAGGTGTGACCCGTGATTTAGAGGGCCCCCGCAAGCAGAGATAACCTGCGAGACGGACATGCCGCGCGCTCGGACACCGTGTGCGCTTCCCTAGTGACAGCGGACGTCACGTTGCCCTTCGCGGCACGCCCACGCATCCAACGAACCGCGAGATCACTGATAGGGACGGAAGCGCGTGGACCTGTTCGAGTACCAGGCGAGGGACCTCTTCGCCAAGCACGATGTACCGGTGCTGGCCGGTGAAGTCATCGACACGCCTGAGGCGGCGCGCGAGATCACCGAGCGGCTGGGCGGCAAGTCTGTCGTCAAGGCGCAGGTGAAGGTCGGTGGTCGCGGTAAGGCCGGTGGCGTCAAGCTGGCCGCCTCCGCGGACGAGGCCGTCGCCCGGGCGACGGACATCCTCGGCATGGACATCAAGGGCCACACGGTCCACAAGGTGATGATCGCCGAGACCGCCCCGGAGATCCTCGAGGAGTACTACGTCTCCTTCCTCCTCGACCGTGCCAACCGCACCTTCCTCTCCATCGCCTCCGTCGAGGGCGGCATGGAGATCGAGGAGGTGGCGGCCACCCGTCCGGAGGCCGTCGCCAAGACGCCGATCGACGCGATCGACGGTGTGGACGAGGCCAAGGCCCGCGAGATCGTCGAGGCCGCCAAGTTCCCGGCCGAGGTCGCGGACAAGGTCGTCAACGTCCTGGTCAAGCTGTGGGACACCTTCATCAAGTCGGACGCCCTCCTCGTCGAGGTCAACCCGCTGGCGAAGGTCGCCTCCGGTGAGGTCCTCGCCCTGGACGGCAAGGTGTCGCTCGACGACAACGCCGAGTTCCGCCACGACTGGGACGAGCTCCACGACAAGGCCGCGGCCAACCCGCTCGAGGCCGCTGCCAAGGAGAAGGGCCTCAACTACGTCAAGCTCGACGGCGAGGTCGGCATCATCGGCAACGGCGCCGGTCTCGTCATGAGCACCCTGGACGTCGTCGCGTACGCCGGTGAGCAGCACGGCAACGTCAAGCCCGCCAACTTCCTGGACATCGGCGGTGGCGCCTCCGCCCAGGTCATGGCGAACGGCCTGGAGATCATCCTGGGCGACCCGGACGTCAAGTCCGTCTTCGTGAACGTCTTCGGTGGCATCACCGCCTGCGACGAGGTCGCCAACGGCATCGTGCAGGCCCTGAAGCTCCTCGAGGACCGCGGCGAGAAGGTCGAGAAGCCGCTCGTCGTCCGTCTCGACGGCAACAACGCCGAGCTCGGCCGCAAGATCCTCACGGACGCCAACCACCCGCTGGTGCAGCGCGTCGACACCATGGACGGCGCGGCCGACAAGGCCGCCGAGCTGGCCCACGCCGCCAAGTAAGCACTCAGGACGAGGACACCAACACACCATGGCTATCTGGCTCAACAAGGACAGCAAGGTCATCGTCCAGGGCATGACCGGTGCCACCGGCATGAAGCACACCAAGCTCATGCTGGGTGACGGCACCAACGTCGTGGGCGGCGTCAACCCGCGCAAGGCGGGTCAGACCGTGGACTTCGAAGGCACCGAGGTACCGGTCTTCGGCACCGTCAAGGAAGCCGTCGAGAAGACCGGCGCCAACGTCTCCGTCATCTTCGTGCCGGAGAAGTTCACCAAGGACGCGGTCGTCGAGGCCATCGACGCCGAGATCCCCCTGGCCGTCGTCATCACCGAGGGCATCGCCGTGCACGACTCGGCGTCCTTCTGGGCGTACGCCGGCAAGAAGGGCAACAAGACCCGCATCATCGGCCCGAACTGCCCCGGCATCATCACCCCGGGCCAGTCGAACGTCGGCATCATCCCGGGCGACATCACCAAGCCGGGCCGTATCGGCCTGGTGTCGAAGTCCGGCACGCTGACGTACCAGATGATGTACGAGCTGCGGGACATCGGCTTCTCCACCGCCGTCGGCATCGGTGGCGACCCGATCATCGGCACCACGCACATCGACGCGCTGGCCGCCTTCCAGGACGACCCCGACACCGACCTGATCGTGATGATCGGTGAGATCGGCGGCGACGCCGAGGAGCGGGCCGCGGCCTTCATCAAGGAGAACGTGACCAAGCCGGTCGTCGGTTACGTCGCGGGCTTCACCGCGCCCGAGGGCAAGACCATGGGGCACGCCGGCGCCATCGTCTCCGGCTCCTCCGGCACCGCACAGGCCAAGAAGGAGGCCCTGGAGGCCGCGGGCGTCAAGGTCGGCAAGACCCCGACCGAGACGGCGAAGCTCGCCCGCGAGATCCTGGGCGCCTGAGTTTCCCGACTCCAGCTCGGTAGGCCCGCTCCCCGCGGTGGGGGCGGGCCTACCGGCTGTACGGGCCGATCGGGACGCCGAAGACTCGGGCGCGGGCACACCGCGTGTCGCCGTGACAGCGTGTCGCCGTGACGGCGTGTCGGCGTGTCGGCGTGTCGGCGGGGCGCCGTGCCGGCGGGGGGCGCCGTACGGCTCACCCCGGTTCCGGTGCCAGCCTTTCCGGGCCACTGGTCTCCGCCTGCCGCAACTTCGCCCGCAGCTCCTGGTCCTCGCGCGACAGCGGGCCCAGTCCGACGGGCGGCGGAACACCGTGTACCGCCTGGGCCGGGGCCACCGGTGCCTCGTACCGCGTCGGTGCCGTCCTCAGCGTGAGCGTCGTCGCGCCGACGATCGTCACCGTGAACGCGATGGCCGCCCGGGTCCAGAAGACGTTCCGGCGCTCACAGCCGGTCCGTACGATCGGCGGCCTGGCCGCGCTCAGCCGCTCGGCCGAGGCGAGTTCGAGCAGCCGGGTGTGCAGCCTGCCGGGATCGGCCAGCTCCGGCACCCGCGCTGCCACCACCTTCCGCGCATGGGTGAGCCGGTTCGCCGCGGCCGGGGTGCTCGCCTCCGTCTCCGCCGCCGTCTCCGGCAGGTCCAGGCCCACACCGTCGTACAGGACGAGCGTGCGCCGGTACGACGGCGGCAGCGTGAGCAGCACGTGCAGCAGTTCCCGGTCGGCGGGGTCGGCGGGCGGGGGTTCCGGCGACCGGTACCGGGGACGGAAGCGGTGCCAGGGGGAGAGCGCGCAGTCGTACGCCACCGCCCGCACCCAGCCGGCCGGATCCCGGTCCCGGGCCACCTCCGGCCAGCGCTGCCAGGCCAGCTGGAAGGCCCGCTCCACGGCCTCGCGGGCCAGCTCCCGGCGCCCGGTGAGCAGATAGGCCTGGCGTACGAGGGCGGGGGCGCAGAACGCGTAGAGGGCGTCGAATGCCTGAGCGGGCGTCAGGGGATCGGGACGGCCGGACGCGACGGACGCGGCGGCGTGTTGCTCCGGTTCCTCCGTTGTGGTGACCGGGCCGGACCGGCCGGGCGTTCTCTGAGCCGACGTCAGCGGGCGTGAGCGGCCCAGGCGTCGGCGTTTACCCGGCGGTGGCGGCGGGCTGGCTGAAGGCTGCGTCGTCGTCACCATGCGCCCTTTCGTGCGAAAAAGAACATAAACATATATTGAGCGACACTTCGGGGGTTCGCCTGTTACGCCGGGAAAGCGCGTGTCGTTGGGAGCATGGCGGGGTGATCCAGATGACCGCCCGCCGCTCGTCGTTGTCGCCCCTGCGCTCAAGGCTGCGCGACCGCTCGCCCGGACTCGGCGCGAGCCTGCTGGGCGGCGCCGTCGCGGCCGGGCTGGGCCTCGGTGCCCTCGCCGTGGTCGTCATGGTGCTGTGGGTCAGCTCGCCGTATCCGGACAGCGGACCGGGCGGGGCGCTGCACGTCGCCGCGGCCCTGTGGCTGCTGGCGCACGGTGTCGAACTGGTCCGCACCGACACGCTCTCCGGCGTACCGATGCCCGTCGGCGTCACCCCGCTGCTGCTGCTCACCCTGCCGGTGTGGCTGGTGTACCGGGCGGCACGGGACGCCGCCGACGCGTCCGCCGAGCCGGACGGCCCGCCACCGGTGCCGGCTCGTACCGCGTGGACGGGCGTGGTCCTCGGCTATCTGGGTGTCGGCGCCGCCGCGGTGCTGTACTGCTCCGGCGGTGAACTGCGCCCGGAGTGGACGTGGGTGACGGTGTGTCTGCCGGTGGTGGTGACGGGCGCGGCCGGTGCCGGGGTGTGGTCGGCGTACGGCTGTCCGCGCGAGCCCCTGCTGAGCGTGCTGGAGGTGCTGCCGGGCCCGGTGCGGCGACTGGTGTTCGGCGGGGACGAACGGGCCCGGCTGGGTGCGGCCGTACGGGCCACCGGTGCCGCGACGGCGGTGCTCCTCGGGGGCGGGGCCCTGCTGGTCGGGGCGTCGCTGGTGTGGCACGGCGAGCCGGCGCGGGCGTCGTTCCTGCAGATGACGGCGGGCTGGACGGGACGGTTCGCCGTACTGCTGCTCGGCGTGGCGCTGATCCCCAACGCCGCGGTGTGGGCCGCGTCCTACGCGCTCGGCGCCGGCTTCGACCTCGGCACCGGGCATCCGGTCGGTCCGCTCGCGTCCCATCCCGCCCCGCTGCTGCCGCCGTTCCCGTTGCTGGCCGCGGTGCCGGACCCCGGCGCCGGTACGCCGCAGAACTGGGCGGCGGGGCTGGTGCCGGCGGTGGCCGGGATGACGGCGGGGTGGTTCGTGGCGCGGGCGGCCGTACGGCGGCCCAGGACCGGGGAGCGGGCGCGGGCCCGCTGGTCGGCCGCCGGGACCGCCGGCGTGGTCCTGCTGACGGCCGCGGTCTGCGCGGCGGCGCTGGCCCTGCTCGCCTTTGCGGCGGGCGGCTCGCTGGGTGTGGCCGCGCTGGCTCGGCTCGGCCCGCTGTGGTGGCGGACCGGCGGAGCGGCCGGGGCCTGGACGCTGGTGTTCGCGCTGCCGGTGGCGCTGGTCGCGCGGGCCTGGCGGCTGCGCCGCCGGCGCGCGCGCCGCGGCGGCGTCCCGGTGCAGGCGACGGGAGCGGGCACCGCGGCCGGGCAGGGGGCGAAGGGCGGCGACGGGGTGAAGGGCGGCACGGCGGCGGTGCCGCCGACGGCCGCGGCGAAGGCGGGGGAGCCGGCGAACGCCGAGCAGGCGGGTCCTGCGGTCGCGGCGGCTCCGGTCCCGGAAGCGGACGGGTCGGACGGGTCGGACGCGGGGGGCGGGGGGGACGCGGCGGTGCGGACCGGCGGGGTGCAGGCGCTCGCCGAGGCAGCGGCGGGCGAGGGCGCGTCGGGTCAGGGGGCGGACGCGGCCGACGGCGCCGCGGACGGGACCGGCTCCGGGGCCAGGGGCAAGGCCAAGGGCGTCGGCAAGGAGAAGAAGGCGCCCAAGGGCAGGACACCGGCGCCCGCGCGAACGGCGGCCACCGTCGGGACGGCCGAAGTCGCGGAGGAGGACCTGTACGACTTCGTCCCCGCCGAGGACCCGTTCCCGACCCCGTTCGCCGAGCCCTTCCGCGGCGAATGGCACGACGACGTCGCCCGCGCCTCCCGCTGGGCGGCCCTGAAGGAGGCCGCGTCCCGGGACGCCGCCGACCCCGCCCCCTGGCCGACTCCGGAGCCCCGCCCGAAGCCCCACGACGGGACCCGGCCGGGCACGGACGGCGGGACCCGGCCGGGGACCGACGGCGGGATCCGGCCGGGGACCGACGGCGGGATCCGGCAGGAGCCCCGGCCCGGTCCCCGCTCCGACCCGCGTTCTGACGCCCGGCCGGACTCCGCCGAGTGAGCGGCCTCAGCCGTTCTGCGTGCCCAGGACGCCGCGCAGTTCCCGCGGCAGCAGGGTGTTGCAGGACTGTTTCGCCTCGTGGGTGAGGGCGTCGCTGACGCAGGTGTAGTAGTCGCGGTAGACCAGCTGGACGGTGAAGGTCGAGGCGACCAGGACCAGGGCCAGGGAGGCGGTGATCAGGCCGCCGACGGCCGCTGTCGTCTGGGGACGGCCGGCCGGAGCCGCAGGAGCCGTCGGGTTCGCCGCACCCGCCGGGTTCGCCGAGGCGTCCGGGGCCGGGCGGCGCGGCTTGGCGCGCAGCGCGCTGCTGCCCCAGTACAGGGCCAGCGCGCCCAGCAACAGGGCCACGTACGGCCAGCTGAACAGGACGAAGAAGACCGACCACATGCCGGAGAGCAGTGCGTACCGCGCGCGGCGCTGCGCCGGGTCCGTCGGATCCCAGCGCATGCCGGGGCCGGCCGGACCGCCGGGCCCCTGCGGGCCGCCGCCCGGCCGCTCGCCGAAGCCGCCGGGGGAGCGTCCGGGCTGCCGGTCGCTCCACTGACCGCCCCAGGGCGCCCCGCCGCCGGGCCCTTCACCGCCGCCGGGCCCCTGAGCGCCCCCGGGAGCCTGCCCGTGCCCCTGACCGACACCCGGCTGCCCCTGCCCCTGCCCGGGACCATGCCCCTGCCCGGGACCATGCCCGTGACCGGGACGGTGCCCCGGTGAGCCACCGGGATGACGCGGCTGCCACGGCCGGTCCGGCGCACCCTCCGGCGGCGGCGCGAACGGATTGTCGTCCTGCCGCCCGCCGTCTCGCCCGGAACCGCCCTGCCCGGAACCGCTCTGACCGGA
>NZ_JBEZBT010000045.1:28968-75138 GCF_040647235.1 Streptomyces sp. NPDC042638
AACCGCCCTGCCCGGAACCACCCACGCCGGAACCGCTGCCCTGCCCGGAACCGCCCTGCCCGGAACCACCCACGCCGGAACCGCTGCCCTGCCCGGAACCGCCCGCCCCGGAGCCGCCGTGCCCCGTGCCGCCCTGCCCGGAGCCGTCGGGGCCACCCCGTGGGGTCTGCGCCGGGGGCCAGGCCGGACGCTCCCGCAGCAGTGCGGCGCCACGCTCGCCTCCCTGGACCGGGCGCGGCGGGAACGTGAGGAGTCGCAGGCTGCGATCGGGCATCAAAAGAGCGTCTTCCCCTAGGTGACTACGGCAGTCCGACGTGAGCTTCCACCCCGTGAACGCACCGCACGACGACCGCGTTCCCGAGGCTGCTCTTTCGTGATCCGTGCGAACGCTACCTTCCGGCCGGGCACCCGTCCCGAGGGGCCCTTCCGGAGTGCCGGTATCGTTGCTGGCGGTCGGCCGCTTCGTAGACTTCCCCGTATACCGGGGCGCGAAGCATTCGTACGACTGTACAAACCGGCCGTACACGGATCGCAACCCGAGAAAGGGCCCCATCGTGGCCGCCACCTCCGCCGGCCCGGCAGTCAAGCGCCTCGTCGTGCTGGTCTCCGGCTCCGGCACCAATCTCCAGGCGCTGCTGGACGAGATCGCCGCCCTCGGTGCCGAGGCGTACGGCGCCCGGGTCGTGGCCGTCGGCGCCGACCGTAGCGGTGTCGAGGGGCTGGCCCGTGCCGAGCGCGCCGGGATCCCCACCTTCGTGTGCAGGGTGAAGGACCACGGCTCCCGGGAGGAGTGGGACGGCGCCCTCACCGCGGCCGTGGCCGGGCACGAGCCCGACCTCGTCGTCTCCGCCGGCTTCATGAAGATCGTGGGCAAGGAGTTCCTGGCCCGCTTCGGCGGACGCCTCGTCAACACCCACCCCGCCCTGCTCCCCAGTTTTCCGGGCGCCCACGGCGTCCGTGACGCGCTCGCGTACGGGGCCAAGGTCACCGGCTGCACCGTCCACTTCGTCGACGACGGCGTCGACACCGGCCCGATCATCGCCCAGGGCGTGGTGGAGGTCCGGGACGAGGACGACGAGAGCGCGCTGCACGAGCGCATCAAGGAAGTCGAGCGAAGGCTGCTCGTCGAGGTCGTGGGGCGGCTCGCCCGCAACGGCTATCGCATCGAGGGACGAAAGGTAGTTATCCAGTGACCGCCGAGAGCAACAAGCGGGCCATCCGTCGCGCGCTCGTCAGCGTCTATGACAAGACCGGCCTGGAGGAGCTGGCCCGCGGGCTGCACGAGGCCGGTGTGGAGCTGGTCTCCACCGGGTCCACGGCCGGCCGGATCGCCGCCGCCGGCGTCCCCGTCACCAAGGTCGAGGAGCTGACCGGCTTCCCCGAGTGCCTGGACGGCCGGGTCAAGACCCTGCACCCCAGGGTGCACGCGGGCATCCTCGCCGACCTGCGCCTGGACAGCCACCGCGAGCAGCTCGCCGAGCTGGGCGTGGAGCCGTTCGACCTGGTCGTGGTCAACCTCTACCCGTTCCAGGAGACCGTCGCCTCCGGCGCCTCGCCCGACGAGTGCGTCGAGCAGATCGACATCGGCGGCCCCTCGATGGTCCGCGCCGCCGCCAAGAACCACCCCTCCGTGGCCGTGGTCACCAGCCCGGAGCGGTACGCCGACGTCCTCGCGGCGGTGAAGGACGGCGGCTTCGACCTCGCCGCCCGCAAGCGCCTGGCCGCCGAGGCGTTCCGGCACACCGCGGAGTACGACATCGCGGTCGCCTCCTGGTTCGCCTCCGCCTACGCGCCCGCGGACGACTCGGCCTTCCCCGAGTTCATCGGCACCACCCTGGAGCGCGCGCACACCCTGCGCTACGGCGAGAACCCGCACCAGCCCGCCGCCCTCTACACCTCCGGCGAGGGCGGGCTCGCGGCGGCCGAGCAGCTGCACGGCAAGGAGATGTCGTACAACAACTACACGGACACGGACGCCGCCCGCCGTGCCGCGTACGACCATGACGAGCCCTGCGTGGCGATCATCAAGCACGCCAACCCCTGCGGCATCGCGATCGGCTCGGACGTCGCCGAGGCGCACCGCAAGGCGCACGCCTGCGACCCGCTGTCCGCGTTCGGCGGTGTGATCGCCGTGAACCGCCCCGTCAGCAAGGAGATGGCGGAGCAGGTCGCCGAGATCTTCACCGAGGTCATCGTCGCCCCGGACTACGAGGAGGGCGCGCTGGAGGCCCTCACCAAGAAGAAGAACATCCGCGTGCTGCGCTGCCCCGGCGCCCCGGCCCACCCGGTCGACGTCAAGCCGATCGACGGCGGCGCGCTGCTCCAGGTCGCCGACCGGCTCCAGGCCGAGGGCGACGCCCCGGCCGGCTGGACGCTCGCCAGTGGTGAGGCGCTCTCCCCGGAGGAGCTGCGGGAGCTGGCCTTCGCCTGGAAGGCGTGCCGCGCTGTGAAGTCCAACGCGATCCTGCTCGCCAAGGACGGCGCCTCGGTCGGCGTCGGCATGGGCCAGGTCAACCGCGTCGACTCCTGCAAGCTGGCCGTCGAGCGGGCCGGCGAGGAGCGGGCCCGGGGCTCCTACGCGGCCTCCGACGCCTTCTTCCCCTTCCCGGACGGCCCGGAGATCCTCATCGCCGCCGGTGTCCGGGCGATCGTCCAGCCGGGCGGCTCGATCCGGGACGAGCAGGTCGTGGAGGCCGCGAAGAAGGCGGGCGTGACGATGTACTTCACCGGCACGCGCCACTTCTTCCACTGAGCCGCCGACCGCGCTGAGCCGCCGACGGCGCTGAGCCGCCGACCGCGCTGAGCGCCCACCGCTCTGAGCGGTCCGGTCCCGCCCGTCCTCCGACGGGCGGGACCACGCGTGTCCGGACGGCACCCCTCCCGGACACGCGGCGGCACCGGCAAGTGCGCAAGTGCGCAAGTGCGCAAGGGCGGAGGTGCGGAGGGGCGGAGGGGATGTGTCTCCACCGGCTTGTGTCTCCACCGGCTTCGCCAGACGCAACGGGCCGCGTTCCGTCCGGGCGGACGGAACGCGGCCCTGGCGCGCGAGGGGCCCTGGCGGGTCAGTACCGCGGGCGGTTGAACCAGGCCGAGCCGTTGGAACCGCCGACGAAGCAGGCGATCAGAATGGCGAGCACCGTGTGGATCAGGCCGACGATCACGAACGGGTAGATGCCGAGGACCGCCGTGATGATGCCGTACACCAGGACCGTGATGCGGACGCCGTTGCCGCCGGTGTTGAACTTGAGCGCCAGGACGACCGTGAACACCGCCCAGGCCACCGCGAACAGGGTGATGCCCCACAGCAGGCCCGAGGAGTAGTCCGCGAGCTGCTGGAACGCGGCGTCGTCCTTGACGGCGTTGTCGTTCTTGGCGGCGCTCACGCTGGCGGCGCTGAACGCGAAGAGCGCGATGCCGAGGACCTGCAGTCCGGCGATCACCCACATCATCACGCGTGCCGCGCTGACGTTGCCGGGCATGGTCTGGGGCGCGCTCATGCCGTACGCGCCCACGGGCGGCGCCTGGGGGTAGCCGTAACCGGGCTGCTGGCCCTGCGGGTAGCCGTACTGGGCGGCCGGCGGCTGCTGCTGCGGCGGTGCGCCGTAGGGATTGTTCGGGTCGCCAAAGCTCATGGCGGTCTTCCTCCGTTGCGTTGCTCAAGTGCGGGGACGACACGCGGCACGGTTCGGAGGAGAGTTCTACAGATGCGGTCCGTCCCCCCGGCACTGCCCGCGGCACTGTGTGCTCATCGTTCTTTAACGGGCTCTTACTTGTCCAGCCGGATACGTCAGGTGTTGTGCAAGTGCAACATCACTGATCATGTCGTGACACCCGGATTGGAACCGGGGCCGGGTCATCCGCGAGGATGGGACCATGACCGCCCAGATTCTCGATGGCAAGGCCACCGCAGCAGCGATCAAGTCCGATCTGACCGCCCGCGTGGCGGCGCTGAAGGAGAAGGGCGTCACGCCCGGCCTCGGCACGATCCTGGTCGGGGACGACCCCGGCAGCCAGAAGTACGTCGCAGGCAAGCACCGCGACTGCGCCCAGGTGGGCATCGCCTCCATCCAGCGCGAGCTGCCGGCCACGGCCACGCAGGAGGAGATCGAGGCGGTCGTCCGCGAGCTGAACGAGGACCCGGCCTGCACCGGCTACATCGTCCAGCTGCCGCTGCCCAAGGGCATCGACGAGAACCGCATCCTGGAGCTGATGGACCCGGACAAGGACGCCGACGGCCTGCACCCGATGAACCTCGGCCGCCTGGTCCTGAACGAGCCGGCCCCGCTGCCCTGCACCCCCAACGGCATCCTCAGCCTGCTGCGGGCGCACGGAGTGGAGATCAAGGGCGCCGAGGTCGTGGTCGTCGGCCGCGGCGTCACCATCGGCCGCCCGATGCCGCTGCTGCTCACCCGCCGCAGCGAGAACGCCACCGTCACCCAGTGCCACACCGGCACGCGTGACCTCTCCGCCCATCTGAGGCGGGCCGACATCGTCATCGCGGCGGCCGGGTCCCCGCACCTGATCGGCGCCGAGGACGTCAAGCCGGGCGCGGCCGTCCTGGACGTCGGCGTCTCCCGCAACGCCGAGGGCCGCATCGTCGGTGACATCCACCCGGACGTCGCCGAGGTGGCCGGCTGGATCTCCCCGAACCCCGGTGGCGTCGGTCCGATGACCCGGGCGCAGCTGCTGGTCAACGTGGTCGAGGCGGCGGAGCGCAGTGCCGGCTGACGACTCCCGCGGGCCCGCGGAACCGACCGTGCGCGACGCCATCAGCGCCCCCGACGCCGACGGGCGCCCGCGCCGCACCACCCGACGCTTCCCGCTGTTCACCAAGGACACCGCGCGGCCCGAGGGCGGCGGCCGGGCCGCGGCCCGCGACGCCCCGGCGCCCGCCCGGCAGTGGCCGATGCTCGCCGTCACCGGTCTGGTGGCGATCGGCCTGCTGGTGACCGCGCTGGACGCGTTCCGTCCGGGGACCCTGCTCATCGGCGTGGCGCTGCTGGGCGGCGCGGTGCTGCGCTGGCTGCTGCCGGACGTCGGCATGCTCGCCGTACGCTCCCGCTTCACGGACATCGTGACCTACGGCGTCCTCGGTCTGGCGATCTCCCTGCTGGCACTGATGATCCAGCCCGACCCGCTGCTGAAGCTGCCGTTCCTCAAGGACATCCTGCACTTCACGCTGGCCAAGTAGCGCTTGCACGACGGCAGACGGCCCGCGCCCCCGGGGGCGCGGGCCGTCTGCCGTGTCGCCCTCCCGGCGCTACGGCCGCCCGACCGCGGCCCGCGTCCGTCCCCGGGCTGAACCACCCCGGCATCGCAGGGCGGTAGCAGGTCGGTAGCCGCAACTTCTGCGGAAGTAGCTCCGGTTGCCTGCGGGTGTCGCCCGTGCGGGTTACCCGCGGCGATGCGACCGAGGACCCCGCGCCCACTCGTCGTCCACGCATCGACACGTCGGTCGCGGCGGCCATGGCCTGGCGGCCGTTCTGCCCGGACCTGCCCGGACCTGCTCGGACCTGCTCGGACCTGCTCGGACGGGAGCCCCGGTCACAGGGATGGCCGGAACTCACCCCCCGTCCCCACGCCCTCGCGGCCCTCGCCGCCCTCCCGGTCGCCCTCGCCGCCCTCCCGGCCGCCCTGCCGGGCGCGGTCGCGGTGCCGGGCGCGGTCGCGGTGCCTGCCGGCGCCGGACCCCCGCCGGCCTCGGCGTGCTGACCTCCCGCGAGGCGGCGGTGCGCCACCCGCTCGTGTGCACCCCGCCCCCGGACCTGGGATCCTTGGTCGGCGCGTCCCTGTGGGTGGCTCGGGGCCGTGCGCGAGATCGACAGCACGACCGGGGGAAGAGGGGGAACCCATGCCTCGTTGGAAAGCCCTGCCGGAGGATCTGGACCCGCAGATCAGGGAGTTCACCGGCCGGCTACGGCAACTGGTGGACGGCAGCGGTCTGAGTGTCGCGGTACTGGCCGACCGGACGGGCTACAGCAAGACGTCCTGGGAGCGGTACCTGGGCGGTGGGCTCCTCGCGCCCAAGGGCGCGGTCATCGCGCTCGCCGAGGCGACCGGTACCCACCCCGGCCATCTGACCACCCTGTGGGAGCTGGCCGAACGTGCCTGGAGCCGGGCGGAGATGCGGCACGACACCACCATGGACGCGCTGCGCGTCTCGCAGGCGCGAGCCGCGCTCGGCGAGGCCGGGGCGTCCCCGGAGAAGGGCACCAGGACGGCCGCCCGGCGCGCCGGCGGGTCCGCCGCCGTGCCGGGGATCGCGGGCCCCGCCGGTGTCTCGCCGACGATCCCCGCCCAGTCGGCGGACCCGGAGACCGGTGCCCGGGACAGTGCCGAAGGCCCGGAGGGCGCCGGGGCGTCGCTGCCCGTCAAGAACTCCTGGGGGCTGGCCGGTTACCGCGGCCCGTCGCAGGCGGGGGGCCGGCCCCCGGCCGGCCCGCTCACCGGCCGGGCCGGCACCCCGCCGGGCCCCGCCTCCACCCCGTCCGGCACGGCGGTCCCGCCCGGCCCGCGCACCGGATCCGTCCCGCCGGGCACGCCGACCCCGCCCGGCACGGCCGGTGGCCCCGGCGCGGCTGGTGCTCGCGCCACGACTGCCGCCCCCGGCGCCCCCCGCACGGCCGGCGTCCCGGGCACCCCCGGCACCCCCGGCACGATCGGCGTCCCAGGCGCCCCCGGCACGGTCGGCGTCCCCGGCCCCTACGGCGCACAGTCCGAGGCCCCGCGACCGGCGTCGGCCGCCGGGTGGTCCGTGCGCCGGCAGCAGGTCACGATGTTCTTCGCGGGCCTGTTCGGCGTGCTCGCCCTCATCGCCGGCGTCTTCTTCTTCACCCACCACGGCGGCGACGGCCACGGGACCCGGGGCGCGGCCACCTCACCCTCCCCGTCGGCCCGCCCCCGCACGAGCCCCCCGCCCGGGGTCAAGTGCGCCGGCTCCGCCTGCACCGGCAAGGACGCCGAGGCCATGGGGTGCAGCGGCGACCTGGTGACCACCGCCAAGACCGCCACCGTCGGCACCACCACCCTGGAGGTCCGCTACAGCAGAGCCTGCGGCACGGCCTGGGGCCGGATCACCGGCGGCGCACCGGGGGACACCGTGCGGGTCACCGTCGGCAAGGAGCGGCAGACGGGTGACATCACCGCCGTCGGGGACACGATCGGGTACACCCCGATGGTCGCCGTAGGGGGCCCGGCGCAGGCCAGGGCCTGCGCCACTCTCGCCTCTGGCCGCACCGGATGCACCGAGTGACGGCCGCGGGCAGGGAGAGCGGAGAGCGCGGAGGGGGAAATTCCGCAACGCCCGCATAGCCGGCCGGTTCCTGGGCACGCGAACGCCACCCCCACGGGATTCCGGGACACCGGTACCCCGGCGGCGGCCGTCCCGTCTCTGTCCCTCCTCTCCCCGGACGACGGACGGCCGCCGATTCGTGTTGCCGAGCCGGTGCCGAGTTCCTGGTGCCGGGCCGGTACGTCACCCCCTGACCCCTTGTGGGCTGAGCCACATGGCCCCGGACGTCTCGCATGCCGGATGCGCGATAGCCTGACCGCTGGATCTCTCTTGATGCCAAGAGATCGATCATCCGCCCGGGGCAGGGACGCCCCACCGCCAGCTGTCATACGGAGAACGCCATGACCCGCACTCCCGTGAACGTCACCGTCACCGGCGCGGCCGGCCAGATCGGTTACGCCCTGCTCTTCCGCATCGCCTCCGGCCAGCTGCTCGGCGCGGACGTGCCGGTCAAGCTGCGCCTGCTGGAGATCACCCCCGCGCTCAAGGCCGCCGAGGGCACGGCCATGGAGCTGGACGACTGCGCCTTCCCGCTGCTGCAGGGCATCGACATCACGGACGACCCGAACGTCGCCTTCGACGGCGCCAACGTCGCCCTGCTGGTGGGCGCCCGCCCGCGCACCAAGGGCATGGAGCGCGGTGACCTGCTGGAGGCCAACGGCGGCATCTTCAAGCCGCAGGGCAAGGCCATCAACGACCACGCCGCGGACGACATCAAGGTGCTCGTCGTCGGCAACCCGGCGAACACCAACGCGCTCATCGCGCAGGCCGCCGCGCCGGACGTCCCGGCCGAGCGCTTCACCGCGATGACCCGCCTGGACCACAACCGCGCCCTGACCCAGCTGGCGAAGAAGACGGGCTCCACGGTCGCCGACATCAAGCGCCTGACCATCTGGGGCAACCACTCCGCCACCCAGTACCCCGACATCTTCCACGCCACGGTCGCCGGCAAGAACGCCGCCGAGGTCGTGAACGACGAGAAGTGGCTGGCCGAGGACTTCATCCCGACCGTCGCCAAGCGCGGTGCCGCGATCATCGAGGCCCGTGGTGCCTCGTCGGCCGCCTCCGCCGCCAACGCCGCCATCGACCACGTCCACACCTGGGTCAACGGCACCGCCGAGGGCGACTGGACCTCCATGGGCATCCCGTCGGACGGCTCCTACGGCGTCCCGGAGGGCCTGATCTCCTCCTTCCCGGTCACCTGCAAGGACGGCAAGTACGAGATCGTCCAGGGCCTGGAGATCAACGACTTCTCCCGCGCCCGCATCGACGCCTCCGTGCAGGAGCTGGCGGAGGAGCGCGACGCGGTCCGCGGCCTCGGCCTCATCTGACCTGACGTGGTCGCCCCCGGCGCCGGTGCGCTATAGTTGATCACGCACCGGCCGCCGGAAACCCGGCACCAGGTGATGCGTTGGTGGTCCAAGGAAAGACGCCCCGCTTCCTGCGGGGAGATGCAGGTGCAAGGCCTGCCCGGCGCTCCACGCACGAGGTCCCCTCCCGCAGCAGCGGGAGGGGACCTCGTCGTATCCGGCGTGTCCGGCCGGGTCACACCCCCGGCCTGAGCGCCTCGATCCCGGCCCGGTCCGTGTCGTCCGCCCGCCCGTTCAGCCGGTGGACCACCACCCAGCGGCCGTCGTCCATCGCCCCGGCGAACACGGACGCGTCCCCGGTCGCGCCGTTGTGCCAGCGCAGCGGCCCGGACGACTGCCAGCTCACCGAGGGCTCGCCCAGCCGCCGTTCCACCAGCAGCCGTACGACGAGATCGGCGACGGCGCGCGGTGTGGCCCACAGGCCGCCGGCCGGGAGGATCGCCCCGTCCATCGTCCACGGCCTGCGCCGTACGCCCGGCAGCAGGCCCGGTGCCGTCAGCCGCTGCCCGGGGGCGGGGCGGGCGGTCACCTCGGTGACGCCCGACGGCCGCAGGACGTGGTCGTCCAGAAGTTCCTCGTAGGCGGCGCCGCCCGCGGCGGCCAGGGCCGCGCCGAGGACGGCGTACCCCAGGTTGGAGTACTCCTCGTCGCCCGGCGGGCGTACCGCGACCGTGTCCAGTCCGCGCACGAGCCGCAGCAGCTCCGCACGGTCGAAGTCCGCGTACGGATCCCGGCGTCCGAGGCGCGGCGGCAGCCGGGGCAGTCCCGAGGTGTGCCGGGCCAGGTTCAGCAGGGTGACGCCCGTGCCGGGCGGCGCCGGGAGCCACCGTTCGACGGGGTCGTCGAGCCCGACCACGCCCGCCCGCGCCATCCGGGAGAGCAGTGTGCCGGTCAGCGCCTTCGTGAGGGACCCGATCTGGACGTACCGGTCCACCGCGTGCCCGCCGGTCACCCGGGGCGGGCCCGCGTCGGTCAGTACACAGGTCGGGATGCGGCGCACGGCGGTCCTCTCGGTCGGGATCCGCATTCTGTGCCGGCGGCCGTGACCCACCGTCGGGTTCAGGCCACCGGTTCCTCGGCCGGCGCCGGGGTCCCCGACGCCGCCAGGGCGGACCGGCCGGAGCCGCGGTAACCCGCCATGACCACGGCCGTCGCCACCAGCACCGTCACTCCCACCACCCGCAGCGCCGGCCCCATGGCGTGGGCGAAGTCGGCGTGGCCGGCCAGGGCGGTGCCCGCGACGGCGACGCCGAGGGCCGCGCCGATCTCGCGCGCCGAGGTGCCGAGGCCGGAGCCGAGGCCCGCCTGGTGCGGGGGCAGGGAGACCGCGACGCCCAGGGTGAGCGCCGGCAGGGCGAGGCCGGCGCCCGCCGAGATGACCAGCAGCCAGCAGGCGTACAGCGCGTACGGCGTGTGGGCGTCCGCCAGGGACGCGGCCAGCAGACCCAGACCGATCAGCGCGAGCCCGGTGCCGACGACCGGACGCGCCGGCCAGCGGGCCGCGAACTTCGGGACCAGGGCCATGCCGACGATCAGCGGCGCGATCGCGACCCCGGTCACCGCCGGAGTGAAGCCCTTGACCTGCTGGAGGTACTGGGAGTTGACGAAGAACAGCGCGAACAGGCCGAAGAAGCCGGTCGCCAGGCCCAGCGTGGTCGCGCGCAGCTCACCGGAGCGGAAGACACGCGGGTCGAACAGCGGGGCACCCGAGCGCAGGGCGTGGGCGGTGAACGCCGCCACCAGCAGGGCGCCGGTGCCGAACGCGGTCACGATGCGGACCGAGGTCCAGCCGTACCCGGGGCCCTCGATGATGCCGAACAGCACCGCCGCCAGGCCCGCGGTGAGCAGCAGGGCGCCGACCGCGTCCGGGCGGGCCGGCGCGAAGCGGGCCGTGCGCGGGGTGGTCACGGCCACCGCGGCGGCGAGGACGGCGGCCAGCGGCACCATAGCGGCGAACAGCGCCCGCCAGGACAGGAACTGACCGGCCAGGCCGCCGCCCAGATTGCCGGCCAGGCCGCCCAGGCCCATGGCCAGCGTCCAGGAGGCCAGCGCCTGGGCGCGGCGCTCGGGTCCGGCCAGCTGGATCAGGATCGACATCGTCGCGGGGGTGATCAGCGCGGCCCCGGCGCCGGACAGGCCCCGGCCCGCGATCAGCAGCGCCGGGTCCGGGGCGAGCGCGCTGGTCGCGGCGCCGGCGGCGAACAGGGCCAGGCCCGTGAGCAGGGCGCCCTTGCGGCCGTACCGGTCGCCGAGCGCGCCGGCCGGGATCAGCAGGCCCGCGAAGACGATGACGTAGGCGTCGACCGTCCACAGGATCTCGGTGTGCGAGGGGTGCAGGCCGGACGAGCCGAGCTGCGGTATCAGCAGGTTGACGGCGGCCACCATGCTCTGCGCGACCAGCACGCAGGCGCACAGCGTGAGCAGGGTGGGGCGTTTCAGGGCGTGCGGGGGCACGGCTCCTCCCGGGGAGCTGGTGGGTGGTGTGGGGTGCGCCTTCACCGTAGGCTCGGCAGCGACCTGCCTTCCAGTGCAACCTTTGCAAGGGATACCTGCACATGACGCAATCCGCCGGCCTGGACCTGAATCTGCTGGTCGCACTGGACGTGCTGCTGGAGGAGCAGAGCGTGCAGGGCGCGGCCCGCCGTCTGCACCTGTCCGAGCCGGCCATGAGTCGCGCTCTCGGCCGTGTCCGCAAGGCGCTCGGCGATCCCGTGCTGGTCCGGGCCGGCCGGCGGATGGTGCCGACACCGCACGCGCTGGCCGTCCGCGCCGAGGTGAGCGCCGTGGTGGAGCGCGCCCGGGCGCTGTTCGCGCCGGGCCGGGACGCCGACCTGCGCACGGTGAGCCGGACCTTCACGATCCTCGGCCACGACGCGATGGCCGCCACCCACGGGCCGCCCCTGTTCGCCCGCGCCGCCCGCGAGGCGCCCGGCATCCGCCTGCGCTTCCTGAGCGAGAGCCACGTGGACGCCCCGTTCCTGCGCCAGGGCACGGCCGACCTGGAGGTCGGGGTGATCGACTCGGTCGCGCCCGAGGTGCATGTGGAGACGGTCTACGAGGACCGCATACTGGGCGTCGTACGGGCCGGCCATCCGCTGCTCGAAGGGGAGCTGACGCCCGAGCGGTTCGCCGGGGCGGCGGGGCACCTCATCGTCTCCCGGCGCGGCAGGCAGCGCGGGCCGATCGACGACGCCCTCGCCGAGTTGGGCCTGGAGCGCCAGGTGGTGGGCAGTGTCGGCACCTACCCGGCCTCCCTGTTCGTGTTGCGCGAGTCCGGGCTGATCGGGCTGATCAGCCAGTGGGGGCGGCCACTGGCCGACGCGCTCGGCCTGGTCACCTTCGAGATCCCGCTCCGCCTGCCCACCGTGGGCGTGGGTTTCGCCTGGCATCCGCGGCACGACGCCGACCCGGCACACGCCTGGCTGCGCGGCTGTGTACGGGAACTCATGGTCTCGGGACCACCGGACCGGTAGCCAAGATCGGAGTGTTGCCCGCTTTCGTCCGTTTTGCGGTGCCTTTTCAGTGACCCCGCGCACTTTCGGCCATGGATTCCGCATGCGTCGCCGAGCCCTGGGCAGGTGGCGACGGTCCCCGAGCGTGACTCGCCTGTGACACAGGGGCACGGAACAGGAACGGAAGGCAATACCGATCATGGCGGACAGAACGGAACGACACGCCCAGGCGACCATCCACGCGGGCGGTGAGTGGCTGGAAGCGATCTCCGGCGCGACCCGGGAGATCCTCGACCCCGCGGACGCCCGCCCCTTCACCGTGGTCGCGGAGGGCGACGAGAAGGACGCCGAGCGCGCGATCGCCGCCGCCCGGCACGCCTTCGACCACGGCCCCTGGCCGCACACCCCGGTCGCCGAACGCGCCGCCCTGCTGCGCCGCGTCGCCGACCTGCTGGTGCGCGACCGCGAGGAACTCGGCCTGCTGGAGAGCCGGGACGCGGGCAAGACCGCCGAGGAGGGCCGCGTCGACATCGACTGTGTCGCCGACGCCTTCCGCTACTTCGCCGACCTGGTCGCCGCCGAGGCCCCCGGCCGGGTGGTCGACGCGGGCTCGCCGGACATCCACAGCGTGGTCGTGCACGAGCCGGTCGGCGTCTGCGCGCTGATCACCCCCTGGAACTACCCGCTCCTCCAGGCCAGCTGGAAGATCGCCCCGGCGCTCGCCGCCGGCAACACCTTCGTGATCAAGCCCAGCGAGATCACCCCCATGACGACCGTCGCACTGATCGAGCTGCTGGCGGAAGCCGGCCTCCCCGCGGGCGTGGCCAACATCGTCACCGGCCCCGGCCACACCGTCGGCGCCCGGCTCGCCGAGCACCCCGACGTCGACCTGGTCTCCTTCACCGGCGGCCTGGCCAGCGGCACCAAGGTCGCCCAGGCCGCCGCGCCCACCGTCAAGAAGGTCGCCCTCGAACTCGGCGGCAAGAACCCCAACGTGGTCTTCGCCGACGCCTGCGCCACCGAGGAGGGCTTCGACACCGCCGTGGACCAGGCCCTCAACGCGGCCTTCATCCACAGCGGCCAGGTCTGCTCGGCCGGCGCCCGCCTCATCGTCGAGGAGTCGGTCCGCGAGCGCTTCGTCGCCGAACTCGCCCGCCGCGCCCAGAAGATCCGGCTCGGCCGCGGCACGGCGGACGGCGTCGAGTGCGGCCCCCTCGTCTCCGAGCAGCAGCGCGCCAAGGTCGAGGCGTACGTCGCCTCCGCGCTGGCCGAGGGCGGGGTGCTGCGCTGCGGCGGCAAGCGGCCGGAGCCGTCACCGGAACGCCCCGCGTCCGGCTGGTTCTACGAGCCGACCGTCCTCGACGCCTGCCACCGCGAGATGCGGGTCGTCCGCGAGGAGGTCTTCGGCCCGGTCCTCACCGTCGAGACCTTCCGCACCGAGGACGAGGCCGTCGCCCTCGCCAACGACACCGAGTACGGCCTCGCCGGCGCGGTGTGGACCGCCGACGCCGGCCGGGCCCGCCGGGTCGCGGGCCGGCTGCGGCACGGCACCGTCTGGATCAACGACTTCCACCCCTACCTGCCGCAGGCGGAGTGGGGCGGCTTCGGAAAGAGCGGCACCGGCCGCGAGCTGGGCCCCGCCGGACTCGCCGAGTACCGCGAGACCAAGCACGTCTACCAGAACCTCGCGCCCCGCCCGGTGCGCTGGTTCGCCGGCTGACCCGGCCGCCGCGCGCAGCACCTCTCCTCACCCCTGGAGCAGTACCACCATGTCCCACACCCCCCATGTCTACGACTACGTCGTCATCGGCGGCGGCACGGCGGGCTCCGTCATCGCCTCCCGCCTCACCGAGAACCCCGACGTCACCGTCGCCGTCATCGAGGGCGGCCCGAGCGACGTCGGCCGCGACGACGTGCTCACCCTGCGCCGCTGGATGGGCCTGCTCGGCGGCGAACTCGACTACGACTACCCGACGGTGGAGCAGCCCCGCGGCAACTCCCACATCCGGCACAGCCGCGCCCGCGTCCTCGGCGGCTGCTCCTCGCACAACACCCTCATCTCCTTCAAGCCCCTGCCCTCCGACTGGGACGAATGGGAGGCCGCCGGCGCCAGGGGCTGGGGCGCCGTCCCCATGGAGGCCTACTTCGCCCGGCTGAAGAACAACATCGTCTCCGTCGACGAGAAGGACCGGAACGCCATCGCCCGCGACTTCGTCGACGCCGCCCGGTCGGCGCTCGGAGTACCCAGGGTCGAGGGCTTCAACCGCAAGCCCTTCACCGAGGGCGCCGGATTCTTCGACCTGGCCTACCACCCGGAGGACAACAAGCGCTCCTCCGCCTCCGTGGCCTACCTGCACCCGGTGATGGACGAGCGCCCCAACCTCCACATCTTCCTGGAGACCTGGGCCCACAAGCTGGAGCTGAACGGCACCCGCGCCGAGGGCGTCCACGTGCGCACCGGGGACGGTGAGGAACTCCTGGTACGGGCCCGCAACGAGGTGGTCCTGTGCGCGGGCGCCGTCGACTCCCCGCGCCTGCTGCTCCACTCCGGCATCGGCCCCCGGGGCGACCTCGAAGCGCTCGGCATCCCCGTCGTGCACGACCTGCCCGGCGTCGGCGAGAACCTGCTCGACCACCCCGAGTCGGTGATCGTCTGGGAGACCCACGGTCCGATCCCGGAGAACTCCGCCATGGACTCCGACGCGGGCCTCTTCGTGCGCCGCGACCCCGACCACGCGGGTCCGGACCTGATGTTCCACTTCTACCAGATCCCGTTCACGGACAACCCCGAGCGCCTCGGCTACGAACGCCCGTCCTACGGCGTGTCGATGACCCCGAACATCCCCAAGCCGAAGTCCCGCGGCCGTCTGTACCTGACCAGCGCCGACCCGTCCGTGAAGCCCGCCCTGGACTTCCGGTACTTCACCGACGAGGACGACTACGACGCCCGGACCCTGGTCGACGGCATCCGCATCGCCCGCGAGATCGCCAAAACCGAGCCGCTGGCCGGCTGGCTCAAGCGCGAGGTCTGCCCCGGCCCGGAGATCCTCGGCGACGCCGAGCTGAGCGAGTACGCCCGCAAGGTCGCGCACACCGTCTACCACCCGGCCGGCACCTGCAGGATGGGCGCCGCCGACGACCGACTCGCCGTGGTCGACCCGGAGCTGAGGATCCGCGGCCTCGACGGCATACGCATCGCCGACGCGTCCGTCTTCCCGACCATGACCGCCGTGAACCCGATGATCGGGGTCCTCATGGTCGGGGAGAAGGCCGTCGACCTGATCGGAGGCGACCCCCGATGACTCTCACCGTCCCCACCCGCAAGCCCCCCACCGCGACCGAGCCCGTCTTCTCGGTGTCCGGCCTGTGGAAGGTCTTCGGACCCAAGGCCGACCGCATCCCGGCCGACCCCGAACTCAGCGCGCTCGACCCCGCCGAACTGCGCGCCCGCACCGGCTGCACGGCCGCCGTCCGGGACGTCTCCTTCGACGTCCGCAAGGGCGAGGTCTTCGTCGTCATGGGCCTGTCGGGCTCCGGCAAGTCCACCCTGGTGCGCTGTCTGACCCGGCTGATCGAACCGACGGCGGGCAGCATCTCCATCGACGGCGAGGACGTCCGCGCGATGGACAGGTCCCGCCTGCGTGAACTGCGCCGCCACCGGGCCGCGATGGTCTTCCAGCACTTCGGTCTGCTCCCGCACCGCACGGTCCTCGACAACGTCGCCTACGGCCTGGAGATCCAGGGCCTCGGAAAGTCCGAACGCCGCGAGCGGGCCGCCGAGTTCGTCGCCAAGGTCGGCCTGGAAGGCATGGAGAAGCGCCGCCCCGGCCAGCTCTCCGGCGGCCAGCGTCAGCGCGTCGGCCTGGCCCGGGCCCTCGCCGTCGACCCCGAGGTCCTGCTCTTCGACGAACCGTTCAGCGCCCTGGACCCCCTCATCCGCCGCGACATGCAGGACGAGGTGACCCGCCTGCACCGCGAAGAGGGCCGCACGATGGTCTTCATCACCCACGACCTGAGCGAGGCCCTGAAGCTCGGCGACCGCATCGCCCTGATGCGCGACGGCCGCGTGGTCCAGCTGGGCACCCCCGAGGAGATCGTCGGCTCCCCGGCCGACGACTACGTCCGCGAGTTCGTCCGGGACGTGCCGCGCGAACAGGTGATGACCTGCCGTACGGCCATGCGCCCGCTGTCGTCGCACGACACGCAGACCGGCCCGGCGGTGCGCCCGGAGGCCACGGTCGCCGAGGCCATCGAGGCGGTGGCCCGGGCGGGGGCACCGGCCCGGGTGATGGCCGAGGGCAGGTGCCTCGGCGTCGTCGACCGCGAGCAGTTGCTCGACGTCGTCGCCGGCGTCTCCGCGCCCGACACCTCCGCGGGTGGCCGCGCCGCCGGGGCGACGCCCGGCCCCGGGGAGCAGGCATCCGGCCGGCGCCGGCAGGCGCCGCCACCCGCCGCGCCCGGCGGCGTCTCCGCGTCCGCCGCCCCCGACGGCCCCGCGTCCACCGCACTCGACGCCTCCGCAAGTGGCCGCGCCGCCGGGGCGACGCCCGGCCGCAAGGAGCCGGCACCCGGCCGGCGCAGGGCGGCGACCCCGCCCGCCGCGCGCACCAGCCCGGAAGGCGCCCGTACCAGCGCGGAGGGCTCCCGTACCAGTTCGGAGGCCGTCTGATGGCGACGCTCAGTGTCCCGACCTCCGCCAGTGGTGAACGGCGCGTCCTGAAGAGCCGGGCCGCGGGCAAGCTCCTCCTGCTCGCGCTCGTCGCCGCGGTCCTCGCTCCCTGGGCCGCCACCCACTGGCCCGGCGCCACCTGGCCCCACGAGCTGACCGTGAGCCTCGACAAACCCCTCACCACGGCCAGCGACTGGGTCATCGACAACCGGGACAGCCACCCGCTGTTCCTGTACTTCTTCGGCCACGTCAGCAACGTCGTCGTCCTGGCCGTCCGCGCCGTCTACCTGGTCCTCCTCGCCGGGGGCTGGGCAGGTGTCACGGCGTTCGGCGCCCTGGTCGCCTGGCGGGTCGCCGGTGTCCGCCTGGCCGTCGGCACGGCCGTCGCCTTCCTCGCCTGCGGCGCCCTCGGCATGTGGATCCCGACCATGCAGACCCTGGCGCTGATGGTCGTGGCGGTCTGCGCCTCCGTGATCGTCGGCGCGCTCCTCGGCCTCGCCGCCGGCCTCTCCGACCGGCTCGACCGCGCCCTGCGCCCGGTCCTGGACACCATGCAGGTGCTCCCGGCCTTCGCCTACCTCCTCCCCGTCGTCCTGGTCTTCGGCATCGGCGTCCCCGCGGCCGTCCTCGCCACCGTCGTCTACGCCGCCCCGCCGATGGCCCGCCTCACCGCGCTCGGTCTGCGCGGCGCCGACCCCGAAGTCCTGGAGGCCGTGGAGTCGCTCGGCGCGACCCACCGCCAGCGGCTGCTGACCGCCCGGATCCCCCTGGCCCGCAAGGAACTCCTCCTCGGCCTCAACCAGACGATCATGATGGCGCTGTCCATGGCCGTCATCGCCGCGGTCATCGGCGCCGGCGGCCTCGGCGACCGCGTCTACCAGGCCCTCGCCTCCGTCGACGTCGGCGCGGCCCTCGCGGCCGGCATCCCGATCGTGCTGCTCGCGGTGGTCCTGGACCGCGTCACCGCCGCGGCCGGCGACGGCACCCCCGCGGCCGACCGGCCCCGCACCATCGGCTGGCCCTACGCCCTGGCCGTCACCGTGGCCGTCGCCCTCGCCACCCGACTCCTGGGCGCGCTCGACTGGCCCGCCGGCTGGAGCCTCGACGTCGCCGAGCCGGTCAACCGCGCCGTCGACTGGATGACCGGCCACCTGTACTCCGGTGTCCCGGTCGTCGGCGGCACCGCCGACTGGGCCGCCCACTTCACCACCTGGATCCTGGACCCCGTCCGCGACGGCCTGCAGTGGCTGCCCTGGTGGTCGGTCCTGCTGATCGTCGCCGCCCTGGCCTGGCTGATCGGCACCTGGCGCACCGCGCTGACCGCCGTCCTCGCCATGGCCGCGATCGGCGTGCTCGGCGTGTGGGAGCCGTCGCTC
Organism: Streptomyces sp. NPDC042638; assembly: GCF_040647235.1. Taxonomy (NCBI): domain Bacteria; kingdom Bacillati; phylum Actinomycetota; class Actinomycetes; order Kitasatosporales; family Streptomycetaceae; genus Streptomyces; species Streptomyces sp. NPDC042638. Next base: position 47,127 of record NZ_JBEZBT010000045.1, read on the forward strand.
GACACCCTCTCCCAGGTACTGGCGGCCGTCGCCGTCACCCTCGTGCTCGGCCTCGCGACCGGCGTCGCCGCGGCCCGCAGCGACCGCGTCGAACGCGCGCTGCGCCCCGTCCTGGACGTCTTCCAGACGATGCCGCAGTTCGTCTACCTGATCCCGGTCGTCGCCCTGTTCGGCGTCGGCCGCGCGCCCGCCGTCGCCGCGGCCGTCGTCTACGCCCTCCCCGCCGTCGTCCGGATCACCGCGCAGGGCCTGCGCCAGGTCGACCAGGCGGCGCTGGAGTCCGCGCGCTCGCTCGGCGCGACCGGACGGCAGCAGCTGTGGCAGGTGCAGCTCCCGCTGGCCCGGCGCGCACTGCTGCTCGCCGTCAACCAGGGCGTGGTCCTGGTCCTCGCCGTGGTCATCATCGGCGGCCTGGTCGGCGGCGGTGCCCTCGGCTACAACGTCGCCTTCGGACTCGCCCAGGGCGACCTGGCGACCGGCCTGGTGGCCGGCGCGGCCATCGTCTGCCTCGGCCTGATGCTCGACCGGGTGACCCAGCCCACCGGACGGCGCCCGAAGAAGGGAGCGTGACATGCGATTCCGTACGACCCTCACGGTGGCCGCCGGGGCATCCGCGCTCGCGCTGCTGACCGGCTGCGGCGCCGCCGACATGACCAAGCAGGCCAGCCCGTTCGCCAACGCCCGCGGCGCGAGGACGGTCACCCTGTCCGTGCAGTCGTGGGTGGGCGCGCAGTCCAACGTGGCCGTCGCCCAGTACATCCTGCAGCACAAGCTCGGCTACCGCGTCGACACCGTGCAGGTCGACGAGGTGCCCGCCTGGGACGCGCTCAGCCAGGGCCGGGTCGACGCCCTCCTGGAGGACTGGGGCCACCCCGACCAGCAGAAGCGGTACGTCGACGACAAGAAGACGATCGCGCGCGCCGGAGACCTCGGGGTGACCGGGCACATCGGCTGGTTCGTGCCGACGTACCTCGCCAAGCAGCACCCCGACATCACCGACTGGAGGAACCTCGACAAGTACGCCCCGCTGTTCCGCACCGCGGAGAGCGGCGGCAAGGGCCAGCTGATGGACGGCTCCCCGTCCTACGTCACCAACGACAAGGCCCTGGTGGACAATCTGAAACTGGACTACCAGGTCGTCTTCGCCGGTTCCGAGGCCGCGCAGATCACGCAGATGAAGCAGTTCGCCAAGGAGAAGAAGCCCTTCCTGACGTACTGGTACTCGCCGCAGTGGCTGTTCGAGAAGGTCCCCATGACGGAGGTGAAGCTGCCGCCGTACAAGGAGGGCTGCGACGCGGACGCGGCGAAGGTCGCCTGCTCCTACCCGCACACCCCGCTGCAGAAGTACCTCAACGCCGACTTCGCGCGCTCCGGCGGCAAGGCCGCGGAGTTCCTGAGGAAGTTCAAGTGGACGACGCGGGACCAGAACGAGGTCTCCCTGATGATCGCCGACCAGAAGCTGAGCCCGCAGGACGCGGCGGCGAAGTGGGTGGACAGCCACCCCGGCGTGTGGAAGGAGTGGCTGTCCTGACCGGACTCACGGCAGCAGGCCGGCCGCGATCTCGCGCAGCGCGGCCGACGCCCGTCGCTGGAGTCCCGGACCGAAGGTGACCCGGGTGGCCCCGAGCCCGCCGAGCGCGGCGGGCGAGGGGCCCTCCCCGTCCAGCCGGGCCAGCAGGTTCAGCGGGCCCTCGATCCCGGACCGCAGCAGCGGCACCACGGCCGCCGGGGCGAGGATCGGGTACACGCAGTCGGCCCCCGCCGAGCGGTACAGCGCCGCCCGCTCGACGGCCTGCTCCGGATCACCGTCACCGTGGACGAAGACGTCGACGCGGGCGTTGACGAACAGCCCGTCGCCGGCCGCGGCCCGCACCTCGGCGAGGAAAGCGGCCTGCTCGTGCGCGTCCTTGAGGACACCCCCGTCGGAGTCCTCCAGGTTGCAGCCGACGGCCCCCGCCTCCAGCAGCCGCTCGACCAGCTCCTTCGGTGCCAGTCCGTAGCCGCCCTCGACGTCCGCCGACACCGGCACGTCCACCGCCCGCGTGATCCGGGCGACGGCCGCGAACATCTCGTCGGCCGGGGTGTCCCCGTCCTCGTACCCGAGGGAGGCGGCCACGCCCGCGCTCGGCGTGGCCAGCGCCGGGAACCCGGCCGCCACGAGGGCCCGCGCACTGGCCGCGTCCCAGGGGCCGGGCAGGACCAGCGGGTCGCCCGGGGCGCGCCCCTGGTGCAGGGCGCGGAACACCTCCGCCCTGCTCACTTGTGCTGGCCCGGCCGGTAGTGGCCCGGGACCATCCGCGTGGTCACACCGAAGCGGTTCCAGGCGTTGATCACCGTGATCGCGGCGATCAGCTGGGCCAGCTCGCCCTCCTCGAAGTGCCTGGCGGCCCGTTCGTACACCTCGTCAGGCACGAACCCGTCGGTGAGCACGGTGATCGCCTCGGTCAGCTCGATCGCCGCCAGCTCCTTCTCGGTGTAGAAGTGCCGCGACTCCTCCCACGCGCCGAGCTGGACGATCCGCTCGACGCTCTCGCCGGCCGCGAGGGCGTCCTTGGTGTGCATGTCGAGGCAGAACGCGCAGTGGTTGACCTGCGAGGCACGGATCTTCACCAGCTCGTACAGCTTGGGGTCCAGTCCCTGCCTGGCGGCGGTGTCCAGGCGGATCATCGCCTTATAGACCTCGGGGGAGTGCTCGGCCCAGTTCAGCCGGGGCGCGTGCTCGGGTGCGTACTCGACGGTGTCCTGTGCGATGTCCTGTGCAGTACTCATGCACTCGACCCTAGGAGCCGGGCAGCCCAGGAGTATGGTCCATTTCCATGGCGAATCAGTGGGCCACTTCGGGTGTCGACCTGCACCTCGAACCACACGCGCCGGGCGGCCTGCGCCGGGGCCTGACGGACGCCCTGCGGGACGCGGTGCGCTCCGGCCGGCTCGCCCCCGGCACCCGGCTGCCGTCCTCCCGCTCCTTCGCCGCCGACCTCGGCATCGCCCGCAACACCGTCGCCGAGGCCTACGCCGACCTGGTGGCGGAGGGCTGGCTCACCGCCCGGCAGGGCTCCGGCACCCGGGTCGCGGAACGGGCCGTCGTCCGCCCCGCGGACACCGCGCGCCACCGTCGCGTCCCCGGCCGGCCCACCTACGACCTCATCCCCGGCACCCCCGACCTCGCCGCCTTCCCCCGCGCCGAGTGGCTCAAGGCCGCCCGCCGCGCCCTGGCCGCCGCCCCCTTCGACGCCCTCGGCTACGGCGACCCGCGCGGGCGCCTGGAACTGCGCACCGCCCTCGCTGGCTACCTCGCCCGCGCCCGTGGCGTGCGCGCCACCCCCGAGACCGTCGTGATCACCGCCGGTTTCGCGCACGCCCTGCGCGTCCTCGGCACCGTCCTGCGGGCCCGCGGCACGCGGACGGTGGCCGTCGAGTCGTACGGCCTGGACGTCCACTGGAACCTGTTGAGGGACGCGGGCCTCGCGACCGCCGCCCTGCCGTACGACGACCTGGGCACCGACCCGGGCGCGCCGGGCGGTGCGGGGGCCGTCCTGCTCACCCCCGCCCACCAGTTCCCGATGGGCACGGCCCTGCGTCCCGACCGGCGGGCGGCCGTCGTGGACTGGGCGCGGCGCACCGGCGGGCTGGTCCTGGAGGACGACTACGACGGCGAGTTCCGCTACGACCGCCAGCCCGTCGGCGCGCTCCAGGGCCTCGACCCGGACCGGGTCGTCTACCTCGGGACCGCGAGCAAGTCCCTCGCGCCCGGCCTCAGGCTGGGCTGGATGGTGCTGCCGCCGTCCCTGGCGGAGGAGGCCACCGCGGCCAAGGGGCACATCGACACCTGCGGGGTGCTCGACCAGCTGACGCTGGCCGAGTTCCTCACCTCCGGCGCCTACGACCGGCACGTCCGCTCGGCCCGCCTGCGCTACCGGCGCCGCCGAGACGCCCTCACCGCGGCGGTGGTCGAGCGGGCACCGGAGGTACGGGTCACCGGCATCGCGGCCGGCCTGCACGCGGTCCTGCGGCTGCCCCCGGGCACCGAGGAGCCGGTGGTGCGGGCCGCGGCCTGGCAGGGCCTGGCCTTGCACGGCCTGGCCTGCCACCGGCACCCCGAGGCCACCACCCGCCCCCTGGACGCGCTGGTGGTCGGCTACGGCACACCCCCGGACAGCGCGTGGGCGGGAGCACTGGAGGCACTGTGCCGGGTGCTGCCGTAGCGAGAGGCCCCACGAACAGGACCCCGACGCACCGGCCGGCCAGCTGCGAACGGTCTGGGGCGTCCGTGAACGCCTGTGGCGGCCGGGCGGGGCAGCGACCCGACCCGAACGGCCTGTGGCCGCCGACCGGAACGGAGGCCCGACCCCCTGAGGCGGACGGCTTCGCCCCGGCAGTGAGCCTAGGTGGCCGGTTCCTCGGCCGGTTCCTCCGCCGGCGCCTCCCCGAACCGCGCCAGTAGCAGTGCCCCCGCCACCGCCACCGCGAAGCCCAGCGCCGCCAGCCACGTCAGGCCCTCCCGGGTGCGGTCGCCGAGCCAGATGACGCCCACCGCCGCCGGGCCGAGGGTCTCGCCGATCACTATGCCGGCCGTGGCCGTCGTCACCGAGCCCCGTTGCAGGGCCGAGGTGAGCAGCAGGAACGCGGCGCCGCCGCCGATCAGCAGGGCGTACGCCGCCGGGTTGGCCAGCAGATCCGCAGGCCGCAGCGAGCCGATCAGCCGTACCGACACCTCCACCACGCCGAACCCGAACCCGGCGCCGAGCCCCAGCAGCAGTGCCCGGGTCCGGCCGGACAGCCGCCCGCCGAGCCCGCCGAGCAGCAGCACCCCGACCGCCACCGCCACCATCGCGTATCCCAGCCAGTCCGGCCCGGTCCGCTCGCCCTCGGTGCCCGAGGCCGCGCCCAGCATGGCCAGGCCCGCGCACACCACCCCCACCGCGCCCCACTCCAGCCCGCTCAGCCGGACCCGCAGCAGCCGCGCCGCCACCACCGCCGTGACCGCGAGGCTCGCCGCCAGCGCGGCGCCCACGGCGTAGATCGGCACGGACCGCAGGGCCGCGATCTGGAGCAGGAAGCCCAGCCCGTCCAGTGCCAGACCGGCGAGATACCGCCACTGCCGCAGCGCCCGCAGCAGCAGCGCCGCGTCGCCGCCGCCCTCCCCGCCGGCGCCGGCCGCCCGCGCGGCCACCGCCTGCAACACCGTCGCCGTACCGAAACAGACCGCAGCGCCCAGGGCGCACACCATTCCAAAAAGCACGAAGCGACTCTAGGCGAGGGGGAGATGGCGGGGGCCACCGGTGTCTCGGCCGGAGGCGGTCTCTAGGCTGGCCGCCGGAACAGCGCATCCGACGGGGGAGACACACGATGGCGCAGGCACGCAGGCAGCTCCGGTCCGGCACGGTCGTCCTCGGCAGCGTGGGCCTGCTGGCCACCGCGCTCACCGCCTGCTCGTCCGATCCGGACAAGCGCTGCGTCGACCGCGAAAGCTACCGCCTCGACAAGGGTTACCAGGCCGTCGCCGACAAGAACTGCAAGACCACCGGCGGGTCCGGGACGTCGACGGGGAAGAAGAGGTCCGTGCGGAAGGGCCGCGCGAAGCAGCCCGACGGCGCCTGGTACTACGGGGGCCAGGAGAAGGGCGGCTGGGTCGACGGCGGCTCCTTCACCAAGTCCGGCGGGGGCTCGGGCGGCGGATCCTCGGACGACGACGACCACCACGGCGGGAGCGGAGTCCACCGCGGCGGCTTCGGCGGCGGCAAGGGCAGCTCCGGCGGCTGACCGGAGCACCGACATGGAACGCCGTACCATCACCCCCCGCCCCGGCTGGCAGCGGACCGTCGAGGAGCAGGGCCTGATCTATCCGCTCACCCGCCGGCCCGACGGTTCCCTGCACCCCTACTGGGACGAGAGCGCGTACTACGTCTTCTCCCTGGACGAGGTCGAGGCGCTGGAGGGGACCGTCGAGGAACTGCACCGCATGTGCCTCGCGGCGGCCGGGCACCTGGTGACCGAGGACCGGCTCGCCGACCTCGGCATCACCGACCCGCGGGTGGCCGGTGCGGTCGCCGAGGCATGGCGGCGCCGCGGCGAACTCCCGTCCGTCTACGGCCGCTTCGACCTGCGCTACGACGGCACGGGACCGGCGAAGCTCCTGGAGTACAACGCCGACACCCCCACCTCACTGGTCGAGGCCGCCTCCCCGCAGTGGTTCTGGATGGAGGAGCGTTTCCCCGGCGCGGACCAGTGGAACTCCCTGCACGAACGGCTGGTCGACGCCTGGCGCTCGCAGGCCGCCCTGCTGCCTCCCGGCAGCCCGCTGCACTTCGCGCACTCCGCCGCCGACGAACTCGGCGAGGATCTGATGACGGTCGCCTATCTGAAGGAGACCGCCGAACAGGCCGGCCTCGCCACCGACTGGCTGGCCGTCGAGGAGATCGGCTGGGACGCCCTCTCCGGCCGCTTCGTCGACAACCGGCTGCGCTTCATCCGCGGCATCTTCAAGCTCTACCCCTGGGAGTGGCTGACCACCGACGCCTTCGGCGGGCACGTCCTGGACACCCTGGACAACGGCGGCGGCACCGGCAGCACCCTGTGGATCGAACCCGCCTGGAAGATGCTGCTCAGCAACAAGGCCCTGCTGGCGATCCTCTGGGAGCTGTACCCCGGCCACCCGAACCTCCTGCCCGCCTATCTGGACGGCCCCCGCGAGCTGGCCGGTGCGGCCGGTTACGTCGCCAAGCCCCTGCTGGGCCGCGAGGGGGAAGGCATCACGGTGCACGAGCCGGGATCGCCGCCCGTCCTGCGTGACGAGCCCTGCTGCTACCAGCAACTCGCCCCCCTTCCCGCCTTCGACGGCAACCACGTCGTCCTGGGCGCCTGGGTGGTCCGCGACGAGCCGGCCGGCCTCGGCATCCGCGAGTCCACCGGCCTGATCACCGACGAGTACGCCCGCTTCCTGCCGCACGTGATCCTCTAGGGCCTGTCCGTCCGGCCCGTCCCGGCGACCCGTCCCCCGCCGGGTCAGTCGCCGAGCAGCCTCTCGACGGCCGCCCGGGCCAGGCCGGCGGGGGACGGGTCGGCGTCGATGCCGGCCGTGACGATGGCTCCCTCGGCGAGCAGGCACACGCCGTCGGCCACCGGCACGCCGGTGGCGCGCACCCAGGCCGAGAGCTGGTCGTGGAAGGCTCGCTTGTGGGACCGGACCTCGGCCAGGACCCGCTCGGACGACGGGCCGAGTTCGCCATGGGCGTTGATCCAGGCGCAGCCGCGGAAGCCGGGCTCCGCGAACCACGCGGCCAGCCAGTCGAAGACCGCGAGCACCCGTCCGCGCGGGTCCGGGACGCTCTCCACGTGGGCGGCCAGGCTCGCGCGCCAGCGCCGGTCACGCCGCCGCAGCATGGCGACCACGAGGTCCTCCTTGGTCGCGAAGAACCGGTAGATCCGCTTCAGCGGCAGTCCGGACGCCTCCCGGACCCGGTCCATGCCGACCGCCTGGATGCCGTGGGCGTAGAAGAGCGTCTCCGCCGCGTCCAGGAGCGCTTCGCGGTCCAGGCGGTTCTGTTCCTCGGTGATCGGGGCGGGCATCCGGGCTCCTTGACGTGAGAACGGTCGTTCTCTACTTTAGTCGCAGCGATAGAGAACGCTCGTTCTCGACCTGAGGAGGTCGCCGTGCCCGAAGGCCGCCCGCCCTGCCCGCCGTTCACCCCGGAGACCGCCCGCCAGAAGGTGCGCGCGGCCGAGGACGCCTGGAACACCCGCGACCCCCACCGGGTCGCCCTGGCCTACACACCCGACTCCGTCTGGCGCAACCGTGACCGGTTCGTCACCGGCCGGGAGGAGATCATCGCCTTCCTGACCGACAAGTGGGAGCGCGAACTGGACTACGCGCTGCGCAAGAGCCTCTGGGACTTCCACGGCAACCGCATCGCCGTCCGCTTCCAGTACGAGTGCCGCGACACCGACGGCCGGTGGTGGCGCAGCTACGGCAACGAACTGTGGGAGTTCGACGAGCACGGCCTGATGCGCCGCCGCGAGGCGAGCATCAACGACGTGCCCATCCGCGAGAGCGACCGGCGCATCTTCGGACCCCGGCCCGCCGACGAGCACGGCACCGACATCCCACTGCGCTGATCAGGTCTTCTCCCGTGGTCACGGCCGCTCCCGGGTGCGGCGGTGCCCCCCCTCCCGTCCCCGCCCGGATGATGGACGCGGGACCTGCGCCCACCGGCGTGGCCGGTAGGCTGACGTGCGGGCCGTGACTGGCGCGCTGGGATGGGACGGACCATCAGGGAGCGGCCCGAGCGGGAAGAGTGCCGTGCGCCTGGGCCGAACGTGAATGCCGTACGCACACCGTCCGGAGGTCCCCATGCCCGAGAATTCCGCCCCTCTCTCCGTCGAGTCCACGGCCTTCCGCGCCGCTCTCGACGTGATCCGCGCCGTCGAGCCGCGCGTCGCCGACGCCATCGGCCAGGAGGTCGCCGACCAGCGCGAGATGCTCAAGCTGATCGCCTCCGAGAACTACGCCTCCCCGGCGACCCTGCTCACGATGGGCAACTGGTTCAGCGACAAGTACGCCGAGGGCACCGTCGGCCGCCGCTTCTACGCCGGCTGCCGCAACGTCGACACCGTCGAGGCCCTCGCCGCCGAGCACGCCCGCGAGCTCTTCGGCGCCCGCCACGCCTACGTACAGCCGCACTCCGGCATCGACGCCAACCTCGTCGCCTTCTGGGCCGTCCTCGCCGACCGCGTCGAGGCCCCCTTCCTGGAGAAGGCCGGCGTCCGCCAGGTCAACGACCTCACCGACGCCGACTGGGCCGAGCTGCGCCAGGCCTTCGGCAACCAGCGCATGCTCGGCATGTCCCTGGACGCCGGCGGCCACCTCACCCACGGCTTCCGCCCGAACATCTCCGGCAAGATGTTCGACCAGCGCTCCTACGGCACCGACCCGGCCACCGGCCTCATCGACTACGACGCCCTGCGCGCCCAGGCCCGCGACTTCAAGCCGCTGATCCTCGTCGCCGGCTACTCCGCCTACCCCCGCCTGGTGAACTTCCGGATCATGCGGGAGATCGCCGACGAGGTCGGCGCCACCCTCATGGTCGACATGGCGCACTTCGCCGGCCTGGTCGCGGGCAAGGTCCTCACCGGCGACTTCGACCCGGTCCCGCACGCCCAGATCGTCACCACCACCACCCACAAGTCCCTGCGCGGCCCGCGCGGCGGCATGGTGCTGTGCGACGACTCCCTCAAGGACCAGGTCGACCGCGGCTGCCCGATGGTCCTCGGCGGCCCGCTCCCGCACGTCATGGCCGCCAAGGCCGTCGCCCTCGCCGAGGCCCGGCAGCCCGCCTTCCAGGACTACGCCCAGCGCATCGTCGACAACTCCCGCGCCCTCGCCGAGGGCCTGATGCGCCGCGGCGCCACCCTGGTCACCGGCGGCACGGACAACCACCTCAACCTGATCGACGTCGCCACCTCCTACGGCCTCACCGGCCGCCAGGCCGAGGCGGCCCTGCTCGACTCGGGCATCGTCACCAACCGCAACGCCATCCCGGCCGACCCGAACGGCGCCTGGTACACCTCCGGCATCCGCGTCGGCACCCCCGCGCTCACCACCCGCGGTCTCGGCACGGCGGAGATGGACGAGGTGGCCGGCCTCATCGACCGCGTCCTCACCACCACCGAGCCGGGCACCACCAAGTCGGGCGCCCCCTCGAAGGCGGCCCACGTCCTGGACGAGAAGGTGTCCCAGGAGATCGCCCGGCGGGCGACGGACCTGGTGGCGGGCTTCCCGCTGTACCCGGAAGTCGACCTGGGCTGACGCTTCCCGCAGGGGGCGCGGGGGACCGCGCGGGCGGCCATGGACGGCCCGCGGTCCGCCGCGCCCCGCCCCCCCCGCCTCGGCGGACGTAGTCACCCGCACCCTCTGAGAGAATGGGGACCATGGCCAACGACCGACCCCGCGTGCTCTCCGGAATCCAGCCGACCGCAGGCTCGTTCCACCTCGGCAACTACCTCGGCGCCGTCCGCCAGTGGGTGGCCCTGCAGGAGTCCCACGACGCGTTCTACATGGTCGTCGACCTGCACGCGATCACGGTCCCGCAGGACCCGAAGGAGCTGCGGGACAACACCCGGCTCGCCGCCGCCCAGCTGCTGGCCGCCGGCCTCGACCCGGACCGCTGCACGCTCTTCGTGCAGAGCCACGTCCCCGAGCACGCCCAGCTGGCCTGGGTCATGAACTGCCTCACCGGCTTCGGCGAGGCCAGCCGTATGACCCAGTTCAAGGACAAGTCCGCCAAGCAGGGCGCCGACCGGGCCTCCGTCGGCCTGTTCACGTACCCGGTCCTCCAGGTCGCGGACATCCTGCTGTACCAGGCGGGCGAGGTGCCCGTCGGCGAGGACCAGCGCCAGCACATCGAGCTGACCCGCGACCTCGCCGAGCGGTTCAACGGCCGGTTCGGCCAGACCTTCACCGTCCCGAAGCCGTACATCCTCAAGGAGACGGCGAAGATCTACGACCTCCAGGACCCGTCGATCAAGATGAGCAAGTCGGCGTCCACGCCGAAGGGCCTGATCAACCTCCTCGACGAGCCGAAGACCACGGCCAAGAAGGTCAAGAGCGCGGTCACCGACACCGACACGGTGATCCGCTTCGACACCGAGAGCAAGCCGGGCATCTCCAACCTGCTCACCATCTACTCCACGCTCACCGGCAGGACGATCGCCGAGCTGGAGCGGGACTACGAGGGCAAGATGTACGGCGCGCTCAAGACCGATCTCGCCGACATCATGGTCGAGTTCGTCACCCCGTTCCGCGAGCGCACCCGGCAGTACCTGGACGACGCCGAGACGCTGGACTCGATCCTCGCCAAGGGCGCGGAGAAGGCGCGCGCCGTCGCCGCCGAGACCCTCGCGCAGGCGTACGACCGCGTGGGCTTCCTCCCGGCCAAGCACTGAGGCGTACGACCGCAGGGGCCCGCGCGGGCAGAGCGCTGCACATCACTTCCGCTGCGCCTGCCCACAGGACATCCGTGGCCGTACAGTCGATATCCGACGGCCGGGACGAGACGGCCGAGAAGACGACAGACGCGACGACAGGAGACGACGTGGGGACCGTAACGATCGGCGTGTCGATCGCGGTCCCGGAGCCTCACGGCAGCCTGCTCCAGGAGCGGCGCGCGGGCTTCGGCGACCCCGCGGCCCACGGAATCCCCACGCACGTCACGCTGTTGCCGCCGACCGAGGTCGACGAGGCCGACCTGCCGGCCGTCGACGCGCACCTGGCCTCGATCGCCACGGCGGGCCGGCCGTTCCCGATGCGGCTGTCCGGCACCGGCACCTTCCGGCCCCTGTCACCGGTGGTCTACGTACGCGTCGTCCAGGGCGCCGAGGAGTGCGGCCGGCTCCAGCAGCAGGTCCGGGACGCCTCGGGGCCGATGGCGCGCGAGCTGCAGTTCCCGTACCACCCGCACGTCACCGTCGCGCACGGCATCGACGACGCGGCGATGGACCGCGCCTTCGAGGAGCTGTCGGGCTACGACGCCGAGTGGTCCTGCACCGGTTTCGCGCTGTACGAGCAGGGCGCCGACGGGGTGTGGCGCAAGCTGCGCGAGTACACCTTCGGGGGTTGCGTCGTACCGCCCCAGCCCGGCCACGCCGACCTGTACGCCCCGCGGGTCGCGCCGTGACGCGCGCCCGTCCGGCCGCCGGTCCGGCGTAGCCGGCCGCGCCCCTCCGGGCGGCTCGGGACCTCTCTAGCCGAGCCGGCGCAGCAGTGCCCGCGGTGCGTGCCGCAGGGCCGACATCACCAGCCGCAGCGCGCCCGGCACCCAGACCGTCTCCGAGCGCCGGCGCAGGCCGAGTTCGACGGCCGTGGCGACCGCCTCCGGCGTGGTGGCGAGCGGTGTCGCCGGCCGGCCCGCCGTCCGCCGCGTCCGGACGAACCCGGGCCGTACGACCATGACGTGCACGCCGGTGCCGTGCAGGGCGTCGCCGAGGCCCTGGGCGAACACGTCGAGGCCGGCCTTGCTGGAGCCGTAGATGAAGTCGGCGCGGCGGGCGCGTTCGGCGGCGGCGGAGGACAGCACGACGAGGGAGCCGTGACCCTGCGCCTGGAGGGCCCGGCCGGCCACCAGCCCCGCCGAGACGGCCCCGGTGTAGTTGGTCTGCACGACCTGCACCGCGCGGACCGGATCGCGTTCGTCGTGCGCCTGGTCGCCGAGGATGCCGAACGCGAGCAGCACCATGTCGACGGGGCCCTCGGCGAAGACCTTGCCGAGGGCGGTCTCGTGGGACTCGGGGTCGAGCGCGTCGAAGGCGACGGTACGGGCGTCCGCGCCGAGCGCGCGCAGGCTCTCGGCGGCCTGTTCCAGGGCGAGGGAGGGTCGGCCCGCCAGCCACACCGTGCGGGTGCGGCGGGCGATCAGCCGGCGCGTGGTGGCCAGCGCGATCTCGGACGTGCCGCCGAGGACGAGCAACGACCGGGGCAGTGCGGTGGGCGGTTCGCAGGCATCCTTCATGACAGCTGACCGTATAGCCCGCATATGACCGTTTCGGCGAAGAAACGCGGTGTTGACGCTCCGGTGCAGCGGGCACAGTCGGACCATGGACTGGCTGAAGAAGCTTCCCGGTATCGGGCCGATCGTCATCCGGCTGACGGCCACGCACGCGTGGCGGTCCTACGAGCGGCTGGACCGGGTGAAGTGGGCCCGGCTGGCCGCCGCCATGACGTTCGTCAGCTTCGTGGCACTCTTCCCGCTGCTGACCGTGGCCGCCGCCGTCAGCGCCGCCACGCTCAGCCCCGCCCGGCAGAAGGCGGTCGAGCAGAAGATCGCCGAGCAGTTCCCCGGTGTCGTCTCCAGCCGGCTGGACCTCACGTCGCTCGTCGACAACGCCGGCACCGTCGGCATCATCGCGGGCGCGGCCCTGCTGTTCACCGGCATCGGCTGGGTCGGCCAGGTGCGCGACTGCCTGCGCTCGGTGTGGGAACTGCCGGACCGCGAGGAGAACCCGGTGCTCACCAAGGCGAAGGACACCGGCATCCTGCTCGGTCTCGGCGGCGCCCTGCTGGTCACCCTCGCCGCGTCCACCCTCGCCTCGGCCGCCGTCGGCCGGCTGTCCCGGGACGTCGGGCTCGACGAACACGGCTGGGGCACCGTGCTGCTCCAGATCGCCGCGTTCGTCGTCGCCGTCCTCGCCGACTTCCTGGTCCTGCTCTACGTCCTGACCCTGCTGCCGGGGGTCGAGCCGTCGCGCCGCCGCCTGCTCGTCGCCGCACTGCTCGGCGCGATCGGCTTCGAACTGCTGAAGCTGCTGCTCAGCGGCTACATCCAGGGCATCGCCGCGAAAAGCATGTACGGGGCGTTCGGAGTCCCCGTGGCCCTGCTGCTGTGGATCAACTTCACCGCGAAACTGGTGCTGTTCTGCGCCGCCTGGACGGCGACGCCGAGCAAGGAGGACGAGGGGGACGCCCTCAGGGACGCGTCCGGCGGCGCATCAGGTCCGGCAGTGGCCACCGGCGGTTGACCAGGAACGCCCCGCCGCCGAGCAGCACCAGCACCCCGCCCACGACGGCCAGGGCGATCCCGGCGCCGCTGGACGCGGACCGGGCGGTGGCACTCGCCGCGGGCTTCGCGCCCGTCCCGCCGCCGCCGGACGACGGCTGCGCACCCTGCCCGGGGGACACGCCGGCATCCGGCTGTGCGGTGGCCGACGAGGCGCTCCTCGGCGGCACCAGCTCGCCCACCGCGTCGACCTTGCCGATCGCCTGGAAACCCCAGTCGAAGAGCTTCGCGGTCTCCTTGTAGACCTCGTTGTGCTCGTGTTTCTCCGGGTTCATCACCGTGACCAGCAGCACCTTGCCGCCCCGCTCGGCGACCCCGGTGAAGGTGGCGCCCGCGTGGCTGGTGTTGCCGTTCTTCACGCCCGCGATGCCCTGGTAGACGGGGACGTCGCTGTCACCGCTCAGCAGCCGGTTGGTGTTGCGGATCTCGGCGGAGCCGAACCTCGCGCTCACGGTCGAGCAGTAGTCGCGGAAGTCCTTCTTCTGCAGCCCGGAGCGGGCGAACAGCGTCAGGTCGTACGCCGACGACACCTGTCCCGGCGCGTCGTAGCCGTCGGGGGAGACCACGTGCGTGTCCAGCGCCTGGAGTTCCCCGGCATGGTCCTGCATGTCCTTGACGGTCTGTTCGACACCGCCGTTCATCGACGACAGCACGTGCACGGCGTCGTTGCCCGAGCGCAGGAAGACGCCGAGCCACAGGTCGCGGACCGAGTAGGTGCCGCCCTCCTTTATCCCGACCACGCTGGAGCCGACGCCCACCCCCTTGAGGTCCGAGGGCGCCACCTTGTACCGGGTGTCCTTGGGGAACCGGGGCAGCACGGTGTCCGCGAACAGCATCTTCAGCGTGCTGGCCGGGGGCAGCCGCCAGTGCGCGTTGTGCGCGGCGAGGACCTCGCCCGACTCGGCGTCGGAGACGATCCAGGAGCGGGCGGTCAGGTCCTTGGGCAGCACCGGGACGCCCGGGGCCAGGTTGACCTGCGTGCCCGGCCGGCCGAGCCGGGCGCCGCCGAGCGTCGACATCTGGGCCGGGGGCGTGGCCGTCGGACTCGTCGTGGCGGCGGGCGTCGGCGCGGCGAGGGCGGCGGGCGTGGTGACGGACAGGAGGAGCAGCGTGGCGGAGGTGACCAGCGAGGATCGCCGGCCGGTCTTCTTCGGTGCGGGCACGGTCGAGAACGTACCGGCACCCCGCCGTGAAGTTCCGGCGGCCCCACCCCCGACACGGAACCCGGCGGTGGACGGCGATACTGGGGGTATGAAGCTCAGCCGCCCCGTCTCCTGGTTCCTGCTCGCCTTCGGGGTGTGGAGCTGGATCATCTGGATCACTTTCGTCAAGAATCTCGTCAAGGACGGTAGCGGGCTCGCCTTCGACGACGGTCACCCGACCGCGTACTTCTGGGTGCATCTGCTGCTGGCGGTCGTGTCCTTCGTATGGGGGACGGTCATCGGCGTCATCGGGTTGCGCGGTCTGCGCGCACTGCGCCGGACGTCATAGCCGGGAGCCGGCCGGCCGCCTGCCATGGCTGTGGAGCAGCTGTGAACCCGGCGGAACAAGACCTCGGTAAGTTCTTCCACAACTGGACAGAAAGCCCTTCCGCGCGGTGAAACCCGTGTGGTTAGGTGAGCCGCGTCACTCGAGGGGGAGTGGCCGATTCGTGCTGGGCCAGGGGTAGGGCCTTGACGGCCCCGGGGAGGGCACCACCGTGCGATCTGTTCGCATGCGGATTCTTCTGACGCTGCTCGTGCTCGCAGTCGTGGGGGTCGGAGGCTGGCAGCTGCTGCCGTCGCGGGGGAACAAGGACAGGGCCATCACCGTCGGTACGACGGACGCGGTCACCGCACTCGACCCGGCCGGCGCCTACGACGCCGGATCCTGGGCGCTGTTCAGCAACGTCTTCCAGTCGCTGCTGACGTTCGAGCCCGGCGGCGTGGAACCGGTCCCGGACGCCGCGGAGAGCTGCGCGTTCGAGGGCAGTGGTCTGAGGACGTACCGGTGCACCCTGCGCTCCGGGATCACCTTCCCGAGCGGGCGCGCCATGTCGGCCGAGGACGTGAAGTACTCCTTCGACCGGGTGAAGAAGATCGACTCCGATGTCGGTCCGGCCTCACTGCTCGGCACGCTCGGCTCGGTCAGCGCCGACGACGAGCACACCGTGACCTTCCACCTGTCGTCCTCGGACGCCACCTTCCCGCTGAAGGTCGCCACCGGCGCCGGTGTGATCGTGGACAAGGACAAGTACCCGGCCGACGCCCTGCGCACGGACAGCGGGGTCGACGGCACCGGTCCGTACACGCTGACGGCGTACACCAAGGGCCGCGAGGCAGACCTCGAGCCGAACAGGAACTACCGCGGGTACCTGAGCGGCACCGGCCGCCCGGTCGCGCTGCGCTACTACGCCGACTCCGGGAAGCTCCAGCGCGCGTGGAAGAGCCGTCAGATCGACGTCGCCACCCGCACCCTGCCGCCGCGCGTGCTCTCCGCGCTGAACCCGAGCGACCCCAGCCAGCGGGTCACCGACTCCGACAGCGCCGAGACCCGCAACCTGTACCTCAACACCCGCCCCGGCTCCCCGCTGCACGACGCGCGCGTGCGCCGGGCGCTGGCCTGGCTGGTCAACCGCGAACAGCTGGCCTCGACGGTCTACGAGGGCACGGTCGATCCGCTGTACTCGCTGATCCCGACCGGCATCACCGGCCACACCACCTCGTTCTTCGACGACTACCCGAAGCCGAGCACACAGAAGGCGCGGGAGCTGCTCACCGAGGCCGGGGTGAGCCTGCCGGTGCGCTTCACCTTCGGCTACGGCGTCAACCGGGAGGCGAGCGCGCCGGAGGCCGCGGAGCTGAAGAAGCAGCTGGAGGCGAGCGGCCTGTTCAAGGTGGACGTCAAGGGCTACGAGTGGACCGACTTCCAGAAGCGCTGGGCGGCCGGGAAGATGGACGCGTGGGCGGTCGGCTGGGTGGCCGACTATCCCGATCCGGACACCTTCGGTGCCCCGCTGGTCGGCACCGGCTCCGCGATGAGCACCGGGTACAGCAACAAGCTGGTCGACCACCTCATCCTGGACAGCCAGCAGTTCGCCGACCGCAGCCGGGCCGCGAAGGACTTCGAGGAGATCCAGGCGGACGTGGCCCATGACGTCCCGCTGATCCCGCTGTGGCAGCGCAAGGACTACGTGGTCAGCACCGAGGACGTGGGCGGCAGCCAGTACCTGGTGGACGGCACGGGCGTGTTCCGGCTGTGGCGGCTGGGGTGGATCTGATCAGTCGGCCTTCTTCCGGGCAGGGTCCGGCAGGGCCTTCGTCATCCCCGGCAGGAAGTCCGTGAACAGCTCGTGGACCTCCAGCACCAGTGGGCGCAGGGTACGGAAGCGGGCCAGGGAGACACCGCGGGCGGTCAGCCGGGCCCCGCGCCGGGCCAGCCGGTAACTGCGCTCGCGCCCCTCCGTGCGGTCGAAGACCCAGTACAGCACCAGGCCCATCTGGGAGAGCCACAGCAACTCCGGTAGGACGTTCCGCAGTTCGGGGACGACCTTGGACTTGGAGCCGGCCAGCACCTCCCGGTGCACGCCGATGGCCAGTTCGCGCGCGTGCTCGCTCTCCGGTGAGAAGGGGCTGAGCGGGCTGTCCGGGTCGGCGGCGTTCTTGAAGAACTGGACCGCGAACTCGTGGTACGGCCGGGCGATGTCCAGCCACGCGGTCAGCACGCCCGCGAGCCGCGCCTCCAGGTCGGTCTCCCGGTCCAGGACCTCCCGGACGGCCACCCGGTGCTCGGCGGCGATCCGGTCGTAGAACCCCTGGATCAGGTGTTCCTTGCCCTCGAAGTAGTAGTAGGCGTTGCCGACGGAGACCCCGGCCTCCCTGGCGATGGCCCGCATCGTCGTCCTGTCGTACCCGTGCTCCTGGAACAGCCGCATCGCGGTCTCCAGGATCAGTGCGCGGGTCTGCTCGGACTTGCTGCTCTGGGGGCCGGCCGCCTCGGGGCCGTCGTTCTTCGCGGGCACGGTGAAGAGCCTAACGAGTGACGCCGGAGCGGTTCGGCGGCTCGTAGGTCCGGCCCCCGTCCGGGCGGTGGGCCCAGCGTCGGCCCGCCGGTGCACCTGCCCGCCCCGCCGGCCACCCCGCCGTGCCGCGTCCCGCCACTTCGCCGCCGCGAGTACCGCGCCCCGGGCCGGCCGTGCGCAGCGCCCACCGGACGACGCTCCGGGCGCGCGGGCCCCCGTAGGCCCGCCGCGGTCGCCGACGACGGTGGCCTCGTCGAGGGTGCCGGCGTGGCCGAGCCCCGGCAGGCGGCCACGCGCCCCGGCAGGCGGCCACGCGCCCCGGCCGAGCCGGCCGGCAGCAGCGCCGACGGCACCGGCCGTGGCCGGCGCCCCGGCCGGTGGCGCGGATGCGCGCCCCTGCGCGCACAAGGCGCACAGCGCGCACTCGGCCGTGTGCAGGGCGGCCGGTCCGCGGGCTGGGTCGTCCGGGGGATGCCCCGGCCCGCCGCGCCCCGGCCCCGCGTGGGGGCGCGGCGGTCGTGCCGGTCACGTCCCGGCCGTCGGCGCGGTCCGCTCCCGCGGGCGGACCGGGGGGCACCTGCTCCCGTGCTCCTGCACGCCCCGCCGGCGGATCCGGTGCTCGGACGCGGTCGACCGGGTCGGCGGGTCAGCTTCGGCGGCCCAGTGCCGGGCGCTTGGTGTAGTCCGTGAGGCCCAGGACGTTGCCCCAGGGATCGGCGATCTCCACGGACCAGCCCGTGACCCCCTGGGACAGCTCGTCCAGCGGCGCGATGCCGGCGGCGGCCAGTTCCCGTGCCGCCGCCCGCGCGTCCGGCACCTCCAGCCAGACCCGCGGCGCGGGCCAGTGCGGCGGCCGGTGCCCCAGTCCCTCCTCCGCGCGCAGCAGGAGGCCGGGCGTCTCCCCGCCGACCCTCAGCTGCGCGATCCCGGCCTCGTCGAACCGGTACCCCACGGTGAACCCGGCTCGTCGGTAGAAGGCGACGGCCTCGCCGAGGTCGCCGACGGGGAGCAGCACGTTGTCGAAACCGAGCAGTTCGTACGACTCTTCGTCTGACATGTCGTCAGATTAGGAGTCGACCTGTCCAGATGCGAGGAGCCCCACCGTGTCGGGCCACGACGACGAGGGGCCTTGCCTCCCGGTGACCGGAAGGCAAGGCCCCTCGTCGTGCGCCGTGGAAGATCAGTAGCGGCGCGTGATCAGCGCGCGCTTCACTTCCTGGATCGCCTTCGTGACCTCGATGCCGCGCGGGCAGGCGTCCGTGCAGTTGAAGGTCGTACGGCAGCGCCACACGCCGTCGCGGTCGTTGAGGATCTCCAGGCGCTGCTCCCCGGCCTCGTCACGCGAGTCGAAGATGAAGCGGTGGGCGTTCACGATCGCGGCCGGCCCGAAGTACTGGCCGTCGTTCCAGAACACCGGGCACGAGGACGTGCACGCGGCGCACAGGATGCACTTCGTCGTGTCGTCGAAGCGCTCGCGGTCCTCGGGGGACTGGAGGCGCTCACGCGTCGGCTCGTTGGTGTCGTTGGTGATCAGGAACGGCATGACGTCGCGGTACGCCTGGAAGAACGGCTCCATGTCGACGACCAGGTCCTTCAGGACCGTCAGGCCCTTTATGGGCTCGACCGTGATCGGCTTCTCGGGGTTGATGTCCTTGATCAGCGTCTTGCAGGCGAGACGGTTCTTGCCGTTGATCCGCATCGCGTCCGAGCCGCAGATGCCGTGCGCGCACGAGCGGCGGAACGTGAGGGTGCCGTCGATGTCCCACTTGATCTTGTGCAGGCCGTCGAGGACCCGCTCCTTGGGGTCGATCTCCAGCTGGAAGTCTTCCCAGACGGCCTCCGCCGAGACCTCCGGGTTGAACCGGCGGATGCGGAAGGTGACCGTGATGTAGGGGGAGTCGGCGAAGCCGGGCTCGGGCTGGCCGGCCGCGTCCGCCTTGTCCAGAACAGGGGTAGCCATCAGTACTTACGCTCCATCGGCTGGTAGCGGGTCTGGACGACCGGCTTGTAGTCGAGACGGATGGACTCGGTGCCGTCGTCGCCGACCTCGCGGTACGCCATGGTGTGGCGCATGAAGTTGACGTCGTCGCGGTTGGGGTAGTCCTCGCGGTAGTGACCGCCGCGGGACTCCTTGCGGGCCAGCGCCGAGACGGCCATGACCTCGGCCAGGTCCAGCAGGTTGCCCAGCTCGATGGCCTCCAGCAGGTCGGTGTTGAACCGCCTGCCCTTGTCCTGGATCGCCACGTTCCGGTACCGCTCGCGCAGCTCGGCGATCTTCTCGACGGCCGTCTTGATCGTCTGCTCGGTGCGGAACACCATGACGTTGGCGTCCATGGTCTCCTGCAGCTCGCGGCGCAGGGTGGCCACCCGCTCGTTGCCGGTGGAGGTGCGCAGCCGCTCGATCTGCTCGACGACCAGCGACTCCGGGTTCTCCGGCAGCTCGACGAAGTCGGCCTTGTGGGAGTACTCGGCGGCGGCGATGCCCGCGCGCCGGCCGAAGACGTTGATGTCCAGCAGCGAGTTGGTGCCCAGGCGGTTGGCGCCGTGGACCGACACGCAGGCGACCTCGCCGGCCGCGTACAGACCCGGGACGACGGTGGTGTTGTCCGCCAGGACCTCACCCTCGACGTTGGTCGGGATGCCGCCCATGGCGTAGTGCGCGGTCGGCTGGATCGGGATCGGGTCCGTGTACGGCTCGATACCGAGGTAGGTCCGCGCGAACTCGGTGATGTCCGGGAGCTTGGCGTCCAGCTGCTCCGGCGGGAGGTGGGTGAGGTCGAGGTAGACGTGGTCGCCCTCGGGACCGCAGCCGCGGCCCTCACGGATCTCCGTGTAGATGGAGCGGGACACGACGTCACGGGACGCCAGGTCCTTCATGACGGGAGCGTACTTCTCCATGAAGCGCTCGCCGTCCTTGTTGCGCAGGATGCCGCCCTCACCGCGGGCGCCCTCGGTGAGCAGGATGCCCATGCGCCAGATGCCGGTCGGGTGGAACTGGAAGAACTCCATGTCCTCCAGCGGCAGGCCCCGGCGGTAGACGGCGGCCTGGCCGTCACCGGTGAGGGTGTGCGCGTTCGACGTCACCTTGAAGAACTTGCCGGTGCCGCCGGAGGCGTAGATCACGGCCTTCGCCTGGAAGACGTGGATCTCGCCGGTGGCCAGCTCGTACGCCACGACACCGGCCGACTTCTTGACGCCGTCGACCTCGGTGATCAGCTGGTCCAGGACGTAGAACTCGTTGAAGAACTCCACGCCCTCCTTGACGCAGTTCTGGTACAGCGTCTGGAGGATCATGTGGCCGGTGCGGTCCGCGGCGTAGCAGGACCGGCGGACCGGGGCCTCGCCGTGGTTGCGGGAGTGACCGCCGAAGCGGCGCTGGTCGATGGTGCCGTTCGGGGTCCGGTTGAACGGCAGGCCCATCTTCTCCAGGTCGAGGACGGCGTCGATGGCCTCCTTCGCCAGGATCTCGGCGGCGTCCTGGTCGACCAGGTAGTCACCGCCCTTGACCGTGTCGAAGGTGTGCCACTCCCAGTTGTCCTCCTCCACGTTGGCGAGCGCGGCGGCCATGCCGCCCTGCGCGGCGCCCGTGTGGGAGCGGGTGGGGTAGAGCTTGGTCAGCACGGCGGTGCGGCTGCGCTTCGTCGCCTCGATGGCGGCGCGCATGCCCGCGCCGCCGGCGCCGACGATGACGGTGTCGTACTTGTGGATCTTCATGTTTCTCGCAGCCCCGTGCCTAGCGGATGTTCGGGTCGAAGGTGAAGATCACCAGCGTGCCCAGCAGGATGGTGAACACCGTGGCGGTGTAGAGCAGTGCCTTCAGCCACAGGCGGCTGTTCGGGCGCTCCGCGTAGTCGTTGATGATCGTGCGCAGGCCGTTGGAGCCGTGCAGCATCGCCAGCCACAGCATCACCAGGTCCCAGACCTGCCAGAACGGGGACGCCCAGCGGCCGGCCACGAAGGCGAAGCCGATCTTGGAGACGCCGCCGTCCAGGAAGAGCTGGATCAGCAGGTGGCCGAGGACGAGGACGACCAGCACGATGCCGGACAGGCGCATGAACAGCCAGGCCGCCATCTCGAAGTTGCCACGAGTGGACTTCGGGGTCTTCTTGGTCCGCTTGCGCGGCGCCTCGATGAACGGGGCCGGGTTGTCGACGGTGTAGACGGGGGCGCCCTCGACGGGGCCGACTCCGGACGCGGCGGTTTCAGTCGTGGACATCGGCGTCAGCTCCCAAACAGGACACGGTAGGCGTGGCCCAGGAGCGGGTAGATCGCTCCGAGCATGAGCACGGCCCAGATGACGCCGACGGCCCAGAACATCGTCTTCTGGTAGCGCGGGCCCTTCGACCAGAAGTCGACGGCGATGACGCGCAGGCCGTTGAGCGCGTGGAAGAGGATGGCGGCGGTGAGGCCGTACTCCAGCAGCGCGACGATCGGCGTCTTGTACGTGGCTACGACCTTGTCGTAGTCCTCGGGGGAGACACGCACGAGTGCGGTGTCCAGGACGTGGACGAACAGGAAGAAGAAGATGAGGACGCCGGTGACTCGGTGAGCCACCCAGGACCACATTCCTTCCCGGCCGCGGTACAGCGTTCCAGCCGGCACGGAAGAACCCTCCGGGAGCGGGGACTAGGGCCGCGCCGGCTTCACTGTCGGTCGGGCCCGGCCGGGTACGGTCCACCGGCCCTCTGCATCGTAGCGATGCGCCGCGCCGTGCTTTACGGCGGGCCTACCGGTGTGATCAAAGTGGCACGCGGTTGGGCTAGCCGGAGCGGCTTCTGGGGTGAGGTGTCCCGTTATCTGCCGGGTGTGGGTGCGTTGTGCCTGGTCGCGCAGTTCCTCGCGCCGTCCAGCAGGGCCAGCAGCCGCCCCCGTGCCAGGCGGCGCAGTTCCTCCGCCGCGGTCACCCGCTCTTCCTCCGGATCGTTCGCCAATCGTGACCGGATGGCCTCCAGGATCCGGTCGATGATCTCGCCCCGGGGGGCGTCACCCAGATAGATGACGAACGCATGTCCGAATCTCGCCTCGTAGGCGGCGTGTGCCGCGCTGAGGGCCATATGGGCCGCCGAGTAGGTGTCCTCCGGCAGCTCCGGCAGCGACTCGCCCGCCAGTGCCTCGGCCAGATCGCCTGGTGAGAGGTCGTACGCCGCCTCGTCCGCCGCCGCCAGCAGAGCCTCCGGATCGGGGTACGGCCGGTGGTCGGCGACCCGGCCGGACCAGCGCCGGCTGTGCAGGCAGTGCAGCAGAAGGGCGCGCGCCTCGTCGACGGGGGCGGTGTTGAAGGCGTCGAGGGGCGTGGGGAGATACGGCAGATGGTGGGCGGGCAGCGTGGGTCCTCGCGTCACATGTGGTGTGGCAGGGGATGCTGTGAAATGTGTGTCGTCAGGTTATCGAGAGTGGTCATGCTGTGTCCGAGGGATACCTGATTTTCACTCGGACGGGAGAGTTTGGCTTCGTTCAGGTGACCGCCGGGCCGGGAAGTGGTCGTACGTTGGCAGGGTGATCCAGCACAGGCGCCGGGGTCCGGCGCGGCAGGCGATACGCAAGCGGACGGTGGTGACCGCCGCCTTCGTCGGGACGATCGCGCTCGGCACGGGCGTCGGCATGTGGGCCTCGGCGGACGGCGGCGCGCGGCCGCAGGAGGGTGCGCGGCACTCGTCGTCCGGCCGGGTGTCCGGCGCCGACCCGGCGCAACCGGGGGCGCCGTCGGCGAGCCCCAGCCCGAGCCGGTCCTACCCGCTGTCCCGGGCGCCGCGCACGATACCCGCGGTGCGCTCCCACACCCCGGCGCGCGGGCCCGGCTGGCGGCCGCGCAGCGGCGAGCGGGTGGTCGTGAGCGACGCCGGGCTCGCCGACGAGGGGCGGCTGGTGGCCGGGGAGCTGGGGCTGACCTACGCGGGAGCGACGGACGAGGTCCGCACGGGCGATGTGCGGCTCGCGCTCGGCGGGGGCGGGAACGGCGAGTCGTACACGATGACCGTCCGGAACGGGCGGGTCGACATCAGCGGCCCGGCCGAGGCGGGCGTCTTCTACGGCACCCGCACCCTGAAGCAGGAGGTCCACGGCGGGGGCACGGCCCCGGAGGGCGTCGTACGGGACGAGCCGGCCAAGCCGGTGCGCGGCTTCATGCTGGACATCGCGCGCAAGCCGTACAGCGAGTCCTGGATCGAGGACCGGATACGCGAGCTGGGCGACCTGAAGTTCAACGAGCTGGGCCTGCACTTCTCCGACGACCAGGCCTTCCGGATCCAGTCCAGCACCCACCCCGAGATCGTCTCCCCGGACCACCTGACCAAGGCGCAGGTCGGGAAGATCGTGGAGCTGGCGAACAGCCGGCACATCACCGTCGTGCCCGAGATCGACTCGCCCGGGCATCTGGGCGCCGTCATCGCCGCCCACCCCGACCTCCAGCTGCGCAACGCGAACGGGGTGGCGACCAGGGGCGCGATCGACATCTCCAAGCCCGGCTCCGCGAAGATCGTCGACGATCTGCTGAACGAGTACGCCGGTCTCTTCACCGGTGGTCAGTGGAATCTCGGCGGCGACGAGTACCAGGCGCTGACCGTGAAGGACCCGCAGGCCTCCTATCCGCAGCTGGCCGCCGCCGCCCGGCAGCGGTACGGCTCCGGCGGCACCGTCGCCGACCTGGCCACCGGCTGGCTGAACGACCGCGCCGACACCGTCCGGGCGCACGGCAGGACGATGCGGGCGTGGAACGACGGCTTCCTCCGCGGCACCTCCGCGCAGCCCGCCAAGGACCTCCAGGTCGCCTACTGGACCGGCAAGGAGATCGGCGCCCGGCAGCCGGCGGAGTACCTGAGCGCGGGACGGAAGGTCGTCAACTACAACGACGAGTTCCTCTACTACGTCCTCGGACAGCCGCAGACGTTCGTGTACCCGACGGGGCAGCGCATCTACGAGCAGTGGAACCCGCGGGTGGTGCGCGGCACGACCGCCGTACCGGCGCGTTACGACGGGCAGGTCCTCGGCGGCACGTTCGCGGTGTGGGGTGACTTCCCGCACGCGCAGACCCAGGACCAGGTCGCCGCCGGAGTGCGGATGCCGCTGCGGGCCACCGTGCAGAAGCTCTGGGACCCGGGCACACCCGCGCTGTCCTGGGCCGACTTCCGGAAGCTGGCGGACCGGCTGGGCTGAGAACCGGATGGACGCGGGGCGGTGCCCGACCGTATGTTCGGCTACTCGCGCGTCCGGTTCGGGGAGAGCCGCGCGCGCCGTCTCAGCTCTCATCTGTCCCGGGGGGACCGCTCCATGCCCGCGCCCATGCCCGCGCCCATGCCCGCGCCGCCGTATGCCGGCCCGCCCGGCGGCCCGCGGCTGCGCTCACCGGCCGGGCTCGCCCGGGCCACCGCCGTGCTGCTCGGCCTGGTCGTCGCCGCCGACGTGTTCGCCTGCTTCGCGGACGTGCTGGAGGTGAACGTCACCGGCGACATCGCCGACGGCGTCGTCGGCTCCGACCTGCTCGGCCGGGCCGACCGTGCCGACACGCTCTACGGCGCGTCCGGCATCGCGCAGGGGACCGTCCTGGTGGCCACGGCCGTCGTCTACCTGTGCTGGCTGTGGCGGGTCCGGGTGAACGCCGAGGTGTTCGACGCCTCCCGGCACCGGATGGGCCGCGGCTGGACGATCGGCGGCTGGTTCTGCCCGATCGTGAACCTGTGGTTCCCGCGCCGGATCGTCGCGGACACCTGGGAGGCCAGCGCTCCCTGGGGCGCCCGGGGCGGACACGGCGTGGTCAACGCGTGGTGGACGGTGTGGCTCGTCGGCCTGTTCGTGGGCCGGTTCGCCTTCAGCAGTTCCCGGCACGCGGAGACGGCGGACGAGCTGCGCGAGGCCGCCAAGGCGATGCTGGTCTCCGACGCGGTCGACATCGCGGCGGCCGTCCTCGCCATCGTGGTGGTCCTGCGCCTGACCCGCATGCAGGAACGCAAGGTCCTCTCCGGTGAACTGCCGACGCCACTGACCCCGGCCCTTGGCTGAAAACCCGTGGCTGTGACACTCCCGCGCCGTCGCACGCAGTAAGGGGAAGTGCGGGCTCCGTACCGGTCGGCGCCCTGGCGAGGGAGGCATTCATGAGCCTGGTGGACCTGATCGCGCAGGCCGACGAACGCGGACTGGCCGCCAGCGGCTTGGCTTGTTTGGATCGGTGTCTGCCGCTGCTCGGCGGTGACGACGAGCTGTTGCGACCCCTGTGGGCGAGCCTCGCCGACGGCTCCGACTGGGCCGGCGGCCTGACACTGGCCCGTGCCGCGCTCGGCTCCGCGGAACCCGCCGGCGACGAGGACGAGGCCGTGCGGCTCACCCGCCGCATGCTGGAGTCGGCCCCGGCCGAGCGCACCGCCGCCGCGGTGCGGCCCTGGGCGGACGCCTGCTCGGTCGCCTCGCTGCGCGTCCACCGGCTGCTCGACCCGGCCGCCGACGGCAGTCCGGCCCCGGACGGCCCGGACGGCCCGGACGCCGGGCGCGCGGGGGACACGGCGGGTCTGCCCCCGCTGGTCGCCGCCGAGCTGCGCCGCCAGGCAGCGGTCCTGGAACTCCTCGCGGGTCACGGCGCGCAGGGAGTGCGCGGGGCGCTTGAGGTGTCGGTGGAGGGCCGCCGGGTGCTGCGGGCGGTGGTCTCCCGCCGGGCGCGCAGCGCCGCGGAACCGGGCGCTTGAGGGGGACCTGTGACCTTTCTGCGGGGGAGGCGGGACGGTCCTGCGACGGTTGGCCGAACGTCGGAGAAACGTTTCGAAATGCAGTGACAGAACCTCTCCCAGCCCCGCTCTCCTCTATGTGACAGCCCATGTGACAGCCCATGTGACAGCTCGGTACGTGACAGCGCAGCAGGACACCAGGCCGCCCGCCGCGGCGAAGCCCGTGCGGTGGGCGGCGGACGCGGTGGCGACGATGCGGGAGGGTGCGCGGGTGCGGCTCGACTACTCGGCGCAGAGTCTGTGGCGGGTGGACCGGATGATCGAGGAGATACGCCGTGAAGGCCCCCCGTACGCGGCCGTCCAGAGCGTGCTGCGCGGCTTCGGCGCCTACGCCGGCGAGGTGATCGCCCGGCGGACCGGCGCCGAGTGGTGGGCGACCGGCGGCGAGCACTGGCTGCGTACCCCCGACGGCCGACTGTGGGACCCGATCGACGAGGCCCGCCGCTGCTACGGCGGCCACGGCTCGCTCCGCCTGCTCTGCCGGGACGCGACCGCCGCCGGCTGACCGCCGCCGGCCGGGCGAGCCGGCCGGCTGTGACACTTCCGCCTGGGCCGACGCTGGTGATCGTGGAGGGCGACGGGCAGGACCGGAGCGGGTCGCACCGGGAGGGAAGCGCCACGCGGTGGCCAGGAACTCGGCATGAGCGAGGACGGTCTTGGGCCAGGGAGGGGAGCCCCGCCGCCCGCAGTCGCGGGACGGGGAGCTGGGCGAGGCCGTCGCGCGGGCCCAGGAGGGGGACGAGACCGCCTTCGCGGTGGCCTACCGGATCGTGCAGCCCGGCCTGCTGGGCTATCTGCGGGGCCTGGTCGGCGAGGACGCGGAGGACGTCGCCTCCGACGCCTGGCTGGAGATCGCCCGGGACCTCGGCCGGTTCCGGGGCGACGGCGCGGGGTTCCGCGGCTGGACCGCGACCATCGCCCGGCACCGCGCGCTGGACCATCTGCGCCGGCAACGGGTACGGCCGCGGGCGATGCGGCTGGAGGAGGACGCCCTGGAGCTGCCCGACCGGCACAGCACCCACGACCAGGCGCTGGAGTCCCTGTCCACCGCACGCGCGCTGGAGCTGGTGCGCGCGCTGCCCCGGGACCAGGCCGAGGCGGTCCTGCTGCGGGTGGTCGTCGGCCTCGACGGCCCGGCCGCCGCCCGCGTCCTCGGCAAGCGCCCCGGCGCCGTCCGCACCGCCTCGCACCGGGGGCTGCGCCGCCTGGCCCGCCGGCTCGGCACTCCCGGCGAGGCGGTCGAGAGGGACGGCGACCCGCCGACGCCCGACGAACCGAGCTGAACGGCACCGGGGCGGGACGCGTACAGGGGCGTACGGCGCCCAGGCGGCGGGCGGCGGGGCGTGAGCGCGGCGGACGGCAGGCGGCGGGCGCCCAGGCGGCGGGCGGCGGACGGGCGGACGGGATTCCGGGCGGGCCGGAGCCGGAGGAGGACGGGAACGGACATGGGTGAACGGCACAGCGGCGACGGGTCGTCCGGTGGCAGGAGCGCGCACCCTGGCGGCACCGTCGCCGCGCCCGGACCGGCCGACGCCCTGCACGGGCTCCGGGGGCTGGAGACACGGTTCGGCACCGCACTGCGTGCCGCGGGCGTCGATCCCGAGGCCGAGCGCAGCGCCGTGGCCGCCTTCCGGGCCGCCCGCGACGCGGGCACGCACGACGCGCGGACCCGCGCCCGGGACGACTGGCGGCCCTCACGCTGGTGCGGGCCTGGCGGAGCTACGACAAGTTCGAGGGCCGCTCCTCGGTGCGCT
>NZ_JBEZBT010000046.1:0-31783 GCF_040647235.1 Streptomyces sp. NPDC042638
ACGCCGGGCGCCCTCCAGGAACGCCTCCTGGCCGACGTAAGCCACCAGCTGCTTGCTCGCGGGGCGGGGGGCGGCCGGGGCGCCGTAGCCACCGCCCGGGGTGCCGCCGTAGCCGCCGCCTCCGCCGCCGTAGCCGCCGCCTCCGCCGCCGTAGCCGGGTGAGCCGCCCGGGGCGGGCGGGGCCGAGCCGCCGCCGGACGGGTCGACGACCGCCTCGATCTTCCACTGCACGCCCAACTGCTCGGCCAGCGCCTGCCGCAGTACGTCCTCGCTGCCGCTGCCGGCGAAGTTGTCACGGGCCCCGGCGTTGACGAAGCCGAGCTGGAGGGTCGTGCCGTCGAAGCCCGTCACCTGGGCGTTCTGGCTGAGCAGGATCCAGGTGAAGCGGCGGCGGTTCTTGACGGCCTCCAGGATGTTCGGCCAGAGGGCGCGGGGGTCGAGGCCACCGGCGGGAGCGGCCGGGGCGGGCGCCGGAGCCAGGGTTGCGGGGGCGGGGGCCGTCGGCTCGGGAGCGGGCCGGCCCGGCTGCGGCTCCGGCTGACCGGGGCCCTGGCCCTGGCCCTGGCCCTGCCGACCGCTCACCGGAGCGGCTGCCGTGGGCCAGCCACCGGGGCGCCGTCCGCCCCCGGCGGAGGCGGCGGTGGGCCAGGCACCCGGGGCGGGGGCGGGGGCGGCCTGTGGCTGAGCCTCAGGAGCGGGGGCGGAGGGCGCGGGGGCAGGGGCCGTAGGTGCCGGGGCGGGGGCAGGGGCCGTAGGTGCCGGGGCGGGGGCAGGTGCCGTGGGCGCGGGGGCGGGGGCGGTGGGCGGAGCCGCCGACTCGACCGGGGCGGCGGGGGCCGCGGGGGCACCGGGACCGGCCGCCGGGACACCCGGACCGCCCGCCGGGACACCGGGACCGCCCACCGACACCCCGGGACCGGCCGGAGCACCGGGACCACCCGGGGCGCGGACGGCCGCTCGGGCGGCGGCGGGACCCCCGCCGGGCGGCATGGACGACGCGCCCACCCCGGGGCCCGCGCCCGTGCCCGCGCCCGGGGCGAGGGCGCCGCCGTGGGCCTCGGGGCCGGGGACGTAGCCCATGGCGGGCGTGCCGGCGCCGGCCGAGAAGGCGACGCCGCGCTCCAGGCGGTCGAGACGGGCCATCAGGGACCGCTCGTCGCCGTAGGCGGCGGGAAGCATGACGCGGGCGCAGATCAGCTCCAACTGGAGGCGGGGCGAGGTGGCGCCGCGCATCTCGGTCAGGCCCTCGTTGACCAGGTCGGCGGCGCGGCTCAGCTCGGCCGCACCGAACGTCTCGGCCTGGGCCTGCATCCGCTCCAGGACGTCGGCCGGGGCGTCGAGGAGCCCCTTCTCGACGGCGTCCGGCACGGCGGCGAGGATCACCAGGTCCCGCAGCCGCTCCAGCAGGTCGGCGACGAAGCGCCGCGGGTCGTTGCCGCCCTCGATGATCCGGTCGACGACCTCGAAGGCGGCGGCCCCGTCACCGGTGGCGAAGGCCTCCACGACGGAGTCGAGCAGGGATCCGTCGGTGTAGCCGAGGAGGGAGGTCGCCATGGCGTAGGTCACTCCCTCCGCGCCGGCACCGGCGAGGAGCTGGTCCATGACGGACATGGAGTCACGGACGGACCCGGCGCCGGCGCGCACGACGAGCGGCAGCACGCCGTCGTCCACCGGGATGTCCTCCTTCTGGCACACCTCGCCGAGGTAGTCCCGCAGGGTTCCCGGGGGCACGAGCCGGAAGGGGTAGTGATGGGTCCGCGACCGGATGGTCCCGATGACCTTCTCGGGCTCGGTCGTGGCGAAGATGAACTTGAGGTGCTCCGGCGGCTCCTCGACGACCTTCAGCAGCGCGTTGAAGCCGGCCGACGTGACCATGTGGGCCTCGTCGATGATGTAGATCTTGTACCGGCTGCCCGCGGGGCCGAAGAAAGCCTTCTCACGCAGGTCACGGGCGTCGTCCACACCGCCGTGCGAGGCCGCGTCGATCTCGATGACGTCGATCGAACCCGGTCCGTTCCGGGCGAGGTCGCGGCACGACTGGCACTCCCCGCAGGGGGTCGGCGTGGGACCTTGCTCACAGTTCAGACAGCGGGCCAGGATGCGCGCGCTGGTCGTCTTGCCGCATCCGCGCGGCCCGCTGAACAGGTACGCGTGATTGACCCGGTTGTTCCGCAGCGCCTGCTGCAGCGGGTCGGTGACATGCTCCTGCCCGATGACCTCGGCAAAGGTCTCCGGGCGATAGCGGCGGTACAGCGCGAGAGACGACACGCATACGAGGTTAATGGCGCCCACTGACAACCGGCTCCGCCCGCCAGCCCGGGAACGCAAAGCGCCCCCCACGCACCCGCCAGAGCCAACCTACCCTTGCTGCCTTCCGGCCCTGGGGGAGTTCAGTCAGATAGCGCCGCGTGAGGGGCTGTGCCCCAGAGTACCCGATGCCGGGCCGCGGGCTGAACCCGGTCGTGTCCCGGCACCGCAGCGGGTGGCGGCCTGCGGGAACGAGTTCGCGAGCACCCTCCTCGGTCATGTAATGTTCCGACCGGAGGATTCGCCTAGAGGCCTAGGGCGCACGCTTGGAAAGCGTGTTGGGGGCAACCCCTCACGAGTTCGAATCTCGTATCCTCCGCCAGTGCCTCACCGGGCACGATGTCGAAGGCCCTGACCCGCTTCACGCAGGTCAGGGCCTTCGACGTGCTCCGGCAGGGGCCGGACCCGTTGGGCCTCTCGCGCTGTTCCGTGACAGGCCCTTCGTGATCTTCCGTCTCAGTTTCCGTCTCAGTTGGCGTCTGCGGACCCCTGCTCCGGGCTCTCGTCGGCCGCCTCGGCCACGCCCCAGAGGGCATCGCCGACCTGCTTGGCGACGTTCTTCAGCATCGGCCCGGTGATGTGCATGTAGCGGGCCCGCATCCGTGCGGAACCTCCCGGCTCCCATCCCATGATGGCGTCCACGATTACGTCAGGAACCCCGAGCAGGAGAAGCACGGTCCCGGCAGTGTGGCGGGCGTCATGCAGCCGCCCGTCTCGTACGCCGGCGTCCTCCAGTAGCTGCTTCCACTGGTGGTAGTCGGTGTTCGGGATGAGCGGGCCGCCCGTCGGCTGCGCGAAGACGTACCCCTTGTCCTCCCACAGCTCTCCGGCTTCCTGCCGTTCCCGCGCCTGTTCCTCCCTGTGCTTGATGAGCAGCTTGATGAGCGGGCCCGGAAGCCCGATGGTGCGTCGGCCAGCGCGGGACTTGGTGTTCTTGAACTCCCGCCGGATCTGCCGGCGGTCCCGGCAGTAGCCAGCCTTTCGACCACAGGTGTCGCCGCACCCGTGCTCGTATTTCGGCCGTAGCCGGTTCTTCCGGATGCGGATGTACCCGGCGTCCAGGTAGACGTCTTCCCACATGAGTCCGAGAGCCTCGCCCTGGCGCAGTCCGAGCGCCAGGGCGATGACCCAGCGTGCGCTGTTGCGGAGCTTCGACGCCTCCACGAGGAGACTCTGAATCTCCTCGATGCTGTACGGCTCGATCTCCTCTTCTTCGAGCCGCGGGGCCTTCGCGATCTCAGCAACGTTCTTGGCGACGTGCCCGCGTCGGACCGCTTCGCTGAGCGCGACCCGGATGGTTCGGTGGACGTGATGAGCGGTCCCGGCAGCGCTGCCGTTCTTCTGCATCCGCTCGTAGAACTCCTCCAGGTGCTCCGGCTCCAACCGCTCAAGCTTGTGGGCCCCGATGCCGGGAACGAGGTGGACCCTCACGTCCACCTCGTAGCCGTCGTAGCTGTTCTCGCTGACGTACTTCTTGGCGATGTTGGTCACCCAGTGCTCAAGCCACGTCTTGACGGTCCACTGTTGCCCCGCCTTTCGTACGGTCCCCGCCTTGCGCTGCCGCTCCAACTCGCGCACAGCTTCGGTGACTTCGGCCCGCGTCTTGCGCTCGATGTGGCGGCGGTCGGGCTTGCCGTCGGGGCGGACTCCGACCGTGACACGACCGTGCCACTTCCCGTCCTTGCCCAGGTAGATGGACGACGCCCCGTTGGGCTGCCGCGTTCGCTTCTTGTCTTCCGCCACTGGCGGGCTCCTTCGGTTGGGGCAGGAAAGCGGCCGGGACGCCACCCCGTGAGGCGGCGTCCCGGCGTGAGGTGATCAGGCGGCGCGCTGCTCAGCGCGGCGATGGGCGAGGTAGGCGGCGGGGGCGTCGGCGGGGACGCGCCGGAGTCCGCCGATGGTCAGGGACTCCAGCTCTCCGCTGCGGATGAGGGCGTAGCAGGTGGTCCGGCCGATGCGGAGGCAGCGGGCGGCTTCTTCGACGGTCAGGAGAACGGGGGCCGGGTCGGCAGCCTCGGCGAGTGGTGCGATGTCCACGGTGGCGATGCTCACGGAAAGGTCTCCTCTGGGACGGTCCCGTCGGGGAGTCGTGGCGGTGTCTGGGGCGCGGGAGTCCGCGTGTGTCCGAGGTTCGGGTTTCTGCGTCACGGCGTCACGTGCGTCATTCGGGCCTTTGACCTGTGCCTTTGCGTGACGTGGGGTGGATGGGGTGCGTCACCGGTGCGTCACGGCTTCGTCGTCTGTGACACGGGGGCGTGACGCAGGTGACGCACGATGACGCAGCCGATCGGTTCTGCGTCACGCCTGTCCGGGCAGGTCAGGGGCCGGTTTCCGTCGGATGTGACGCAGGTGACGCAGAGTCTTCCTACTTAGGAAAAGAGGGGGATGGTTTCTGTTGTTGTGCGCAGCACAGGACATGAAGAAGGAGCCGCTTCGCGGCGCGTCCTTCGGCAGGGTGCTGCGCACCGAACAGCAAGAGGAGCACCCTGCGCGGTGTCGCCCCGGGTGCTCCTCTTGCTGTTGTGCGGTGACCTCGCGTCAGAACGCGGCGCCCTGTTGCGGGCCGGGTGCCGGGGCGGGCTCGGTCAGCTCGATGTAGCGGGCCTCGCGGGTGCGTCCCCAGTCGACGTTCAGGCCGCGCGCCGCGAGGGTGGGCTGAAGCCGCTTGAGGCGGTCGGAGAGGACCTTGCCGGTAGTCGGCCACCCTTTAGGCAGGGGACGGCAGTCCTCGCCACTGTAGAGCCGCGTCAGGAGGTGCAGCCACTCCGCGGAGGTCATGCGCTGTTGCTCCCCGGGCTGCATGTCGGCCGCGTACGCAAGCACGGTCTGCGCGAGGAGGTCGCCCTCGATCACGTCGTCGTTGAGGTCGTCCAGTCCGGCCCGGTAGGCGGGCAGCGCCCCGAGACCCATCGCGGTGTCGAGCTGCGCGCACAGGTGCGCGAAGTCCGCCATCCGCAGATCCGTCGGCGTCTCCGCCGACGCGGCGCGGACCTTGACCGTCAGGTCCAACAGCGACCCGAGCACGACGGGCAGGACCTGCGCGTACTCCGTCCACAGCTCCGCCTCGGTGCGCCGCACCTTCGGGCGTTCCAGCCGGAGCGGCAGGAGACGTTCGGCGAGGTCCGGGCGGATGACACCCACGTCGATACCGGTCAGCAGGAGCGGGCGCCGGTAGCGGGCGCGGAAGACATCCCCGTCGGTGAACAGGGCCCGCTTGACGGACTCGGCCCCGGTGACGATGCAGCACATGGCGTCGGACAGGTCCGGGGTCATGTGGGAGAGGTTGTCCAGCGCCGTGACCCATCCCGCGGCGACGGCCGCGATCAGGTTCTCCTCGTCCTTCGGGGCGCGGCGCAGGTCGCTGCTCATGCCCTCGACGATCCGGATGAGCATCCGGCCGGCCGTCGACTTCCCCGCGCCCTGCGGTCCGGTCAGGAACGGGGCGGGGACGGGTACGGACGGTTCCAGGCAGCCGACCAGCCACGCCATGGCCAGGCATTCGGTTTCGGCGTTGACGAAGTTGCACAGCCGGAACAGCAGGTCGATGCCCTTGCCGTCGGTGTTCTTCTCCGGCAGGGGCAGTTCGCCGGTGAGCTGGGTGCGCCGCCAGCACACCTCCCGCGGGTCGGGAACGCGGATGTCCCACCCGGTGGGGTGGATGCGCACCGACTGGCCGTCGCTGCGCCCGAGGTCCAGCCAGGTCGCGCCGTCGAAGCCGGGCGCGACGCGGATGTGCACGCTCTGGGTGGTCTCGTTGAGTGCGAGTGCTTCGATCAAGTCCAGCGCCTCCTTGAGGGCGGTGCCGTTGAACACGCCGACGCCGTCTTTGAACAGGCCGACCATGAGTTCCTGGCGATGGCTCCCCGTCGTGCCCTGGGAGCGGATGGGGCGGGCCACGGGGTGACCGTTCTTCTGCGCGTAGACGGTGCCGTCGGCGGTGCGGAAGTAGCGGAACCGCTCCTGCGCGTAGTCGGCGATGACTTCGCGGGCCGGGGTCTTGTCGTCCTCGGACATGGCTACAGTCCCAACCTCGTGCGGGCGTTGTTCCACGCGTCTGCGCAGTGCCGAGGGCTCTCGCCTTTGGCCTGCGCGGCGGCGAACAGCCGCGCCGTGTGGTCCTCGGTGAGGCAGCCGCACCGGCCGTGCGTCGAGAGCACGGCCAGGAACGTGGCGTACACGGCCGCGTGAATGCCGCTGGACGCCCGGTTGATGCGCTCCACGGCCATCGTGATGCCGCGTTCCAGGAACGCGGGCGTGCGATGCGGGCATGCGCCCTCTACGGCTCGTGTGGGCAGCGCGTCGATGCATGGGGCCTGGTAGACGGTGGGCGCCTTGACGGCCAGCGCCCGCACAGCGTCCGGCAGGGCGGTGAGGGTGCCGGTGCCGGGGCCGCGCCAGCGGGCGTAGGCCATCGTCGACTTGATGTCGACGCCGTCGCGCACGCCGTTCGCGGAGGTCATGGTGCCCTGGTAGATCCAGTGCTGTCCGCGCGTCGTGACCACGGTGCGGGTGGCCGGCAGGGTGGCGCGGGCCCAGGTGACGGCGTCGGCGTGGTCGAGGTCGACGACGGTCAGTCCGGCGCCGCCCGGGTGGTAGGCGACCGCCGCCGCCTCGCTCCACGCTGCCGCCCACTGGGGGGAGTTGAGGGTCCGCGGGTCGGTGGTGGCGGCGGCCCATCCGTGGCACGGGTGCAGGCAGGTGCAGGGGCCGGGGGTCTTCATGTGGGGGCGCCCGCCGCACGCGGTGTACAGGCAGGCCGGGCAGTTGGCGAAGGGCACCTTGCCCCGGCGCAGCGGCAGGACGGGCACGCCGTCGGCCGCCAGGCGCAGGGCGGTGCTGAGGTGGTCTCGCCGGATCAGGGCGGGATGGGTCATGCTGGGGTTTCTCCTGCTCTCTTGGAGGGATGGGAGAACCGGGGCGGGCGCGGCTTGTGGAAGAGATGGCGCCCGCCCCGGGCGCAGCTAGGCGCAGGTGCAGTCGGGACGTTCGCCGCTGCCGTCGGCGCCGCACCCGCAGCAGTGCGGGTAGACCTCGCCGTCGTCGTCCTCGGCCTCGCACTGCGGGCAGTCGGCGAACTCGTCCTCGTCGTCGCTGGTGTCGTAGCCGAGCGGGCTGAGGGCGGAGTGGACCTGGTCGAGGGCTTCGGCCAGACGCTGAGCGCGGCCGATGGCGACGCGCGCCGTCTGGACGGCGGAGGACGCGGCCTGGTCGGGGTCCTTGCCGCCGTCCACGGTGAGCCGCCCGGCCGTGTGCGCGTCGGTCACGGGCCCAAGCGCCTGGGTGATGGCCTGAGGCAGCATGCGCGACAGGTGCGCGAGCGTCCCGATCAGGCTGTAGGCGTCGCTGGGGTACTGCCAGTCCGCCCCGGGCGTGCGGGTGGTGTGGTTGATGGCGCGGACGGCTTCGGCGGCCTGGTCGGCCAGCGCTACCGGGCTCTGGGGGTGGTTCATGCGGTGCTCCTGTCAGGTGTGGAAGTGGTTGCGCTTGATGACGGCCTTGCGGATGTTGACCGTGGTCGCGCCGCGCGATCCGGCGAAGAGCTGGACGGCGATGAAGCCGCCGAAGATGATGGCGGCCAGGATGATGAGCTGGGTGATCAGCGCGGTCAGGGCGGCGATGAACGTGGTGAGCATCAGCAGTCCGCCGCACACGGCGGCGAAGCCGACGCCCCCGAGCGCGATGTTCACCGCGGCCCGCGAGACGGGCGGCTTCGCGGCGACCGGTTCGGGCTTGGCGGCGTCGATGGCGTAGCCGGTGACGACGCGCCCGTCGGGCAGGACGATGCTCTGGACGGCGGGGATCTGGCTCGGTTGGACGGGCACGATCGGCGCCGGGGCCGGTATCGGGGTGGGGTAGTGGACCGTGCCGGCCGTTTCGGTCGGGCGGTAGGGGGTGGGCTGGTTCACGGTGGGGTCTCCTGTCAGGGGCGCAGGCTGGCGAGGAAGTTGAAGACGGAGGCGCACAGGCTGCGGATCGGCTCGTCCGCGCCGGTTCCGGCGGTGAAGAAGCCGAGCAGGAACAGGACGAGGGCGGGGCCGATGCCTCCGGCCTTGGCCCTGACAATGAAGACGGCCGCGATGCCGAACAGGAGGATCGCGGAGAGGTTGACCACCATGGCGGTGCTCCCTTCAGTGGGCGGGGCAGGAGGACAGCAGCAGACCGAGGGCGACACCCACGAGGGCGAGGCGAACCAGCGCCCTCATGCGGTCGGCGTCTTCCGCGCGGCGGGCCCCGTGGTCCTGGCGGCGGCTGCGTCGGCGGCGCGGCCCGCGCGGTAGGTGCGGGCCCACAGGTTGTAGAGGTGGCGGCCGACGCGTATGCGGATGCCGTGGCCGTCGCAGCGGCGGCAGTGCTTGCCGCGCTTGGGCTTGCCGCGGCGCGTGTGGGTGAGCTGGAAGCCGAGTCCCTCGCAGCGGCGGCAGGACTTCCACGGGGAGGCCGCACACACTCCGGCGTAACCGAGCGTGAACAGCACAATGAGGACGCTAGCGAGCAGAGGAAGGGGCATGAGGGCCTCTCTGGGCAGGTTTTCGGGGTTTCCGCAGGTGGGTCGCTAGGTGCTAGCGGCCTGATCAGGGCATCTTTGGGTCGCTAGCGAGGTTGCTAGGTCTAGCGACCTTGCTCGCTAGACCTAGCGGCCTCTCGGCCCTACTTGTCGCCCCGCTTCTTGTTGCGCTGCGTGACCGCGTCGATGATGTGCTGACGCTCGATGCCGCGCCGGTTGGCGCCCTTGCCGTCCTCGGTCTTGCCCCACACCTGGCCCGTGGAGATGCCGTACGGCTTGAGCGCGGCGGCGAGCTGGTCGGCCTTGGCCCGGCCTTCCAGCTCCGCCCATTCGCCGTAGACGGCCGGCGCGAACTCGGCGAGGCGGTCGACGACGGTCTCCGACCACACCTTGTCCTCGCTGCGCCCGAGGACGGCGGCGGTGTCGTCGAGGATCGCGTCTGCACTGCGCGTCTTGCTGGTCTCGCCGACGGCGTCGCCGGACAGGGTGCCCTCGTCCTCGCGCAGGGCGCGGGCCCGCTCCAGGATGGTGTCCGCGTCGCGGCCGGTGGCCAGGTAGGTGCGCACGATCCCGGAGTCGTCCGTCATGCCCTTGAGCAGGCCCACGCCCTTGTGGGACTTGAGCAGCTTGGACGCGTCCAGGCCCTCCCCGTAGGAACCGGCCCCGAGCACCACCTCAGAGACGTGGTAGGAGCCGACGCGCAGGGAGAAGCGGGCCTGGTGCTGGTCACGCAGCACCGACGGGCACGCGGTGTCGTCGGGCTTCTGTGTGGAGTTCATGACCGACACCCCGACCGCCGGCGCGACCCGGGCGAGGTAGACCAGCAGGTCAAGGATGGTCTTGCCGTGGGTGGGGTGCTGCAAGTACTCCTGCACCTCGTCGACCACCACGAGCGTGAGGGGCATGTTCAGCTTCCGGTCCCGGCTGATCTCGGGCGTCAGCTTGCCTTCGGGGCAGATGTGCAGGGGCAGTTCGGACAGCCGGTGGTAGCGGTCCTCCACATCGGCCTTCAGCTCCATCAGGGCGTTGACCAGGTGCATGACCGGGTCGAAGCCGTCGCGGGGGACGATGCCGAAGCCGATCCGGTGGGCGACCTTCGCGAAGGAGCGCCAGTCCGGGGACGCCTTGCCGTCGAACACGATCAGGCGTACGTCCGGGTCCAGCGCGGCGGCGAGTGCGATGGTGCGGGCGGAGAACGTCTTGCCCTGCCGCGGTACCGCGCCGACCAGCAGCGACAGCCACAGCATGGTGGCCATCACGGGGTTGCCGCGCTCGTCGACGCCCCAGGGGAACGGCTTCCAGAAGTCCACCCGGGTGGCCCCGAGCAGCGGCGTCTTCCCGGACGGGACGGCGAGCGGGTCGCGGTCGGCGATCCAGTAGGAGACGCGCCGGCCGCTGGTCTCGTCTTTGTCCATGAAGAGCTGGGTGGGGGCGATGTCCATGCCGGACGCGAGGCGCGAGTGGGCCTTGAGGGCGTCCTCGAAGGTCATGCCGTACGGCAGGTCGACGACCACGCGCCAGCCGTCCCCGTCCCGGCCGATCGGCCGCGGGAACGCGATCGTCTGGTCCTTCGTGGTCAGCTTCGCGGCCTCATGGGCGCGGATGACGATGTCCGAGGACAGCTTGCGCTTGCGGAACGTCACCTTCGCGCGGTCGATGAGCGGCTTGTCCGCAGGCGTGCCCCCGAGACCGAAACCCGTGGTCAGGGTCACGATGCACAGGGCGAGCAGCCAGGTCGGGGCCATCACCCACAGCAGCAGAGCGATCGTGAGGCCGACGGCGCTGGACACGGTCGCGATGATCGAGCGCATCCGTACCCGGGCGTCCCGCTGACGCGACAGCTTCAGGTACGTCGCCGCGTCCTCGTCGAGGACCGACGCCAGGCGCAGGGCCCGGCCCTCGGTGTCGAACACCCAGCGGCCGACGGCCGACGACCAGCGCCAGGCGCCGCGCGGGCTGTAGGCGAGCAGCTTGGGCGTGTAGACGCACGGCAGGCGCCAGGCGTGGTAGCCGAGCATCGTGGAGTAGTGCCGCACCGCCCACTTACGGACGGCTTTACGCTGGTCAGGCAGCTTCACCCACTCGGGGAAAACGGGCTGGCGGACCTTGTCGCGCTCCTGCATCCACTCCGTGATGGACGGCGGATACGTCTCCTTGGGCGGGTCGACGCTCGCACCCTCGGTCAGTCCCTCGGCCTCGGGGTCCTCGGTGTCGGGGAGTTCGGCCACCCACTCCCCCGGCTTCACCACGCCCTCGCCCGGGGCGGCCGGGCCGGTGGGGGCGGGGTCGGTCTTCTTCTTCAGCGGGAACGGCACGATGGCGGCCGTCGGCTGTTCGGTGCCCTCCGGGTCCCCGGCGGGCGTGAAGGTGGTGGTCTCGGTCACGATGTACGTGCTCCTTCGGGAGTCGACGGGTCCGGCCGACTTGCTGTGGAAGGTCGGGCGGCCGGACCCGGGTTCGGGGTGGTTCAGGCAGCGCGCTGTTCCTCGGGATAGGCGCAGGTCACGCACGATCCGAGCGTGGGCGGGATGACGTATCCGGCGTCCCGGCGGCACTCGGGGCAGGTGCGGCGGGCGCGCATCATCGCGGCGTGTGCCCGCCACCGGCCCGGGGTCATCGGACGGACCGGTTTCGCGAGGTCGACCCGGTACAGGTAGGCGACCAGCGGC
Source organism: Streptomyces sp. NPDC042638 (assembly GCF_040647235.1). NCBI lineage: Bacteria > Bacillati > Actinomycetota > Actinomycetes > Kitasatosporales > Streptomycetaceae > Streptomyces > Streptomyces sp. NPDC042638. The sequence goes on from NZ_JBEZBT010000046.1 coordinate 11,482, forward strand.
GGGCGGCCCCGCCGCCGGGGGCGTTCGAGCTGGGCGGCGACATCCTGACCACCGGGGCGCAGGTCGCGGGCCCGCAGTTGGCGGCGGGTGGCGTAGCCATCCGGGGCGAGGTGCCACCGGAAGACCGGAAGCGTGCTCACGCCGCGCCGCGCCGTCCGGGACGGCGACCGGCCACCGACCCGAGCAGCCGCCCGAGACGGGCCCGGCGAGGACCGGACCGGCCGGACCGCTTGGCCGCGTACATGGCCTCATCGGCACGGCGCAGCAGCGTGGACAGGTCCTCGCCCGGGTGGTCGGCGGCCCGTACCCACCCGAGCGACACCGTGGTGTGCACTGCGGGGGCGGTGTCGACCGGGCGGGCAAGGACGCGGGCGAGGGTGTGGAACCGGTCGGCGGCCGTGCCGTCGCGGTCGACGACGACGGCGGCGAATTCGTCCCCGCCGAGCCGCCCCGCGACCCCGCCGGGGGTGGTTGCGTGGGCGAGGCGGGCGGCGACCGTGGCGAGCAGCACGTCACCGGCCGCATGGCCGTGGGTGTCGTTGATCTGCTTGAAGTGGTCGACGTCCGCCAGCACCACCACGGCGCGCGGGTCGCGCAACAGACGGCGGGCCCGCCGGGTGAACGCGTCCCGCGTCCACAGCCCGGTGAGCGGGTCACGGCGGGCCGTGGTCAGGCGTCCGTGCAGCCACCGGGCGTGTACCGCCCACCCGATGACGGGCGGCACGGCCGGTAAGAGCGCGGCGAGGGTGTTCACGGCGTCACCGCCCCGGTGGCGCGTTCGGCGAGCAGGGCGTCACGCAGCTTGCGGGCGTTCGCGGGCGAGGTGCGCAGGGCCCGGCGGATGCCCTCCCCGGTCACCTCTGCATCCGTCAGGCCGGCCGTCGCCTTCCGCGCTTCCACCATGAGCTGATCGGGGGTGCGGCGGGTGCGGGTCGACTTGGCGGCGACCGGGACACGGCCCGTCGCCCGACGCGTCACGGTCGACGCGGCCGGGACCGAACGGGCGGGCGCCGGGGCGATCGGGACCGGCTTCACGGTCGGGACGACGGCGGGCATCGGCTTCATGCCGCCGCCCGACTTGCCCAGGTCGACCGGCGCCGGGTCGGGCACCGAAAGCCGCGTCAGCACGACCGTGGCCGGGGTCGATACAGGCAGGTCAGAGGTAGACCGTTCTCGACTACTTCCAGACGATTCCTCCGCATTTGCGACCGGAGAGGAATCGAGGGCCGCCGCGCCGAACATCGAGGCGAGAGCCGCGTCCGCGCCGTCGGTGATCCGGGCGCGCTGGACGTCCAACAGCCTCGATCCGAGCGCCGCGTCCCCGACCCCGACCTTACGGGCGAGGCGCCATGACGCCCGATCGGACCGCTTCCGCACCCGGTTCACCGGGTGGTGGGCGGCACGGGCCCGGTGGTAGGCGAGCGCCTGAACGATGTCGGCGGTGCGCTGTTCGTGTTCCGCGTCGCGGCCGTCGGTGTGGACGACGATCCGGCGGGCGAGGAACGCCATGCCCTCAGCCGAGACGGACATGCCCATCGGGGTCAGTGCGTAGACGACCGTGCGGCCGGGGTCCGGCGCAGCCATGGCGCCCATGACGGCGGCGGCGGCCGGCAGGGCCCACAGTCCGATCCGTACGACGCGGGGCGAGGACTGGCCCAGCATGGTCAGTCCCAGCAGGACCAGGGCGAGCACGGCCGTGGCGCCCTCGCCAGCACCGAGGGCACCGAGCGCGGTTCCCGTGCCGTAGGCGTGGCCGATGTTGCTGTAGGTGCCGATACCGCCGACCACGCCCGTGGCGAGCATCGGAACGAACGCGGCGGTCAGCACACCGATCTGAACCCTGGTCAGCGGCTTGCGGGCCGTCGCTGTCATGCCGCCACCTCCTTGCGCGCCGAACGGCGCCGGGAGACCGGACGGCCCAGCGGGACGACGTTGAACAGCTCCGCGGCGTGGTCCTCGATCGCGGCGGCGGCGACGCGGATCGCGTCGTCCGGCATGCCGGGGTTCTCCGCGAGGATGTCGCGGGCCGCGTCCAGGCGGGCCGCGCGCTCCATCTCGCTCTCGCCCTCGACACCGAGCCACAGTTCAACCGGGGTGCCCAGGGCCAGTTCGACGTAGTCGGCGGGGGTCACGGCCTGGTGGCCGCTGATGTACGAACGCATGGCGGAACTCCTGATCAGTGGAGGGATGGGAGAGATGCCGGGGCGGGCGCGGCCTGTGGAAGAGATGGCGCCCGCCCCGGGGCGGAAAGGTGAGTGCCCCGGCCGGGAGTCGAACCCGGCCTTACGACCATCGGGGCGGCAGTGCGGAACAGCTCGGGTGGCTCAGGAGGTTGCCGTCACAGTCGCGGCGAGGATGTCGGCGTGGTCGAACGCGAGCGACGGCAGGGCGTTCAGCGGCCACCACTGCGCGTTCGTCGCGTCGTCGCCCGCCTCGATGGGCAGTCCGGGGATGACAGTCAGGTGGTAGGCGACGGTGACGTACCGGCCGCGCGGGTCGCGGTCGGGCCGGTCGAACGTGCCGACCTGTTCCAGCTCCGCCGGCGTCGCGTACACCCCGGCCTCTTCGGCAAGCTCGCGGGCAGCGGCGGCGCGACTCGTCTCGCCGGAATCGACGTGCCCGCCGGGCAGCGCCCACTGCCCCTTGAACGGGTCCCAGCCGCGCTCGATGAGCAGGACGTATCCATCGGTCGTGGTGACGACCACATCAGCGGTGTAGTGAATGACCTCGTTGTTCTCCATAGCTGCTCCCTGTGTCGGTGACGCTGTCAGGTGTGTCGGAGCGCCCCGGCCGGGAGTCGAACCCGGCCTTACGACCATCGAGGCGAACGCGTCATCGTCACTGCTCTGACGCAAGCAGGGCGGCCCACACCAGGCGGCACCCCCACATCAAGGCGGGGTGTTCTCCGGAGCTGATGGGCTTGGCATTACCGCCGTCGACATCACCCGGCCGACGCGGGGGCGGTCTCACTCTTGCCGCCACGTGCGTTGGGGCCCCGCTGTACTTCCCCACACCCGAAAGCCGGGTGGCGCTGCCAAGCGCGTAGGGGGAGAGCCACGTCCATCACAGCGGTTTGCCCCCGGACCCTCGCCCTAGGCACCTACCGCGACCGCCGCTCTCGCGTCAGCCCCGCACGATCACTGTCCAGTTGTTGTGCATCCGCCGGGTCGTACGTGACGACCCAAGGAGAGGAACATGTATTACGTGTTCCTCATCATGCAGAGAGAGGTTCGCTCCGTCAAGCCCTTCGGCTTTTTGGGTTCCTGCGAGCCGCTCGCTGCGATGTACCTACAGATTGGCTTCAGCAGCGAAGACGATCGACTCCGCACATGTACGACCTGCGCACGACTTCGGTACGGTGAAGTCGTACCAAGTCGTCCCACTCGGGGGAGAGTTCGGCATGGCCAACGAGAAACTTCGCGGAGCGATCGTCGAGAGCGGCCTGACGCTCGATCAAGTAGCCGAGCGACTTGGGGTGTCGGCGAAAACGGTGGAGCGCTGGATCAACGAACCGAACCGCAAGCCCTACCGGCGCTTCCAGTACGCCACTGCCTCGCTCCTTCAGTGCGAGGTCTCCTACCTCTGGCCCGAAGAGCGCACGTCATCAGAGGTCACCGAGGCCGGAAACGCTGAGCTGATCAAGCTGTATCCGCACCGGTCCGTCGTCCCCAACCATCTTTGGCCCCAGCTCTACGCGCAGGCCAAGGAGTCGTTCGACGTGCTCGTGTACTCGGGTTTCTGGCTCACAGAGGACGCTGCGTTCCACCGAGTCGTGAAGGAGAAGTCAGCGGCCGGCACCCGTATCCGCTTCATGCTCGGAGACCCGGACAGTCCTGCGGTGGCGGTGCGCGGCGAGGATGAGGGGATCGGGCCAGCCATGGCCAGCAAGATTCGGAACGCCCTCATCAACTACAGCTCGCTCTTCGGACTTCCCGGAGTGGAGTTCCGGCTCCACAGCACCACGCTCTACAACTCGCTCTACCGGGCCGACAACGAGATGCTCGCCAACGGCCACCTGTACGGCGTCGGCGCGTACATGGCCCCGGTCCTGCACCTTCAGCGTGTGCCCGGGGGTGAGCTGTTCGACGCCTACGCTGAAAGCATCGAACGGGTCTGGGAGGCGGCCAGGCCCATCGCCTCTCCCGCCGATTGCGGAGGTCTGCACGCATGAGCCGTATCGACTACTTCCAGGACCCCAACGCGCCCAAGGCGAACTCGGTGGTCCCATCCGTCACGGCGGTCGTCCGCGACGACGCGGGACGGCTTCTGCTTATCCACAAGACCGACAACAACCTGTGGGCGCTCCCCGGAGGCGGTCACGACATCGGCGAACGCATCGGCGATACCGTCGTTCGGGAAGTGCTTGAGGAGACGGGAATCACGGTCGAGATTGACAGCGTCTCTGGCCTCTACACCGACCCTCAGCACGTCCTCGCGTACGACGATGGAGAGGTCCGTCAGCAGTTCTCCATCTGCTTCCGAGCGCACCCCACAGGCGGCACCCTGCGTACGAGCAGCGAATCCAAAGAGGTCCGCTGGGTCGACCCGGCGGACCTCGATGACCTGGACATCCATCCGTCCATGCGGCTGCGCATCACACACGGCCTGGACGAGACGCGCCAAGAGCCTTACATCGGCTGATCTGCGGTCTGCGCCTGGACGAGACGCCCCTCCACACGTCGCGCGGCTGCGTGGATCTCCGGCGCGGCGCGTTGGATGAAGCGGCCGACGATCGTCTCCGGCCCATACCGCTGCACGATTTCGTTGAGGCGGTCGGCCGGCGCGGTGTGCGTGCCGTCCGGGGTCGTCGTCATGTCGCAGAAGAGCAAGGCGTCCACGAGGTCGGGACGCTCAAGCTCGAACTCGCTCTCCAGCTCGTGCCGGAGCCCTCGCTCCTCTGCCTCCAGAAGGGCACAGGAGTGGTGCGCCACGAGACGGACGACTCGTTCGTCTGCCCCGTCCTGATCACGGAGGAAGCGGGCCCCATCGAGCGGATGGAATCCGGTGAGCGCGATCTCCGGCGAGTAGCCGATGTCATGCAGCACCGCGGCTGCTTCGAGAAGCTCCGCGTCGTCGCCAAGGATCGGAGCCAGGGAGCGGGCCCGCTTCGCGACACCAAGGGAATGCGCCCACCTCCGGGGCAGCGGCTCGGACAGCAGCGATTCAGAAAGCGAGTACGCCCACTCAGTCAGTCCCATGGTGGCCAAGGCTACGGCCCTACCGCAGGACTCGGGAGAGCGCGCACTGTGCGCCCCTTGCCGTGAACGGTGGCGAGCAAGCCCGTCCCCTCCATGTGCGCGAGCCCTCGGCGGACAGCGGTACGCGATACGCCGAATCGCTCGCAGAGCCTCGCCTCCGACGGATACGCGTCCCCGACGGCCAGCGAGTCCTCTTCGATCACGGCCACCATCCGTTCAACGAGCGAGCGGCGGTCACCGCCCTGGGACACGCGCCAGCCGATGCCCGGCGCAGACTCCAGCACGCCCTCAGCTTCCAACGTCTTGAGCGCTCGGCGGATCGTGTTCCGCGCCACTCCATGCTCGCGCATGAGGTCAGCCTCGGACGGCAAACCGCTCCCGTGCCGGCCGCCCTCGATCTCCTGCCGCAGCGCCTCCGCGATGACCAGGTAGGTTCCGCGTGGACTGGCCTCTGTCACTTGGGCTCCCCTCGGCTCACTCTCTCGCTCCCTGCCAAGCCTCCCACGGCCGTCCGGCATCTCGTCATGGCCGTTCAGGGGACCGTGCCCCGCCTGGCCGCTCCGTCTCAGTTTCCGTCTCATTCAGCCCCGTCCGTCGGCGTTCACGTCCGTACGCGCTGCGGGTTCTCGTGGGCCCGAGAACGCTCCTGAACACAGGCGGACGCTTGCGAATATGGCCCTGACCTGCATAAACAGACTTGGAAAGCGTGTTGGGCAGACGAAGGCTCCGACCGCACCGCGGCCGGAGCCTTCGTCGTTCCGTGGTTGCAGTTTTGGTTGCAGTTCCCGGCTATCGCCCGTTGAGCACAGCACGGCAGACGCGGCAGTACATGGCCGCGTTCCGCCCGTACCTGTGCATCAACTGGCCGCACCCGGCGCATGGCCCCAGTTCCCAGGGCAGACATCCCAGCGCGGCGGACGCGGCGACCCGCTCGACATGAGTGACCCGCATCCGGTCGCGGGAGCGCTGGACAGGCATGCGCGGGAGGGTGAAGCCGCCAGTCGGCTGGTCGAGATCGCGCAGTGGCCGGGCGTCGCTGACGAACCAGCCTTCCTCCCCGGCCCGGCAAGTGCGGTCGATCTCCTGCTCGGCGAAGGTGATCACATCGTCGTCCTCCTGGCCCGGAACCGCAGGGAGGGGTGTCTTCTCCCCCACGATCTCCTCCCAGAGCACGCGGTCGCCGGCCGGCACCCACATGTGGCGACCCGCACGACCACTCCCGCGGTTCGGAACGTAGACCGGGACGCTCTCGCCCGTGGCGCTCTGCAGGACGAGATCCTCGATGTGCACCGGCTTCTTCTCGGGCAGGCACAGTGCGGGTACGAACCAGTCGGCGTGAACCGCGCCACAGTGCCCGGCTCCCTCGCTGACGAGGCAGTGGCGCTCGCTACTCGGTACGCACTTCCAGACCTGGAGATGGCGATACCCACCTCGGATCAGCATCTCCTTGCCGTCGGCGATGTCCTTCCACGGCATGTCATCGACTCGTGCCCAGGGTGCCCGGTCGATCAACGACGCCGCCCTGTCCTTCGCCACCCACAAGGGCGTGATGCCGTGCTCCACGGCATTGACCGAGCGCCGGTGCACGCTGCTGGGGCTGAGGTGGTGGTACTGGATCTCCCAGCCGACCCGTATGCCGTCGGGCCCGGTGACGACCGCGTCCGAGACGCTTCGACGGTTGGCGACGGGAACCTCGGCCTCGGCGTCCAGGCCGTATCGCGTGGCAGTGTCGACGACGCGCTCTTTCGTGGCCTTGTGCTGTGCGCTCTCGGCCGGCGTGGCCTTGTGCGTGATCGGCAGGTGCGAGGCGACCAGCGGACGGCGACCGCCTGTACGGCCGCGGCGAATGAACATCCAGGGGGACTTGCCGCCCGCCTCCGACTGGCACTCTCGCCCGTCGTGGTGGGCAAGGCATTCGAGCAGTTGCGGGTCACGATCAGCGACGCTCGCGGTGATCTCCCGGAGCAGATCGGGCCGCTCCGCATGACCGAGGTCGGGTAACGACAGATTGATCTCTATGCCATATCCGGTGTGCCACACCCCGTTAGCCATGCCCTCCACGATAGGAACGGCCACTGACAGTGGGTAGAGAGCCACCAGACGTGACAGAGCCGGCCCGCACAGTGCGGGCCGGCTCCAGGGATGCAGGCGGGTCACCAACCGAGGCAGGTGATCAGCGACGCCACCTTTCCCACACCCACGCGATCGCGGCCACGGTGACGCCTCCGATCACCTGCTCCGCCTGAGTGCCGGCGCCGGCGGAATAACCCGAGGCATAGCCGACAGCGACAGCGGCCACCAACACGTCATACCTAGGCGGTCGCTCGCCTTCGGCCAGAAGCACACGCATACTGGACAAGGTCCTTCTCCTCGTTCGATGGGGTTGGGCCATCCGCCGGAGCCCGGAGATCTGTGGAAGGTGACACGGGGTCCGGCGGAAGTCTTTGTACTCAGGGGTTTGTGCTGGTGCCGCCCTCCGCCAACTGGTCGGAGAGCTCGGAGCTGATCAGCTCGCCCAGCCGAATAGTCAGGTCGCGGCGCTGCCCTTCGGAGAGGCCGCGGAAGGCACGCCATGCGAGTTCAACGGGTGAACTTGGGCGGTGCCCCATGGCGATCCACGCCATGAGGAGTGACCTCTCGATCGAGGAGAGATCTTTCAGCTTCTCCCAAACCGCTTCTGGATCCGGTGGGTTCCGGACCTGTAGCCGCTCCGCAAACGTCGGGCGTAGTTCCTCGGGTCTGCGTGGCGACCGCCGTACACCCGGCTCCCAGACGGGTTCGCCAGCGCGCACGAAGCGGGCTTCATGAGGGGCCAGAGCCGCGTCATCCCGGTTGGTATCGAGCACCCACCCGTACGCTCGGAGATCCCTGAGGCGCCTGTCGATCTGCGCGATGTCCGGGAACGCCGTTCGCAACTGGTCCTTGGTGTAGACGTTCCCCTCCCCGACCTGCGTCACGAGCCATAGGGCCGCGCGGACCATGCTCCCCATCTTTTCGTTCGTCCAGTCAGGCAACTGGGGTTCCGACACCGGGGCCACACCTCCTTCACTGACGGCAGTAAACCATATTCGGCAGAGTTCGGCGACGTTCGGCGAACTTTCCGGCAGCGATCGGCAACCTGCTGAAGCGGGCGAGACCCCTGCGGGGCATCCTCTTCCGAGCACGCACCCGCTCCTCCCTGCTCCCCGAGCTCGTCGACATCACCGACGTCGTGCTCGACAAGGTCACGGTGCTGCACATGCACGGCTCGCCGATGCACCCCGCTCGGAAGCCCGAAAGGACCCTCGTACGCCGGGAAGTCCACCGCGATTCGCCACCTCCGCACGCACGTCATCGAGGAGCGCGTCTTCGTCTCCGACTGCTACGTCCAGCACATCGCCCGCCGCACCGATATACCGCCAGAGTGGGCGGACGCCATCCGCGCCGCCGATCACCACACCCTGGGGCATGGACGCGCGGACTGCATGGGTAATGGCACGGCTGGCGCGGCATCCGAAGGAGCGCGTCTACGCAATGCGGCATTTGGACAACGAGGAGAGCGACAGCTGATCAAGGTCTGGTTGCAGCTCTGGTTGCATTCACACCAGTCCAGCGCCGTACTCACCGGCTATTTGGCCGATCCACCGCATGTCAGGACGCTCCTGATCACTCCCGGACCCCCAGACGAACCGGGCACGATGTCGAAGGGCCCCACTGCTCGCAGTGGGGCCCTTCGACGTTGTCCGTCCCTGCGTCCGACTCGGCTTGGCGGCCGGAGCCGGTCCGGGCTACCGCGTCACCCGTACCGGTGCCGACACCGTCACCTGGTCCACGTCCGAGACCCGGACCGTCGCCCGCAGGGTCCAGGTGCCGGGGAGCGGGAGGGTGAAGGCGTCGGCGGCCCAGTAACCACCGCGGTCCGTGACCTTGGTGTCCAGGGGACCCAGGTGCTGCGCCGGGAGCAGGAGGGTGAGGCGGAGTTCGGGGACCGTGGAGAGACCGCCGTCGGGGCCGTAGACCACCGCCTGGACGGAGTTCTCGCCGACCCGGCCCGGGTCCAGGGTGATCTGGACCCTGCCGTTGCCGCCGGGGGTGCCGACGTCGAAGGGGATCGTGGTGACGGAGGCCGTGGGGATACCCGCCGGCGCCGGGCCGGGCCGTGCGGACTCCGTCGCCGCGCGGCCGGGCACGGTGCTGGTCAGGAGGGTGGTCAGGGCCAGCACCAGTACGGCAGCCACCGCCTCGGCCAGGACCGAGCGGCGCAGGAGGTGCAGATGGGCGGCTGGGGCGGGGGCCGGGCCGGGCGGTCGCTCCGGGGGGAGCGGGGGGCCCATGGCCGGTTCCGGGACGCGGGCGCGCACCGGTACCGCCGCCCGGGCCATGCGGGTGGTCCAGGTGCGGGAGCAGGCCGCCGCGAGGAGGAGGGCCGCGACCGCCGCCAGCTTGGCCAGCAGGGTGCGGCCGTACGCGGTGTCCGTCAGCGCCTGCCAGGAGCCGAGTCCGCGCCAGGACTGGTAGACGCCGGTCACGACCAGGACCGTCACCGAGGCGAAGGCCATGCGGGAGAAGCGGACCGGGACGGAGGACGGCAATGCGGCCGGTGCGGTGGTGCGGCGCAGCGTCCACAGGAGGGCGGCCAGTCCGCCCAGCCAGGCCGCCATGGCGAGTAGGTGCAGGGTGGCCGAGACGACGGCCGCCGGTACCTGGATGCCCGCCGAGGCGTGATCGGACGCGGACCAGGTCAGGGACAGGGCGCCGCCCGACACCGCGGCTGCCGCGAGGCCGGCACGGCGCGGGAGCCGGATGCGGCGGGCTCTCAGCAGGGCCGCGCCGGCCGCCGCCAGGACCAGCAGCCCCAGGCGGACCAGGAGCAGCAGGCCGGGGCGGGTCGTCGCCGGGCGCGTGAGGGAGGAGAGGGTGAGGGCTGTCGCCGGGGAGGTGCCCTCCTCGTACGGCGTCCGCAGGAGGTACAGGGCGGCCGTGGTGGTGAGGAGCGTCGCCGCGGCGGCCAGGACGGGGGCGCGCAGGTGGGCGGTCGCCGGCGGGCGGCAGTAGGCCACGAACGCGGCCGTGCCCAGGAGCAGTGCCAGGGAGAGGTAGGCGAGGTAGCGCGCGATGGTGTGCAGGGCCGTCGTCACCGGGTTCTCGGTGCGCTCCGGGGGCGGAGCGGCGGGCGCGGCCGTGCGCTCGCCCACCGAGAAGGTGAGGGCGCCGGACACCGGGTGGCTGTCGGCCGACACCACCCGCCAGGCGACCGTGTACGTGCCGGTGGCCAGCCGGGCGGGGAGGGTGACACCGGCGGTGTCCGAGCGGCCGGAGGCGTGGGCGGCGGGGCCGGTGCGCAGGCGGTGGTTGCCGGGGTCGTAGACCCGGAACGAGTCGGTCAGCAGGCCGACCGATTCGGAGAAGGTGAGGGTCACCTGGCGCGGCGCGGTGCGCAGGACGGTTCCGTCGGCGGGGTCCGTCGCGCGCAGGACGGCGTGGGCCGAGGCGGGGGCGGCCGTGCCGAGGAGCAGGGACACGAGGGCGGGGAGGAAGAGGAGTACGGACCGGAGGAGCCGTCCGGGCCGGTGTGGTCCCCGGCGCCCAAGGCGCCCAAGACGCCCAAGGCCCCCTCGGTGACCCCGGTGACCTCGGTGGCCTCGCTGTCCCTGCTGCCCCTGTTGCTTCTGCTGCCCCTGCTGCCCCTGCTGCCCCTGCTGCCCCTGTTGCCCCTGTTGCCCCTGCTGCCCGCAGTGTCCTCGGTGTCCTCGGTGTCCTCGGTTTTCCTGGTGGTCTTGGCGTCCGTCGCGCAGCACCCTCAGCCTCCGTCCCCCTGTGCACCCATGCTCCGTGACAGGGCCTCCGGTACAGGTACGCGGGGAACGGCCCGTGTGCTCACCGGGGCGGCCGGGCCGGTGCGGGCGTCGGCGCCCGGCGGGACGGTGTCGTCACTCGGGGAAGGCCACCGCCAGTTCCAGGAAAGCGAGTTGGGCGTGCTTCTCCGGCAGGTACACCTCGGGCAGGTCCACCTCGGGGAGGACGACGGCGGGGCCCCGGCGGAAGCCATGGCGTACGAAGCGGTCGATCGCCTTGGCGTTGCGCACGTCCGGGTCGACCACGATCCGCCGGCGGTCCAGGCCCAGCAGCGCGTACGTCGTCAGTGCCTTCAACAGGGCGCCCGTCCAGCCCCGGTGCGGGCCGTCGGGGCCGGCGGGGGCGAGGAGGAGGTGGACGCCGAGGTCGCCGGGGCGGACGTCGTAGCACTCGCCGACGCGGTCGGCGGACGGCTCGTACGTCTGGAAGAGGGCGACCGGGACGCCGTCCTTGGTGACCAGACAGGCGTGGTGGGTGTCGAGCGTGGTCATATGGGCGTAAATACCGGCGACTTGGGGTCTGGTGAGGCCGTTCATGCCCCAGAACGCGGCGCGTTCGTCGCTCACCCAGGCGTGGATCACCTCCGCGTCGCCCTCCGGGTCGAGGGGGCGTACGCGGACGGTGCCGTAACCGTCGATGTGCTGGACGTACAGGTCAGACATGGGATCCCTCGGTGGGTGCTGTGGTGGCCGTGGTGGCCGTGGTGGCCGTGGTGGCCGTGGTGGCGGTGATGGGCGGCCCGGTCGGTACGGGCGGCTCGGGCGGCTCGGGCGGCTCGGGGGTGAGCAGGGTCCAGTCGGTGGTCACCGGGGCCAGTTCTCCCCTGAGCCACAAAGGGAGTTGGTCTCGGTGGTGGGCCGCGCCGGGTACGCCGTCGGCGCCGAAGGGCACCACCCAGCGGCTGTTGTCGCGGTCGGCCAGGTCCCAGACGTAGCGGGCGGCCGGGCCGCGGGCCGCGCGGTCGGTGAGGCCGGGGACGGCCGAGGTGCACAGCACGCAGTCGTGGTCGCCGGCGAGACCGGGTGCGGCGGTGGCGTCCGGCACGGTGTGCGGATCGTCCGGCAGCGCCTTCCAGGCGGTCAGCCGGTGGGTGGCGGCCCAGGGCCGGGCGGACGGCGCGGCGGCCACCTCCTCCAGGGCGGTACGGACGGCTGCCCCGCGGTCGATGCCGTACAGGTCGTCGGCGCGCAGGAGGTGTTCGAGGGCGTAACCGACGCGGGGGACGAGGGACAGCCAGGGCAGCAGGACGTCCGGGTAGGCGGGGGGCTCGGTGAGCGGGGCGAAGACCGGGTGCGCGGCGAGTCGCCGTACGACCGCGCCGCGCACCGCCGCGTACGCCGCCGCCTCGGTGCTGTCCGCGTCCATACGGCGGTCCCAGGCGAGCAGCCGGGCGCGGAGGTCCGCCGCGGCGGGGGTGAGGCCGGTGAGGGCGGCGAGGCGGTCCAGGAGGGGCGTGGCGGAGCCGAGGTGGGTGTCGGTGTGGATGGCGGCCATGCCGTCGGCGGTCCAGGTGCGGCGGGCGTCGAGCAGGTCGCGGATGCGGGCGGCGCGGTGGGGCGGGGCGAACTCGACGCCCAGGGGGGTGGCCAGGCCGTGGGTGTTGGCCATCACCGCGACGCCGTCGGCCGGTTCGGCGTACGGCGTCTCGTGCGTGCCGTGCCAGTCGTGGCCGGGTTCCCAGGCGGGGACGGGGTGCAGGCGGTTGGCCTCGGCGCGGACGGGGACCTTGCCGGCGATGCGGTGCAGGGTGCCTCCGGCGGTGTCGGCGGCCTGTACGACGTTGACCGGCTCGGTCCAGGCGTCCAGGGCACGGTCGATGTCGCCGACGCTGCGGGCGCGGAGGAGGGGGAGGAGGGCGCTGAAGCCGAGGTCTCCGGTCACCCGGGGTGGGTAGCGGAGCGCAAGCGCCTCGGCTGCGCCGTCGGCCCCGCCGCCTTTCCCACCCGCGCCATCCGTGCGCCTTCCGTCGCCGGGTGCGGGTGGCCCCTGTGCCGCGTCCCCACCGCCGGCGGCCACCGCTCCGTGCGCGAAACCCCCGCCCACCAGACCCGCCGGACCCCGGACCGTGAAAGTCTCCAGGCCTTCCGGACCTCGCGTCGCCCCCCGAACCGCAACGGCGTCCAAGCCCCCCGGCCCCCGAACCGCAACGGCGTCCAAGCCCCCCGGCCCCCGAACCGCAACGGCGTCCGAGCCCCCCGGCCCCCGCACCGTAACGGCGTCCAGGCCGTCCGGGCCTCCGGCTATCACGGGGCCCCGGGGTGTCTCGATGATCTCGATTTCCGTCGGCCGCTCGCCCGCGATCTCCACGGTCTCCGTGTGGCGGGTGGCCCGGTGCCAGGTACCGTCCGGGCCCAGGGCCTCGACGCCCGCGCCGGTGCGGCGCAGCCGCTCGCGGTAGAGGTCCTGGTAGTCGGCCATGGCGTTGGTGATGGCCCAGGCGGCCGTGCCGGTGTGCCCGAAGTGGGCGATGCCGGGGACACCGGGCACGGCGAGGCCGACCACGTCGAACTCGGGACAGGAGAGGCGGACCTGCTGGTAGACACCGGGGTCTTCGATGAAGCGGTGCGGGTCGCCGGCGATGAGGGCGTGGCCGGTGGCGGTGCGCTCGCCGGTGACGAGCCAGCCGTTGCTGCCGGCGGTGCCGGGCCCGTCGGTGGCGAACAGGCCGACCGCACCGGGACCGAGATGCCGTATCGCCTGCTCACGCCAGAGCTTGGCCGGGAAGCCGGCGAAGAGGATGTGCGTGCCGAGCCAGACCCCGAGCGGTGTCCAGGGCTCCCAGCGGCCGGGAGCGAGACCGGTCCGGGCGAACTCGGGGGCGCGGCGGGCCCCGGCGGCCAGGCCCTCGTTGACGCCGTCGACGTACGCCCGGACCCAGTCGGCCGTTTCCGGGTCCCGGCGTTCCAGCGACGCGAAGCAGCGGCGGGCGGTGTCGTCGATCCTGGACCGGCGGGCGAAGACGTCCCAGGACAGGGCGTCGGCGCCGAGGAAGGACGCGGAGGTGCCCTGGGCGCGGTGGCGCTCGACCTCCAGTTGCCAAGCCCGGTCGTGGGCCGTGACCCGGCCCTGCACACGGGCGAGTTCGCGGGCGTCGGCGGCGCGAAGGTGGGGGATGCCCCAGGCGTCACGGTAGATCTCGATGGTCACCTGAGAACCCCTTGCTCATTTAGGTTAGCCTTGCCTAATTAGTCCGGGGCGGAATCGTACGCGAGCGGTGGAGGGGTCATGGGGCAGGGGCGGGGCTGGGAGGGGGCGGTGCTCAGACTGCTGCGCGCCAAGGACTTCGTGCTGACCGTCCTCGGCACCGAGGACGTGACCCCGCGCTACCGGCGGCTCCGGCTGAGCGACGGCGGACTGCTCGCCACGACCGGCGTCCACCCCACGATGTGGGTGCGCCTGTGGTTCTCCGTCGACGGCCGGCCGCACCAGCGCGCCTACACCCTGGTCGACCCCGACCCGGCCGCCGGCACCTTCGGGCTGGAGTTCGCCCTGCACGAGGGTGTGGCCTCCGACTGGGCCCGCGCCGCGCGGCCCGGCGACACCGTCGAGGCCACCGTTCAGGGCACCGGCTTCCAGGACCCCGACCCCGCTCCCTCCCATGTCGTCGCCATCGGCGATCCGGCCTCGCTGCCCGCGATCAACTCCCTGCTCGGCGCCCTGCGTCCGGCTCCGGCGACCGTCTGGTTCGAGGGCGACCCGGCGGGGCTGCCCAGCCGGACCGGGGCCGGCCGGCACGAGATACGGCCGGTGCCCCGCCGGGACGCGGGCGCCCACCTGGTGGAACGGGTCCGCGCCGAACTGCCCGCCGTTCTCGCCGGCACTCCGCACCCCTACGTCTGGATCGCCTGCGACACGGCGACCACCCGCACACTCGCGGCCTACGTCCGCAGGGACCTGGGCGTGCCGAAGCAGCGGGTACACGCGCTGGGGTACTGGCACGCGGACTGAGCCGAGCCCACGAACCGGCCGAGCGAGCACGCGAACCAGCCGAGCGAGCATGCAGAACCAGCCGAGCGAGCACACAGACCGGCCGAGCAAGCACACGAACCAGCCGAGCAAGCACGCGGACGCGCATACGGATCCCGTGCGCCGAGCTAGCACGCACACCCGCGTACGGACCCCGCGCGCCGGCCGAGTGGGCGGACCCGCATACGGACCCGCGCGCCGGCCGAGTGGGCGGACCCGCATACGGACCCGCGCGCGGAGCCGGTGGGTGCGCGGGATCATCGACGCATGGACGTCACCCTGCACCTCGCCCAGGACCCCTCGGCCGACGCGCTGCTCGGGCGCTCCCCGCTGGCCGCGCTGACCGGGATGCTGCTGGACCAGCAGATCCCGATGGAGTGGGCGTTCAAGGGCCCCCGGACCATCGCGGACCGGCTCGGCACGGAGGACCTGGACGCGCACGAGATCGCGGCGATGGACCCGGAGGCGTTCGCCGCGCTGCTCTCCGAGAAGCCCGCGGTGCACCGCTACCCCGGCTCGATGGCGAAGCGGATCCAGCAGCTGTGCCAGTACCTGGTCGAGCACTACGACGGGGACGCGGAGGCGGTCTGGCGGGGCGTCGGCACCGGGGCCGAGCTGCTGCGGCGGCTGGAGGACCTGCCGGGGTTCGGCAGGCAGAAGGCGCAGATCTTCCTCGCCCTGCTCGGCAAGCAGCTCGGCTTCGCCCCCACGGGATGGCGGGAGGCCGCCGGTGCCTACGGCGAACCGAAGTCCTTCCGGTCGGTCGCCGACATCACCGGCCCCGAGTCGCTGGCCAAGGTGCGTGCCCACAAACAGGAGATGAAGGCGGCGGCGAAGGCGGCGAAGCAGAAGTGACGAAGCCGGCGGCCAGGGCCGCCAAGGCGGCGGAGCAGGAGCAGCAACGCTCCCCGGGCGGGGCCGTGGGTCACCCGCACAGCCCATCCCGGTGGTCCCCGCCGCCGGGCCGGTCACACCATGGGGCATGACCGACATACCGAGCAGCGGCCCGGGCCGGGACCGCCCGTACGACGACCGGTACGTCCATGCGACGGAACCGCCCGGTGGTCCCCCCGCGGCGGAGCCGTCCCGTGGCCGCCATGAGCCGGAGCCGCCGTTCGAGGGTCCCCTGCACGCCCTGTCCCGGGCCGCCTGGCAGGTGGTGCTGGTCACCGGGATCGCCTCCCTCGTCCTCGGCGTCCTGGTGCTGCTCTGGCCGGGCGCCTCCCTGCTCGCCGCGGGTGTGCTCTTCGGCGTCTACCTGCTGTTCAGCGGTGTCTTCCAGCTGGCGTCCGCGTTCGGCACGCACCGGACGACCTCGCTGCGCGTACTGGGCTTCATCAGCGGCGCGCTGTCGATCGTCCTCGGCCTGTTCTGCTTCCGCGGGCCCATGCAGTCGATCCTGCTGCTCGCGCTGTGGATCGGCATCGGCTGGCTGATCCGCGGGATCACCCAGACCGTGGCCGCCGTGCACGACTCCCGCACACCCGCCCGGGGCTGGCAGATCTTCCTCGGGATCGTCACCTTCCTCGCCGGGATCGTGCTCATCGACTCGCCGTTCGAGTCGGTCGCGGTACTGACCCTCGTCAGCGGGCTCTGGCTGCTCGTGGTGGGGATCGTGGAGATCGTCACCGCGTTCCGCATCCGCGGCCGGACCCGCCAGGTGCCGCGCGCGGTATGACCGGCGTCAACCGCACGCACCCCGGGTACGCCGAGCGGGCGGATCTCGCGCCCGGCGTGCAGTCCTCGCCGCCCGCCCCGGGGAAACAGATGGCGTGAGCAGGAGCAGCAGCACACCCCGCGGCCGTGGTCGGCTACGGGTCCTCGCGCTGCTCCTCGCCCTGTGGGTGCCCGTCCATGTGCCGGCCCAGGCGGTGCCGGCCCTGGCCGTGGCCGCCGAGGCCGACGGACACGACATTCCCGACACGCCCCTGCGGCCGGCCGCCCGCGCCGTCCACCGGGCCGACGCGCCCGAGCGCCTCGCACCCCTGCCCGATCCGGCGCCCGCCCGGCCGGCGGCCCGCCCGTGCCCCGCCACGCCGCGGATGCCGTACGCCCCGCCCCTGCCGCGCACGGTGGTCCTGCGCTGCTGACGGACCCGCGTCCCCCGCGAAGTCAGTCGGCTCGACGCAAGGAGCAGCACCGTCATGCCCAAGGATCCCTACGCCGTCCTGCGCGCCCTGCTGCGCGCGGAGGCCCGGCGCGGTACGGCGCCCAAGCCGGACCAGCGGACACCGCAGCAGCAGCGGACACCGCAGGACCGGGACCGCTGAACGGACCCCGGCGGGGGCGGGCTACCGCCTCCGCCGGGCGGTGCCGAACAGGGAGCGGGTGATCTCCCGGCCGAGCTGGGTGCCGACCGAGCGGGCCAGCGACTTGAACATGCCGCTGCTCACCACCTGTTCGACCAGGGAGGGCTCGTCCCTGGGTGCCGCCTCGGGCCTGCCCGCCGCCTCGGGACTCGGTGCCGGTGCGGCCTGCGGCGGCCGGGCGGCGCTCAGCCTCTCGTACGCCGACTCCCGGTCCACAGCCTGTGCATAACGGCCGTGGAGCGAGGAGCCGCGCACCGCCTCGTCCAGTCCGGCGGCGTCGACCGGGCCCATCAGGGACTCCGGGGCCCGCAGCCGGGTGGCGGCGACCGGGGTCGGCGCCCCGGACTCGCTGAGCACGGTGACCACGGCCTCACCGGTGCCCAGCCCGGTGAGCAGTTCCTCCAGGTCGTACGGCGACTTCGGGAAGGTCTGCACGGTCGCCCGCAGGGCCTTCTCGTCCTCCGGGGTGAAGGCGCGCAGGGCGTGCTGCACGCGGTTGCCGAGCTGGCCGAGGACCTCGCCGGGCACGTCCCTCGGGGTCTGGGTGACGAAGAAGACGCCGACACCCTTGGAGCGGATCAGCCGGACCGTCTGCGTGATGGACTCCAGGAACGCCTTGGAGGCGTCGTCGAACAGCAGGTGCGCCTCGTCGAAGAAGAACACCAGCTTGGGCTTGTCCGCGTCGCCGACCTCGGGCAGGTCGTGGAAGAGGTCGGCCAGCAGCCACATCAGGAAGGTGGAGAACAGCAGCGGCTTCTCCTGCACCGCCGGGAGTTCGAGGACCGAGACGATCCCCCGGCCGTCCTCGCCCGTACGCAGGAGGTCCGCCGTGTCGAACTCCGGCTCGCCGAAGAAGTCCGTCATGCCCTGCGCCTCGAAGGCCGTGAGCGAACGCAGGATGACCCCGGCCGTGGCCGTGGACAGGCCGCCGATGTTCTTCAGCTCGGCCCTGCCCTCGTCGGAGGTGAGGAAGGCGACCACCGCCCTGAGATCCTTGAGGTCGATCAGCTCCAGGCCCTTGGTGTCGGCGTAGTGGAAGATCAGACCGAGGGACTGCTCCTGGGTCTGGTTCAGCCGGAGCGCCTTGGCCAGCAGCACCGGGCCGAAGCTGGTGACGGTGGCCCGTACGGGGATGCCGTGGCCGAGGCCGCCGAGCGCGAGGAACTCCGCCGGAAAGGCGGCCGGAGTCCACTGCCGGCCGACCTCGCCGGAGCGTGCGCGCACCCGGTCGTTCTCCTGTCCCGGGCGCGCGATGCCGGACAGGTCGCCCTTGATGTCCGCGAGGAACACCGGCACGCCCTGCGCCGACAGCTGCTCGGCCATCAGCTGGAGGGTCTTGGTCTTGCCGGTGCCGGTGGCGCCCGCGACCAGGCCGTGCCGGTTGAGCACGGTCAGCGGGATGCGGACCGGCGCGTCCGCGTGGCACCGTCCGTCCCACAGGAGGGCGCCGAGGTCGAGCGCGGGGCCGGTGAAGGAGTAACCGGCGGCGATCCTCTGTGCCGGGGCGGGCAGGACTGAGGCCGCGTCAGGGCCTGCGGGGGGTGCGGTCTCACTGTCGCTCATCTCCGGCCCCTGTTCCCGTAGCACCCTGTATGCCCGTTATGCTCCATCTTTTCAAGCGTCGCACTGCGCCGCCATGGCTGCGCCCGGAACGTCTTGGCCGGTAGGCTTTCCGTGTGATCTTCAAGCGCATCGGAAACGGCCGGCCGTACCCCGACCACGGCCGGGAAAGCACCCGGCAGTGGGCGGACGTCGCACCGCGCCCGGTCCGCCTCGATCAGCTCGTGACCACCAAGCAGCAGCTCGACCTGGAGACCCTGCTGGCGGAGGACTCGACGTTCTACGGCGACCTCTTCGCGCACGTCGTCAAGTGGCAGGGCGACCTGTACCTGGAGGACGGCCTGCACCGCGCGGTCCGAGCAGCCCTCCAGCAGCGCCAGGTGCTGCACGCGCGCGTGCTCGAACTCGACTGACGCGGCGCGACACGGCCGTTGGCCCTTTCGGGTTCCGCTGAGCGGCATCAGCTGATCATCTGATAGGCATCGCCGCTCGGGCGCACTACGCTGCGCTCATGAGCATGCTGACTCCCCCGGGCATGGGCGGCCAGTACCGCATCACCGGGGACAAGTACCCCCGGATGCGTCCGTCCCGCCGACGCGGCAGGCTCGTGGCCGCCGTGCTGGCGTCCGTCGCCGTACTCGGCGTGACCGGCTGGGGCACCCTGCAGCTCATCGACGTCTTCACGGGCGGCGACAACCCCACCGTGACCGGCACCGCGGCAGGCTGCCGGACCAAGGCCTCGGCGGCTCCGGCGGCCCACACCGCGGCCCTGCCCGAGCCGGGCCGGATCACCGTGAACGTCTACAACGCCACCAAGCGCGGCGGGCTCGCCAAGAAGACCGCGGACGAGCTGCGCAAGCGCGGCTTCCGGATCGGCGCCGTGGGCAACGCGACCAAAGCGTACGACCAGAAGGTCAAGGGCACGGGGCTGCTCCTCGGCGCCCCCGCCGCGCAGGGCACCTCGCTACGGGTGCTCGGCACCCAGCTCGCCGGTGCGCGGCAGCAGGCCGACGCCCGCAAGGGCGCCGACCTCGACCTGATCATCGGGGACGGCTTCAAGGGCCTGGCCCAGCAGGCCGCCGCCGATCGCGCGCTGACCGCCCTGACGGCCCCGGCACCGACCGCGCCCACGAAGAAGAGCTGCTGAGAAGCGCGCTCTGAGGCCGGCACCCCGAGGGCGCCGAAGGGGCACCGGGGACGGTGTGGCACACCACGCCGGCCCCGCGAACACACACGCCGGTCCCCGCCGCGCCGGCAGGCCCGCAGACACCACGAAGCGGGCTCGCGAACCTTCACGAGGGCCCCGCCAACACACACGCCGGACCGGCAGACACGCACGACCCGGACCCCCGGGCGCGCACGCCGGCCCCGCGAACACGCACGCCGGCCCCGCGAACACGCACGCCGGCCCCGCGAACACGCACGCCGGCCCCG
>NZ_JBEZBT010000046.1:31881-48139 GCF_040647235.1 Streptomyces sp. NPDC042638
CCGCCGCGCCCGGCAGACGCGGGAGATACTCACGGGGCCTGCTCCGCGAGAGCTACTCGCGGGAGCTACTCACGCGGACTGCTCCGCGGGAGTTACTCACGCCGACCACTCCGCGGGAGCTGCCCACGGGGACCACTCCGCGGAGACTGCTCGCGCGAACTACTCGGCGGACCCGTACAGACGGTCTCCCGCGTCGCCCAGCCCCGGCACGATGTACCCGAGCTCGTTGAGGTGGTCGTCGACGGCGGCCGTGACGACGGTGACCGGCGTCCCCGCCAGCTCCCGCTCCATCAGCGCGACGCCCTCGGGCGCGGCGAGCAGCACCACGGCCGTCACGTCGTCGGCGCCGCGCTTGATCAGCTCCTGGATCGCCGCGACCAGGGTGCCGCCCGTGGCCAGCATCGGGTCGAGGACGTACACCTGGCGGCCCGAGAGGTCCTCCGGCATGCGGGAGGCGTAGGTGGACGCCTCGAGCGTCTCCTCGTTGCGGATCATGCCCAGGAAGCCCACCTCGGCGGTCGGCAGCAGGCGGACCATGCCGTCCAGCATGCCGAGACCGGCGCGCAGGATCGGCACCACCAGCGGGCGGGGGCGGGCGAGCTTGACGCCGGTGGTCTGCGCGACCGGTGTCCGGATGTCGACGGCCTCGGTGCGCACGTCCCGCGTGGCCTCGTAGGCGAGCAGGGTGACCAGTTCGTCGGCGAGTCGCCGGAAGGTCGCGGAGTCGGTGCGCTGGTCGCGCAGCGTGGTGAGCTTGTGGGCGACCAGGGGGTGGTCGACGACATGGAGACGCATGCCCTAACGGTACCTGCGTCCGGGGTCACCATCGCGCTGGCGTCAAACCGGCCGTCCGGGGGAAAGTGGAAGGGACGGACTGGGGTGGTGTGACGTGTCTGACCTGCCTGACCTCCCCGCGGACGCCTCCGGGCCCACCGCCGACACGGCCGGCCCCCGGGCGAGAACCGCGGGCAAGGATGCCGACAAACCCGAGAGCGAGGCCGAGCGCCGCCGACGGCGCGCCCAGTTCCTGCGCGATCTCGCCGAGGCCCGGGAGCTGCGCGCCCGGGTCCAGCCACGGCGCGCGAAGGCGGCCCGGCTGCGCCACGCGATGCGTATGCGGACGTTCCGCTGGTAGCCGAGCGGGACCGTTCCCGGTGCGGAAGATCCACGTCCGCACCGGTGTTGGGAAGGTGGGCGTGCGTGAGCGCGGGAGAAAGCCGCGTACGATCCGCAGGTGGCGGCAACGAGCGCGCTGCTGGGCCGATCGCGGATCCTCGATCGAAACAGCCGGACACAGGGAGCCGAAGACGTCCCCTGGACGCCTTGTTTCTGCCACGATTCCGAGTGGGTGGGGCTCGGAGCCCAAGCTCTCCCCGCCCACGTACCTCCGCCGGGGGGACCCCCAACCGGCACGCCTATGACCAGTGGGAGAGTCACGGTGTACTTCGCCGCACTGCTCGCGCGCACCGAAGACGGGTGGGAAGCGAGCGACACAGAGCTCGACGATGTGGAAACCCTGTCGGATCTGGCCGACCTGGCCCGGGAAGCCTCTCCCGACGAGGACACGGTGCTCGTCCTGATCGAGCAGGAGGAGTCCTGGTTCGGCGTCGTCCGGGTGGACGGCGAGGACGACCCTCGCATCTACGTCTCGGACGCCGCCGCCGCCCGGCGCAGCGCGTACGGGGAGCTGCTGCTCACCGACGAGCTGCTCGGCCGGGAACCCGGCGCGGACGACGGGCCGGACCTGGACTCCCTGGACCTCGACGGCACGGAGGACGGTGAGTCCGAGGACGCAGAGGAAGAGGAAGAGGGTGCCGCCGCCGACGCGGTGCCGCACAGCCCGGTGGGCGACAGCGAGATCCTCGAGGACCTGGGCATCGGCGAGAAGGAGCTGCGCGCCCTGGACGCCGATGACGCGCTGGGCACGATCGCCGAGGCGCTGGGTGCCTCGGAGGTGCTGGAGACCGTCCGCTGACCACGCCACGGGACCCGCAGGGCACACCGGACCCGGTACGGGACCGGTGGCGGGCCGCGATGCGGCTCGCCCTGGACCAGGCCGGGCTGGCCGTCCGGGACGGTGACGTCCCCGTCGGCGCCGTCGTGCTGTCCCCGGACGGTACGACGGTGCTCGGTGCGGGGCACAACGAGCGCGAGGCCACCGGCGATCCCACCGCCCACGCGGAGGTCCTCGCGATCCGGCGGGCGGCGGCCGCACTCGGGGAGTGGCGGCTGACCGGCTGCACGCTCGTCGTGACGCTGGAGCCGTGCACGATGTGCGCGGGCGCGATCGTGCAGTCCCGGGTGGACCGGGTGGTCTACGGCGCCCGGGACGACAAGGCGGGCGCGGCCGGTTCCCTGTGGGACGTGGTGCGCGACCGGCGGCTGAACCACCGCCCGGAGGTCATCGAGGGCGTCCTCGCGGCGGAGTGCGCCCGGTTCCTCACGGAGTTCTTCCGGGACCGCTGAACCGCTTGCCCGTTCCCCCGTCGATTTCGAACCATGCGCCGTCGTGCTGTAAGGTCTCCCTCGGTAGCGTGTCCGAGCGGCCGAAGGAGCTCGCCTCGAAAGCGAGTGTGGCGCAAGTCACCGAGGGTTCAAATCCCTCCGCTACCGCTTGCAGAAAGGCCCCGCCGACCGGCGGGGCCTTTCGCGCGTACCGGACTCACGCGCAGACAACGGCGCCGCGCCGACGGGCCGTTGGCCGTGACCGAAGGCCCGAAGGTTACACTCGCGGCCGGCAGCAGGGGCTCAAGGAGCACTGGGACAGGGGAGGCCGCGGTGACGGTGAACGCCAAGAAGATCGCCGTGTACGTGCTCGTGGTCTTCGCGCTGTACGTGATCATCACGGACCCGGCCAAGGCGGCCGACTACGTCCAGATAGGCTTCGAGGGCATATCGGACGCGGCCAGGGCCATCGGTGACTTCATGACCTGGGCCGCCAACGGAGGAAAGAGCTGAGGCACATCCCATGATCCGCCACCTGGTCCTCTTCAAGCTCAACGAAGGTGTCGAGCGCGACGATCCGCGCGTCGTGGCGGGTGTGGAGGCCTTCCGGGCCCTCGGCGGCCGGATCGAGGAGCTGCGCTTCTGGGAGTGCGCCTGGAACATCAGCGACCGGCCGATCGCCTACGACTTCGCGATCAACTCGGCCGTCGAGGACGCCGACGCCCTCAAGCGCTACCTGGAGCACCCTGCCCACCAGGCAGGCGTGGCCCTGTGGCGCGAGTTCGCCACCTGGGTGATCGCCGACTACGAGATCTGACCCCCGCACTCTCCGGAGCCCCCCGCCGTCCGGCGGGGGGCTTTCCGTCTTTTATACGCCTCAACTTGTCGAAGTTTGACGACAACACGGCGTTATGCGGTGCTTGCACACAGTGCACATGTCTTGTGATGCTATGACCGCTTTTGACGGATGATTGACGGACGAAGAGGTGGCGTTGACCGTGTCGGCCAGTACTGCGCCGCCTCAGGAAGAGGCGGCAGCCCCGACCCCGCCGGCCCCGGAGAAGCGCCGTGGTGCGGACACCCGCGCCCTGACCCAGGTGCTGTTCACCGAACTGAAGGAGCTGACGCCGGGCACGCCGGAGCACAACCGGGTACGGGGAGCGCTGATCGAGGCGAACCTCCCGCTCGTGCGCTATGCCGCCGCCCGCTTCCGCTCCCGCAACGAGCCGATGGAGGACGTCATCCAGGTCGGCACCATCGGCCTGATCAACGCCATCGACCGGTTCGACCCGGACCGGGGCGTGCAGTTCCCGACCTTCGCGATGCCCACCGTGGTCGGCGAGATCAAGCGCTACTTCCGCGACAACGTCCGCACGGTCCACGTCCCGCGCCGGCTGCACGAGCTGTGGGTGCAGGTCAACAGCGCGACCGAGGACCTGACCACGCTCCACGGCCGCTCGCCGTCCACCGCCGAGATCGCCGAACGGCTCCGGATCAGCGAGGAGGAGGTGCTCAGCTGCATCGAGGCGGGGCGTTCCTACCACGCCACCTCGCTGGAGGCCGCCCAGGAGGGCGACGGGCTGCCCGGCCTGCTGGACCGCATCGGCTACGAGGACCCGGCCCTGGACGGCGTGGAACACCGCGACCTGGTCCGCCACCTCCTCGTCCAACTCCCCGAACGCGAGCAGCGAATCCTTCTCCTGCGCTACTACAGCAATCTCACCCAGTCGCAGATCAGCGCGGAACTCGGCGTCTCCCAGATGCACGTATCCCGACTACTCGCGCGTAGCTTCCAGCGGCTGCGCTCCGCGAATCGGATCGACGCATAGTCCACGGGCATTCCCGAGTTCCGGCGTCGGGCACACAGGGCCTTCGGCTGATGCGCTGATGCATAGCGGGCGCACGGAAGCACGGCGCGAACGGCACTGCATCGCAAACCCGATCGAGCCGTAACCGGCGCGAGCGAATCGCTCACCAGGGCGGATGCCGACAGTTAGGACCCGAATAACCGTCAGACCCCTTTTTTACAGGGGTGATTCGTATCCAGCATGTCGACATGTCGGTACAGCGCGTTGCCGACATGTGACATTCTGCGGGAAGCGCGTTTGCCGGGGCTCCGGCTCCGGTATTCAGGTGAAGGCTGCGTTGCTCGGAAGACGACGCCGCCCCGACCGTCCCGCGACCCAAAGGGGGTGGCATGTCCGCAGACCAGGGCAGCTCGAAGGTGCTGACGCCCACGAAGAGCGAGGCAGCGCCCAAGGAGTTCGACGCTCTCGACGTCCTCGACGTCCTCGACGGCGTCACGGCCCTCGAAGCCGTGCCGTCCCCGGCCGCCGAGCCGGCCGCCGAAGCGCTCCCGGCCACGCAGGCCACGGCGAACATCGACACCCGTACGCTGTCCCGTTCGCTGTTCCTGCGCCTGGCCGCGCTGGGCGAGGACAGCCCCGAGCGGGCATACGTCCGGGACACCCTGATCGAGCTGAACCTGCCGCTGGTCCGGTACGCCGCCGCGCGCTTCCGCTCCCGCAACGAGCCGATGGAGGACATCGTCCAGGTCGGCACCATCGGCCTGATCAAGGCGATCGACCGGTTCGACTGCGAACGGGGGGTGGAGTTCCCGACGTTCGCGATGCCCACCGTGGTCGGCGAGATCAAGCGGTTCTTCCGTGACACCTCCTGGTCGGTGCGGGTCCCTCGCCGGCTCCAGGAACTGCGCCTGGCCCTCACCAAGGCCAGTGACGAGCTGTCCCAGAAGCTGGACCGCTCCCCCACGGTGACGGAGCTGGCCGCCGTGCTCGGCGTCTCCGAGGAGGACGTGGTCGACGGCCTGGCGGTGGGCAACGCCTACACCGCCTCCTCCCTCGACTCGCCGGCCCCCGAGGACGACGGCGGCGAGGGCTCCCTGGCCGACCGGCTCGGCTATGAGGACACGGCCCTGGAGGGCGTCGAGTACCGCGAGTCCCTCAAGCCCCTGCTGGCCAAACTCCCGCCCCGGGAGCGGCAGATCATCATGCTGCGCTTCTTCGCCAACATGACCCAGTCGCAGATCGGCGAGGAGGTCGGCATCTCCCAGATGCACGTCTCCCGGCTGCTCACCCGGACACTGGCCCAGCTGCGCGAGGGCCTGATCTCGGACTGACCTCACGGTCCCCGGCCGGACCCTTCTCTTCTGACGAACCGTCAGTCACACTGGCGCGATGCCACGGGAGTCGGGGACGGGCGAAGCCACCGGGACGACACGTGCGACACGTGCGACATGGACGTGTGGCCGCCGAGGCGCCGTTACGGCAGCGTCGGCGGCCGTCGTCTGTCTGGGCGGGGTGCTGGCCGCGTGCACAGGCGGCGGCCCGGGCGGCTACACCGCGGTCGGCGCGGGGCAGGACGGCCCGGCGGCCGTGGCGCCCACGGGGCCGGTCACCATGGTGCCCCTCGACGGGCCGAGGAGAGACGGCACCCACAGGGCCACCCCTCCCGGAGCCGGCTCCCCGGCGGGTCCGGCCGGTCCGGCGAGTCCGGCGGACACGACCAGTCCGGCGGGTCCGGCGGGTTCGGCCGGGTCGGGCGGTCCCACGGGTTCCCCTGCCGCCGGGCGCTCCGGCACCCCGGAGCCGTCCACCCGGGACACGCCCGGCCGGCGCACCGGACACCCCGGCACGGGTGCCCCGGGACCGGGCGGCGGCCAGGACGGTCGTACGACACCGCCGCCCGCCTCACCCGGCCCGGCTCCCGGCCCTACGACGCCTGCCACGCCCGCCGCTCTGTCCTGGGGCGACCCGGCGACCGAGGACACCGGCCGGCGCTGGTGCCAGCAGGTCACCGTCGGCTTCCGCAACTCGGGGGGTACGGCGGTGCGTTCGGGCGAGGTGACGTTCGGGACGCACGTCATCGGCGCGCTCGGGGTCGACTGGGGGACGGTCGGGTCGACCGTCCGGCTGCCGGTGCCGCTCGCTCCGGGCGCGCGCAGCAGTCCCACGTGGACGGTGTGCGTCGACGCCTGGCGGGTGCCGCTCGGCATGCACATCGAGACGCGGGACGTCTCCGTCGAGTGGGGCTGATCCCTACTTCAGCGCGAGCCAGGCGACGCCGGCCACCACGGCGAGCGCCACGACGATCCCGATGATCAGACCGACCCGGGGGCCGGAGGGGGCCACCGCCTGCTGCTGCCGCCCCTGAGGGGCCTCGTCGACGAACGCGCGGAACATCTGGGTGCTGCCGGCGGGGTCGTAATTGCCCTGGGGGCCCTGGGTGTTAGCCATGCCCCGAGACCTTAGCGAAGAGTCACCGGGCGGCCCAAGCGGGGGCCCGGGGGGACGACACCGGGCCGAACGGGGCAGGCCGCCCACCCTCACCTGCATATTTACGTTCGCAATACTTGCCTTTGCCAAGTTTTTGCGTCGGCGACCCATGATTTGTTTGCCTTCAGCAACCAAGCACTCTTATGGTTGCCCCAAGCAACGAATACGGGAGGTGTGATGGCCGAGCAGGCGCAGTTCGAAGAGCTGGCGCGTCAGCTCAGTGCCGTCGGAGCCGTGAAACGGGACATGGGGCGGATCCTTCCGCCCGACTGCCCGGCCGGGTCGGCCGCCGTGCTGACCCTGCTCGGCCGTCACGGCGACATGCGCATGAGCAAGCTCGCGGAGCTGCTCGCCGTGGACATGTCCGTAACCAGCCGGCATGTCGCGCACGTCGCCGCACGCGGCTGGATCGAGCGGCACCCGGACCCCGCGGACAAGCGCTCGCGCATCCTGCGCCTGACGCCCGAGGGTCTGGAGCAGCTCGACGAGCTGTCCCGGCGGACCACGCATCTGCTCGCCGAGCGGCTGGCGGACTGGACCGACGAGGAGGTCGGCCAGCTGATCCGGCTGATGTCGCGCCTGCGCACGTCCTTCGGTGACTGCCGGTCCGCCCCGCTCCGGCTGCCCGCACCCGTAGTCGAAGAGATCACCCGTACACCCGCAAGCACGTAAGAAAAGGAAGCCCATGGCAACGACCACACCAGCCGGTGTGCGGGCTCACGCCAAGCACGGGGGAGGCTCCCACGGCGACGCCCCGATGACCCACCGGCAGATCATGGAGGCCCTGTCCGGGCTGCTGCTCGGCATGTTCGTGGCGATCCTGTCGTCCACGATCGTCTCCAACGCCCTGCCGCACATCATCGGGGACCTCGGCGGCGGCCAGTCCGCCTACACCTGGGTGGTCACGGCCGCCCTGCTGTCGATGACCGCGGCCACTCCCCTGTGGGGCAAGCTCGCCGACCTGTACAGCAAGAAGGCTCTCGTCCAGATAGCCCTGATCATCTACGTGGTCGCCTCGATGGCGGCCGGCCTGTCGCAGAACCCCGGCATGCTCATCACCTTCCGGGTGTTCCAGGGCATAGGCGTCGGCGGTCTGTCGGCCCTGGCGCAGATCGTCATGGCGGCGATGATCTCCCCGCGCGAGCGCGGCCGGTACTCCGGCTACCTGGGCGCCACCTTCGCCGTCGCCACCGTCGGCGGCCCGCTGCTCGGCGGTGTCATCACCGACACCTCCTGGCTGGGCTGGCGCTGGTGCTTCTACGTCGGTGTCCCCTTCGCCGTCATCGCGCTGATCGTGCTGCAGAAGACCCTGCACCTGCCCGTGGTCAAGCGGGACGTCAAGGTCGACTGGGGCGGCGCGACCCTCATCGCCGCCGCCGTCTCCCTGCTCCTGATCTGGGTCACCTTCGCCGGTGACAAGTACGACTGGATCTCCTGGCAGACCTACGCGATGGTCGGCGGTTCGATCGTCCTCGGCGCGCTGTTCGTGCTCGTCGAGTCCAAGGCGAGCGAGCCGATCATCCCGCTGCGCCTGTTCCGGAACCGCACGATCACGCTCGCGTCGCTCGCCTCGCTGTTCGTCGGTATCGCGATGTTCTCCGGCACCGTCTTCTTCAGCCAGTACTTCCAGCTGGCCCGCGACAAGTCCCCGACCATGTCGGGCGTCATGACCATCCCGATGATCGGCGGTCTGTTCGTCTCCTCGACCGTCTCGGGTCAGTTCATCACCCGCACCGGCCGCTGGAAGGCGTGGCTGGTCAGCGGTGGCGTCCTGGTGACGGCCGGACTGCTGCTGCTCGGCGGCATCCGCTACGACACCGACTACTGGAAGATGGCCATCTTCATGGCCCTGCTGGGTCTCGGCATCGGCATGATGATGCAGAACCTGGTGCTCGCCACGCAGAACCAGGTGGCGCCCTCCGACCTCGGTTCGGCCAGCTCCACGGTCACCTTCTTCCGTTCCCTCGGTGGCGCCGTCGGCGTCTCCGCGCTCGGCGCGGTGATGTCCCACAAGATCACCGACTACGTCAAGGACGGCGTCTCCGCCCTCAGCCCCAAGTACCAGGCCGCGCTGGCCGGGGGCTCCGGCTCCACCGACAGCATCCCGGACATGAACACGCTGCCGGCCCCGATCCGGACGCTGCTGGAGAGCGCCTACGGCCACGGCATCGCCGACGTCTTCTTCATCGCCGGCTGCCTGGCGGCCCTCGCCTTCCTGATCACGCTGTTCATCAAGGAGGTCCCGTTGCGGACCAAGGGCGCGCTCGCGCAGACCGCCGAGGGCGACACCGTCGCCGAGGCCCCGGCCGAGGCACAGGCTGCCGCCGCGGCCGTCGCCGAGGAGCCGGTCCCGGTCGCCGTGGCCGCCGCCCCGGTGTCCGACGCCGGCCCGGCCACCGCCACGGCCACGGCCGTCCGGCCGATGACCGCCGTCGCCACGGTGGCGGAGCCCGACACCTTCGGCGGCACCCCGGTGCGCGGCTTCGTCCGCGGCGCCGAGAGCGCCCCGGTCCCGCAGGCCGCGGTCACGCTGATCTCGCTGGCCGGCCGCCAGCTGGGCCGCTCGGTGGCCCAGGCCGACGGTTCCTACGCGCTCCACGCCCCGGGCACCGGCTCGTACGTGCTGATCGCCTCCGCCGACGGCTACCAGCCGCAGGCCTCCACCGTCGTGGTGGGCGAGGACCCGCTGTCGTACGACATCCTGCTCAGCGGCACCAGCGGGCTGACCGGTGTGGTCCGGGCGGCCGGGAGCGCGCTGCCGGTCAAGGACGCGATGGTCATCGTCACCGATGTGCGCGGTGACCTGCTGGCCACCGCCGCCACCGGCGAGCAGGGCGACTTCGCCCTCACCGACCTGGTGCCGGGCACGGTGACCGTCGCGGTCAACGCGAGCGGGTTCCGCCCGCGTGCCCTGCCGGTCGAGGTCGGCGCCACCGGCGTCACCCGCGTCGAGGTCGACCTGGACGCCGGCGCCCGGCTCCAGGGTGTCGTCCGGGCCCCGCACGGTCCGCTGGCCGACGCCCGGGTGACCCTGGTCGACCAGGCCGGCAACGTGGTCGGCACCGCCACCACCGGCGAGGACGGCGCGTACGCCTTCACCGACCTGGACGGCGGCGACTACACGGTCATCGCGACCGGCTACCCGCCGGTGGCCACCGCGCTGGCCGTGCACGGCACCGGTGTGGACGGCCACGACATCGAACTCGCCCACCCCGGCGAGTAGTACGGACCCCGGCCCGTGGCGGTGCGCGCCCTGAGCGGAGGGCGCGCCCGCCACGGGCCGGTCTCATACGACCAATTTTTGAGCTTTTGCAGGGAGAAAACGGGATGGGACTGACCGCGAAGATCCGTACCCGGGACGGGTGGGCCGTGTCGCACGCGGTCGTCACGGTGACCGACATGACCGGTACGCAGGTGCTGCGTGCCGAGGCGGACACCGAGGGGGCCGTACGGGATGTCACGGAGCTGGTTCCGGGGGCGTACACCGTGATCGTGACGGCCGTCGGGTACGCGCCCGCGGCGTCCAGCGCGATCGTCACCGCGAGCGGCCGGGCCGAGGTCGGCACGGTCACGCTGGCCCGGCAGGGCGGCACCGAACTGCCGCCGCCCGGGCCCTGGACCATCGACCCGGCGCACTCCTCCGTCGCCGCGGTCGCCCAGCACCTGGGCATCTCCAGCGTGCGCGGCCGGTTCACGGAGTTCGGCGGCACGATCGAGATCGCACCCGACGACGTCACCAAGTCGCGGGTGGAGGCGGTGATCCGGGCGGCGTCCATCGACACGGGCAACGGCATGCGCGACACGCATCTGAGGTCCGGGGACTTCCTCGACGTCGAGCGGCACCCGGAGATCACCTACCATTCCACCGGGCTGACCGCCGCCGGTTCCGACCGCTGGAAGGTGCACGGCGAGCTGTCCATGCACGGCGTCGTACGGCCGGTGGACCTGGACCTCGCCTACCTCGGCAGCGGCGCGGACCCGTGGGGCGGGACGAGGGCCGCCTTCCGGGCCACCGCCGAGCTGCACCGCGACGACTTCGCGATGAACTACAACCAAGTTCTCCAGGCGGGCATCGCGGCCATCGGCACGACGCTGAAGGTGGAGCTGGACATCCAGGCGGTGCAGGGCGACTCGCTGCCCCAGGCGTAGGCACGGCAGGGTCAGCCACAGGGGCACCCCCTGCCCCTAGGCTGCCCTCATGGCACCGAACATCGCGACCAACACCCGGGTATCGCTGGACGAGCTGCTGGACTTCGTACGGCCCCGGCACCGCGCCCTGCTCATCACCCGCCGCGCCGACGGCGGCCCTCAGGCGTCACCGCTGACCTGCGGGGTCGACGACTCCGGCCGGATCGTCGTCTCCACCTACCCCGAACGCACCAAGACCCGCAACGCCCGGCGCGACCCGCGGGTGAGCCTGCTCGTGCTCAGCGACGAGTGGAACGGGCCCTGGGTGCAGATCGACGGCACGGCCGAGGTCATCGACAGCCCCGACTCCGTGGAACCCCTGGTCGAGTACTACCGCAACATCGCCGGTGAGCACCCCGACTGGGACGAGTACCGCCGGGCGATGGCCGAGCAGGGCAAGTCGATCGTCCGGGTGACGCCGGAGCGGTGGGGGCCGGTGGCCACGGGCGGCTTCCCGGCGCGGCTCGTCGCCGACGCGTAGTCAGCCGCGGGCCACCATCGCCTCGATACCGGCGACCAGCAGGTCGAGGGCGAAGGTGAAGTCGCGTTCCAGCATCTCCGCGACCGTGTCACCGCCGCGGGCCGCCATGAGGTGCTTGGCCTCCCGCATGAGTTCGGCGGCTCCCGGCACCTCGTCCACCATGGTCATGGCCTGCGCGAAGTACTCGTCGGCGCTGAGCCCGCTGTCCGCGATCCGGGCGAGGAAGTGGCCCTCGATCGTGCCGTAGCCGTACACGAACTGGAAGACGGCCGAGATCGCCCCGGTCACCCCGTGCTCGGGCAGGCCGGCGCGGCCGACGACCCGCTGGACCGCACGGGAGAAGGCGCGCGAGTTCGGTCCGATGTTGAGGTAGCGCCCGGCCAGCGGTGACAGCCAGGGGTGGCGGACCAACTGTGCCCGGTACGCCGTGGCCAGCCCCCGCAGCTGCTCCCGCCAGTCCTCGTCCGTGTTCTCCGGGTCGGGCAGCCGCAGCTCGGCATAGGTCGCGTCCAGGGCGAGTTCGAGCAGGTCGTCCTTGGTGTCGACGTACCAGTACAGGGACATCGCGGTCACGTTCAGCTCGGCGGCCAGCCGGCGCATGGAGAACCCGGCGAGCCCGTCGGCGTCCAGCAGCCGGACGGACGCCTCGGTGATCCGCTCCCGGTCGAGCCCGGAGGGCTGTCCGCCGCGTCCGCCGCGCCGGGCCTTGCCCTCCAGCCACACGCTGTCCCGCGCCGACCGACCCGCTGCCTTCGTCACCGACGCACCTTCCTGTCTTCGCTCACTCTCCCGGCCCGAGGGCGCGGGGCCGTGGCCGCCGCCGCACGGCGCGACGAGCCACGGGGGACCGCGGCCGTACGCGTACCCCTACCCGCGAGCCGTCAGGCGGCCACCCGCTCCGCCCGCCGCAGCAGCCCCGCCGCCACGAATCCGCCGGCCAGCACGGCGACCGCGCCCACCAGTTGCCCGGCCCCCAGCCCGGCCGACACCGACCGTCCCGACGCCACGGAGGCACTGAGGACGGCGCCGAGGACGGCGACGCCGAGACCGTTGCCGAATTCGGCGAGGGTGCCGTTGACACCGGCCCCCACCCCGGCCTTCTCCGGAGGGATCGCGCTCATGATGGCATGGGCCATCGCCGGGTTGGCGACCGCGCACCCCACGCCGATCAGCAGCAGGCCCAGCAGCGTTCCGGCGTAGCCGCCGGTGT
This sequence comes from Streptomyces sp. NPDC042638, assembly GCF_040647235.1. Lineage (NCBI taxonomy): Bacteria > Bacillati > Actinomycetota > Actinomycetes > Kitasatosporales > Streptomycetaceae > Streptomyces > Streptomyces sp. NPDC042638. The sequence goes on from NZ_JBEZBT010000046.1 coordinate 44,501, forward strand.
CGATCTCGGCGATGGCGACCAGGCCCGCCGACATCAGCACCATGCCGAGCCCGATCGACACCGGCGTACCCATGCGGGCCGACCACTTCGCCGAGATGCCGGTGAAGTTGAGCGCCACCACCGTCAGCGCCAGCGGGGCGGTCCGCAGGCCGGCCTCCAGCGGCCCGTACCCGAGCACGAACTGCAGGTGCTGCGTCAGCAGGAAGAGCGCGCCGCCCATGCCGAACGTGATGAGTACGGCCCCCGCGACGGCGCCCGTGAACCGCCGGTCCCGGAAGAAGTGGGGGTCGAGCATCGGCTCCTCGGTCCGGCTCTCCCACCGGGCGAAGGCGCCCAGCGCCAGCACCGCGACGGCCGCCGTGGCGAGCACGCGTGCGGACGTCCAGCCGTGGCCCGGGCCGGAGATGATCGCGTAGACGAGCGCGGCCATGCCGATGGTGGACAGCAGCGCGCCGGGCAGGTCCGGGCGGTCGCCCCGGCGGTTCCTGGACTCGGGCACGAGCACCGCCACCGCGATCAGGGCCAGCGCCGCGACCGGGATGTTGATCAGGAAGATCGCGCCCCACCAGAAGTGGTCGAGCACGAAGCCGCCGATCAGCGGGCCGCCGGCGAAGCCCAGTGCGTTGACCGCGCTCCAGATGCCGATCGCCTTCGGCTGCTCCTCGGGGGTGAAGATCTGCATCGCCACCGCCAGCGTGGTGGTCAGCAGCAGCGCGCCGCCGACGCCCATTCCGGCGCGCGCGGCGATCAGCTGGGCGGTCGAGCCGGCGAGGCCCGCCACCAGGGAGCCGATGCCGAACAGGGCGAGCCCCGTCATCAGCATCTTCTTGCGGCCGTAGCGGTCGGCGGCGCTGCCCGCGGTGAGCAGCAGGCCGGACTGCACCAGCGAGTAGGCGTTGACCATCCACTGGATGTCCGAGGTCGCCGCGCGCAGTTCGCGGGTGAGCGAGGGGATGGCCACGTTCAGGACGGTGTTGTCGAGCAGCACGGTGAGCTGCGCGAGACAGATGACGCCGAGGATCAGCCAGCGCCGGGGATGGCCTTGGACAGCAGACATGTCGTACACCGTATAGCGCTGGCTATACGGTGTACAACAGCTATTCGGTCAGCCGCTCACGCGCCGCGTGAGGTCGTAGAAGGTGGCCGATCCCACCGTCACCTTCTTGAAGGTGCTCTGCACCCAGGAGCTGATCCGGGAGGCGGTACCGCTGCTGCCGCCACCCCTGCCGCCTCCCATGCCGCCGCCGTCGATGAAGTAGTGGATCCTCCCCTGCGCGACGTACTTCTCGAACTCGGCGAGCGTCGGGGACGGGTCGGTGCCGTTGAAGCCGCCGATCGCCATCACCGGATCGCCCGTGGCGAGCTGGTAACTGGCCGAGTTCTGGGAGCCGACGGAAGCGGCCACCCAGGTGTACCGGGAGGCGTTCTCCTCCAGCAGCGCCTTGGCCGCGGAGGACACGTTCGCGCCGTTCAGGAGTCCGCCGGCACCACCGGCGCCCCCCATGCCGCCCTCGCCCGTCCGGCCGCCACCGGGGAAGCCGTTGCCCGGCTGGCCCCGGCCCTGCTGCCCCGGTCCCCCCTGCGGGGGCTGGTTCCGGCCCGGCATGCCGCCGCCGAAGCCGCCGCGCATCCCGTCACCGCCACCGGGTGCGCCGCCGGGACCCCTGCCCCGGCCGCCCATCACGCTCGCGCCCGCCGGGCCGGCCGTGACGATCGAGCCGGTGTGACCCTCCGCCAGCGTGCTCAGGGTGTATGCCGTCGGCCCGGCCAGCGCGGCCACCAGACCCACCGCCGCCGCCCCGAGGGCGAGCCGCCGGGGGAGCCGGCCCGCGAAGACCAGTCCGAACGCCGCGGCCAGCCCGCCGATCAGGACCAGCCACCGCAGCCAGGGCAGATAGCCGGAGGTCCGGTGGAGCAGCACGTACCCCCAGGCCGCCGCCGCGACCACGGACGCGGCGAGCGTGACCGACGCCCACGGCTCCCGCCGCCTCTCCCACAGCAGGCCGGCGCCCATACCGGTCACGGCCGCGAGGTAGGGGGCGAGGGCCACCGTGTAGTACTGGTGGAAGATGCCCGCCATGTAGCTGAAGACCGCCATGGTCGTCAGCAGCGAGCCGCCCCACACCAGGAACGAGGCGCGGGTGACGGACGTCCGCCTCAGCCTGCGCGTGGCCACCAGGCCGGCGGCGAGCAGGATCAGCGCGGAGGGCAGCAGCCAGGAGATCTGGCCGCCGATCTCGGAGTTGAACATCCGGTCCCAGCCGGTCTCGCCCCACATACCGGTGCCGCCACCGCCACGGCCGCCTCCGCCGACGCTGCCGGTCTCGTCGCCGTTGAGGCGGCCGAGGCCGTTGTAGCCGAAGGTCAGCTCCAGGAAGCTGTTGTTCTGCGAGCCGCCGACGTAGGGGCGGGAGGAGGCCGGCCACAGTTCGACGACCGCGACCCACCAGCCGCCCGAGACGACCAGCGCGAGCGTCGCCGCCGCCAGCTGGCCCAGGCGCTTCTTCAGCGGCACCGGAGCGCAGACCGCGTACACCAGCGCCAGCGGCGGCAGGATCAGGAAGGCCTGGAGCGTCTTGGCGAGGAACGCGAAGCCGATCGCGACGCCCGCCCACACCAGCCACTTCGTACGGCCGTCCTCCACGGCCCGGACGACGAGGTAGCAGGCCACCGACATCAGCAGGGCCAGCATCGCGTCCGGGTTGTTGAACCGGAACATCAGCGCCGCGACCGGGGTGAGCGCCAGCACCGCGCCCGCGATCAGACCGGCCGCGGGGCTGAACCGGCGGCGCACACCGGCGTAGACGACGGCGACGGCCGCCACGCCCATCAGCACCTCGGGCGCGAGGATCGCCCACGAGTGGAGACCGAACACGCGGACCGACAGCTCCATCGGCCACAGGGAGGCCGGCGGCTTGTCGACGGTGATGGCGTTGCCCGCGTCCAGCGAGCCGAAGAAGAACGCCTTCCAGGACGTGCTGCCCGCCTGGACCGCCGCCGAGTAGAAGGAGTTGGCGTAGCCGGAGGCGCTGAGGTCGTAGAGGTAGAGCAGGAGGGTGGCGGTCAGCAGGCCGAGGAAGGCCGGGCGCACCCAGCGGGGGTCCTCGGCCCGGCCGCGCCACAGCCGGCGCGCGAACGGCTGCCCCGGCTCACCGGCGCCGGGGGCCCGCGGGGTCGCGGCGTGCGGCGGCCACCCGGCGGCCGGACCGCCCTGCTGTGCGGTCGGCGGGTCGTACTGCGTGGTCATCGGGGGTCCCCCGGGTCGTTGTCGTGAGGGCGCACCGGCTGCAGCCGCACGGTGGCGTCCCTCCAGCTGCCGTCCGCGGCGTCACCGGCGCGGACCTGGGTGGTCTGGTGCGGCTCCGGTCGCGGCACCCGGCGCAGCGGGAGCGGTACGTACGGAGCAGGCGGGTCGTAGGCCGGCGACGGCGGAGTGCCGTGGCCCGGCGAGGCGGACGGAGTGCCGAAACCCGGCGAGGCGGACGGAGTGCCGAAACCCGGCGAGGCCGGCGCAGTGCCGTCGCCCGGTGAGACCGGCGCAGTGCCGTAACCCGGCGAGACCGGCGCAGCGCCGTAACCCGGCGAGACCGGCGCAGTGCCGTAACCCGGCGAGACCGGCGCAGCGCCGTAACCCGGCGG
>NZ_JBEZBT010000046.1:48238-71160 GCF_040647235.1 Streptomyces sp. NPDC042638
AGACCGGCGAAGTGGCGTGGCCCGGTGCGGGCGGGGTGTGTGCGGTGACCGCCGTGGACGGCGCCGTCTCCCCGCGGTCCGGGAAGACCCAGGCGCGGAAGAGCAGGAACCGCAGCACGGTCGCCGCCAGGTTGGCGGCGATGAGCACCGCGAGTTCGGTGGAGTGCGCCGGGCTGTCGGTGGCCGTGTCCAGGGCGGCGAGCGAACCGCTGGTCAGGATGAGGCCGATGCCGAACACCACCAGGCCCTGCGCCTGGTGCCGGACCGCCCCGCCACGGCCGCGCACCCCGAAGGTGAGCCGGCGGTTGGCGGCCGTGTTCGCGACGGCCGAGACCAGCAGCGCGAGCCCGTTGGCGGGCTGCGCCCCGCCGAACTGCCGGAAGCCGCTGTACAGCAGCAGGTAGAACAGGGTGGACAGGCCGCCGACCACGCAGAAGCCGACCAGCTGGCGGGCCAGGCCCCCCGGCACGCCGGTCAGCTCGCGGTCGCGCGGGTCGTCACCGAAGGGCCGGGTCAGCCGGTCCAGCGGCAGCGACCCGGTGGCCAGGGCCCTGCCGACCCGCCACACGCCCTTGAGGTCGTCGGTGGCCGTCCGCACGATGTGCACGGTGGAGTCCGGGTCGTCCACCCAGTCCACCGGCACCTCGTGGATCCTGAGGCCCGCCCGCTCGGCGAGGACCAGCATCTCGGTGTCGAAGAACCAGCCGGTGTCCTCCACCAGCGGCAGCAGCACCCGCGCGACCTCCCGCCGGATCGCCTTGAAACCGCACTGGGCGTCCGAGAAGCGGGCCTGGAGGGAACCGCGCAGGATCAGGTTGTAGGCCCGGCTGATGAACTCCCGCTTGGGGCCGCGTACGACCCGGGAGCTGCGGGCGAGCCGGGAGCCGATCGCGAGGTCGGAGTGACCGGAGATCAGCGGCGCCACCAGTGGCAGCAGGGCGTTGAGGTCGGTGGACAGGTCGACGTCCATGTACGCGAGGATCGGGGCGTCCGACGCCGACCAGACGGTCCGCAGCGCCCGGCCCCGCCCCTTGCGCTCCAGCCGGAAGCTGGTGACCTCGGGGATCTCCGCCTCCAGCCGCGCCGCCACCAGCGGGGTGGTGTCCGTGGACGCGTTGTCCGCGATCGTGATGCGGAAGGCGTACGGAAAGGTGCGCGTGAGGTGCTCGTGCAGTCTGCGGACGCACGGCTGGAGGTCCTTCTCCTCGTTGTGGACGGGGACCACTACGTCCAGGACAGGCGTTCCGGCGTCTGTGGCCGGGAGGTGCTCCCGCGCCGGCAGGGTGCCGGGAGAAGAGTCGGTTCGCATGGGACCGACTTTTCTCAAGTGCCCTGTCGCACCCATGTGGTGGCACTGTGCTGCGGCTGTGAGTGTGAGCGCCCGTCCGTCGCGCGGGCCGGCCGGGGGACGGCCGCCGGGGCGGGGACGGGCAGCCGCACGGTGAAGACGGTACGGCCGGGAACGCTGTCCACGGTCACGGCGCCCCCGTGCGCGGCGGCCACGGCCTGCACGATGGCGAGTCCGAGTCCGGTGGAGCCGGTGGCGCGGGACCTCGCGGAGTCCCCGCGGGCGAACCGCTCGAAGACGTGCGGCAGCAGCTCCGGAGCGATGCCCTGCCCGTCGTCCTCGACGTCGACGCACATCCACGGCCCGCGCCGCCGCACGCGCGCGGTCACGGTCGTACCGGGCGGGGTGTGTTTGCGGGCGTTGCCCAGCAGATTGACCAGCACCTGCTGGATCCGTGCCGCGTCCGCCGAGACCAGCGCCGGTTCGTCGGGCAGATCGAGCCGCCAGTTGTGGTCCATGCCGGCCGCCCGGGAGTCACTGACCGTGTCGATGACCAGCGGGACCAGATCGGTGTGCTCGAACTGCAGCGGTCGCCCGGCGTCGAGCCGGGCCAGCAGCAGCAGGTCCTCGACGAGGAGGGTCATCCGCCCGGCCTCGGACTCGATACGGCCCAGCGCGTGCCGGGTGTCGGGACCGATCCGCTCGCGCCCGCGCCGGGTCAGCTCGGCGTACCCGCGGATGGAGGCGAGCGGTGTGCGCAGTTCGTGACTGGCGTCGGCCACGAACTGCCGTACCCGTGTCTCGCTCCGCTGCCGGGCGTGCAGGGCGCCGTGGACGTGGTCGAGCATGCGGTTGAGCGCGGCGCCGACCTGGCCGACCTCGGTGTGCGGGTCGCACTCCGCCTCCGGGACCCGTTCGCTCAGGTTCACCTCGCCGGAGTGCAGGGGCAGTTCGGAGACCCGGGTGGCGGTGGCGGCGACCTTCCGCAGGGGACGGGTGGCGACGCCCACGAGCACGTAGCCGGCGATGCCGGCCGCCACCAGACCGGCGGCGGTGACACTGATCTCCACGAGGATCAGGGTGTTGACCGTGTTGTCGACGGAGGAGGTCGGTACGGCGACGTAGTAGGCGCCGTTGGCACCACTGCGGTACTCGACCCGGTACCCGCCCGCACCCGGGACGTCGACGGTGCGCTGTTCTCCCTCTTTCCGCGGGACGGACGCGAGGGCGGCGCGCTGCGACCTGGTCAACGACTCCGGGATCACGTCGAAGTTGCTGGCGGACTGCACACCGCGTCGGGCGTCGGTGATGACGCCGTCCACCACCTCGGCCGCGATGGTGCCCTTGGGCTGCGGGCCCTCGGTGACGAAGTCGGTGAGGGTCTTCGGGTGCGTCCTGGGCTGCTGCCCACCCGGCACGAGGCCGCCCCCGAGCTGTCGGCCCGGCGGCCCGAAGGAGCCGGAGGCGCGCGCGGCGACCTCGTTCAGCTGACCGTCCAGCTGGTCGTACAGATGGCTGCGCAGCGCGAGCGCGGTCACGGTGCCGATCACCGCGCACACCACGGCGATCAGGACCACGGACGCGACGACGAGCCTGGTGCGCAGGGTGCGCGGCTGTCCCGCCACTCTCGGCTTCGTCCGGGCGGGGGCGTCCTGGCCGTGCCGTTTCCGCGGACGCGGCCGGCGCCGCCCGCTCATGACACGGCGGGCTTGATCAGGTAACCGGCTCCCCGCCGGGTGTGGATCATCGGCTCGCGCCCGGCGTCGATCTTCCGGCGCAGGTACGAGATGTACAGCTCGACCACGTTGGCCTGGCCGCCGAAGTCGTACGACCAGACGCGGTCCAGGATCTGCGCCTTGCTGAGCACCCGCCGGGGGTTGCGCATGAGGAAGCGCAGCAGTTCGAACTCGGTGGCGGTGAGGTGGATGTTCTCCCCGGCCCGCGAGACCTCGTGGCTGTCCTCGTCCAGGGTCAGATCCCCCACGACGAGCACCGAGTCGGACCGCCGGTCGGCGGCCCCGGACCGGCGGATGAGCCCCCGCAGCCGCGCCACGACCTCCTCCAGGCTGAAGGGCTTGGTGACGTAGTCGTCCCCGCCGGCGGTGAGCCCGGCGATACGGTCCTCCACCGCGTCCTTGGCGGTGAGGAAGAGGACGGGCACCTCGGGCAGCTCGCGCCGCAGCCGGCCGAGGACGGACAGCCCGTCCATGTCCGGCAGCATCATGTCGAGCACGACGGCGTCGGGCCGGAAGTCCCGGGCCGACCGGATGGCCGCCTGCCCGTCCCCCGCACTCCTGATCTGCCAGCCCTCGTAACGAAGGGCCATGCTCAGCAGTTCGGTGATCGACAGCTCGTCGTCCACCACAAGCACGCGGACGGGGCTCCCGTCCGGCCTCAGCAGTTCGGTGCGCCCCTGCGGGGAGGTCGTGGTCATGCTGGACACCCTGTCGGGACCCTCTGAGAAGACGCTTTCCGGAGTCTGTGATTTTTCTGAGAACCGCACAGCGCCCTCCCAGCGGGCCCACGGGTCCGCACAGCGGCCTCCCCGCGGGCCCACGGGTCAGAACAGCCCGTCCGGCTCCCGCCGGAACTCCCTTACGGGGAAGGTGCATCCGGCCGCCACCGGCTCCGGCGCCAGCAGCTCCCAGCCGGTCATCAGCCGGGTGTCCAGGACGACGACCCCGCGTCCGCCGGCCGCGAGATGGAGATCCGGGCCGGCGGCCGCGACCAGGTCACCGCGCACCGCCCCGCCCGGCACCAGCTCCACGATCTCGCCGACCGCCGCCGGGGCGCCCGTCAGCCCGAACGTCCCTGCGCTGTCGGTGACATGGCAGGGCTCGGGGCGCAGGGACTCCGGCCAGGCGGTGAGCGCGACGGCCCGCGCGTGCAGCTCCCGCACCTCGGCGGCGCGCTCCGCCTCCGTCCCCGGCAGCGCCGACCGCACCGCCCGCTTCTGGGCGTACGGGATACGGTCCGGCACCCGCAGCGCGGCCCGCAGCAGTTCCTCGGTGCGCCGCGCGGCCATCAGCGGGCCGGTGCCGAGCCAGCTGAAACAGACGGCGCCCTGTTCGAGCAGCCGGGCCGGCCCGCGTTCCAGCGCGGTGATGCCGACCTTCACCATCCCCGGCCCGAACCACGCCAGGTACACGCGGTAGGGCCGCGGGTCGTCCGCGACCGTGTCAGCGGCCACGGAGTGCGCCCGGTCCAGCCGCGCGCACTCCTCGCACCGGGCCCCCGTACTCCGCCCCGGCACAACGGCGCCCACCGGGCAGGCGTGCCCCCGTGCCCCCGCACACGTGCGCACGCCCCCTTCCGGCACCGCGAAGGCGACGCGCTTCCCCCGCGGCAGCGCACTGCGCCGCCCGCCGTCCCACATCAGCGCCGGGCCGTCCGCCGACCAGCGCAGCCCCGCGCACTTCCACACCTGTGCCATCACTCGTGAGGGTAGAGGGTGGGTCCGACAGCGGCCCGGTGACGCCGTCGGGGCCCTTTCCTGGAAAACGCCGCAGGCCCCGGATCCTCTCCGGGGCCTGCGGCCGGTACGCACTCAGCAGGTTTCGGCCTGCCCCCCTCGGGAGCGGCGGGCCTGCCGTTGCCGCCTACTTGACGACGACGGCGTCGCCCACGGCCGTGGCGCCGCCGGTGGTGGAGTCGCCCGCGTAGTACCAGCGCCAGGCGCCACTGGCGTTCGCGGTCACCGTGGTCCTGAGCGCGCCGCCGGTTCCGGTCTTGACCGTCTTGACCGTGGCGTAGGAACCGCCGTCGGGCCGGAACTGCAGTGCCGCCGACCGGCCGGCCTGCCCGGCGTACGTGTGGGTGTCCCAGTCGGCGTGCGCGAGCTTGCCGGTGATGGTGAGGCTCTTGCCCTTCACGACCGGCTCGGGGTCGGCGTCGGTCCGGGTCATGGTGGAGGCGCGCAGCACCTTGGTCGGGTACAGGCCGCCCTTGCCGACCACGTTGTCGTCGGCGTCGACCGCCTGCAGGTAGAGGTGCCAGGTGCCGGCGACGCCGCTGCCGACGAGCGACTTCGGGTCGATGGCCAGCTTCTGCACACAGCGCGCGACGGTGGCGCTGACGTCCTGGCAGGAGGGCGAGCCCACGGGCCCGCTCTGGCCGCTCCACGTGTCCAGGCCGCCCGCGTACAGGTACGCCTCGGAGGAGTAGAGCTTGTGGGCGTGGTTCACGTCGTAGTGCACGAAGAACTGCTTCGGCGTGCCGGTGCCGACCACCAGCGGCTTGCCGCTGTCGATCGCGATGTTCGAGAACGTGATGGGGTTCTCCTCCGCCTGGGCCACCGGGAGGGCGAACGCGGAAAGAGCCACGGCGCCGCAAAGGGCGCCCACGAAGGAGCGGATACGCATGCTGGTGTCCCCACACTGAAGCCCGCCGGATTGCCCCCGACGGGATCTCGAACGATGTGAAGATCGTATGACCGCCCCTGTCGCCCGGAACAGAGAGCAAGATCCGCTGTTACACAGCCAGGACATCGGTTGAACAGGGCATGGACATCTCCCCCACGCCCCCGTCCCCCGATACCGGCGGGACCGGTGGCGAGCCGAACGGGACGAGCGCGACCGCCTCGATCACCCCGTCGGCACGAAAACCCACCCGGACACGCAGAAGGCCCCGGAGTGATCCGGGGCCTTCGAACTATGTGCACTCGGCAGGATTCGAACCTGCAACCTTCTGATCCGTAGTCAGATGCTCTATCCGTTAAGCTACGAGTGCTTGTTCTTTTGTTTTGTCTTCGCTCCCGGCCCTTTCGGCCCGCTCGCGGCGACAGGAAGAACATTACATGACTGCCGCCGTCATGTGAAATCCGATCCGCGCACCCCTTGTGACCTGCGAAAACGATGATCCTCGGGGGGAGCGCGCCAGGGGCCGGACAACGCCGAAGCCCCGGTCCTGGGGACCGGGGCTTCGGTATCGGGGGCGGAGGCGGAGGGATTTGAACCCTCGATGGGCTTTAAGACCCAAACCGCATTAGCAGTGCGGCGCCATAGACCGGACTAGGCGACGCCTCCAGCACAACCGCTCACACGAGCGCGCGAGTGGTGCGTGCAGATGATGACACAGGCAAGCGCCGCGTCACCAATCGCCCCCCACGGTACTAGGCACCCGGGTCACAGGGCAAAGGGCTTCGCCGGTGGGGCGCAACGTCTCGCCGGGTCCGGCGTTGGACAGGGCATGCTCTCTGTCCTGCCGGCCACCGGGCGGCGCCTCCTCGTGGCGTCCCTCGCCGCCGCCGCTTCCCTCGCCCCGCTCACCGCCGCCCCCGCCTCCGCCGCCGGTGCCGTACCGCCGCCCGTGCGGCCGGAGGACGGGGGTGATCACCTCACCGTCGTGGTCCGGCACGCCGGCGCCGCCCGGGACGGGAGGTTCGAGGTGCACTGCCACCCCGAGGCCGGGCACCATCCGGACGTCGCCGGGGCCTGCCGGACGCTCGACACGCGCACACGCTGGGGCAGGGACCCGTTCGCACCGGTTCCCGCCGGTGCCACCTGCACCATGCTCTACGGCGGCCCGGCCACCGCCCATGTCACCGGCACCTGGGCCGGACGGCCGGTCGACGCCTCGTTCGACCGCGGTGACGGGTGCGAGGCCGGGCGGTGGGACCGGATGGTGCCCCTCCTGCCGAAGGTGGAGGCGGCCGGGTAGCGGCAGGGGCCCTTGGCGGAGCCGTCGGTTCCGTAAAGGTCCGGCGGAGGTATGGGGGAAGCCGGGGCATCGGTCACGCGTTCGTCGTCACTTCCTCGTGGGACCTCCCTCTCATCCGGCGCCGCGAGCGCGACCCGTGCCTTTAGACTCCCTCGCGTGACACGTCGCGGGCCGGTTGGCAATATGGCCGGAGCGGTCGGCAAGGTGCGGTAACAGGGAGGAAGGCGTCTCGTGAGCAGCAGGCCATCCCGAGGCGCTGCTCGCCTCGCAGCCATACTCGACGCTCTGCCGGACGCGTTGGTCCTGGTCAACGCCAACGGAACCGTCGTCAACGCCAACACCATCGCGCTGGAGGCGTTCGAGGCACCGGGTACCGCGCTCGTCGGGCGCGGGCTGCTCGACCTGCTGCCGCAGTTCGACTCCCGGCTCATCCCCGGCTCCATGCGGCGGCCCGATCACATGGACCCCCGGGGACGGACCAAGCCGAACCGGATGGTGGCGCGGCGGACCGACGGCAGCGAGTTCCCGGTCGAGGTCACCAGCGCGAACCTGGAGAACGGGCAGCAGGCGTACGACGGTTACGGCTACACCGGTGACGAGCTGCTGATGATCGTGGTCCGGGACCTGTCCGGAACCGTCGACACCGAGGCGGAGCTGGCCCGCTCGCAGCGGCAGACCGAGATGATCCTGCGGGCGGCGTCGGAAGGCGTCGTGGGCACGGACACCGACGGCCGGATCGTGCTCGTCAACCCGGCCGCCGCCCAGATACTGGGTTACCGGGCCGGTGAGCTGGGCGGCAAGGAGCTGCACACGCTCGTGCTGCACTCGCGCGCCGACGGATCGCCGTTCCCGTACGAGGAGTCGCCCCTCGCCGACACCCTGCGCTCCGGGCGCAAGCACCGGGTGCGCGGGCAGGTGCTGTGGTCCAAGGGCGACCAGAAGGTCCCGGTCGATCTGACCACCGCGCCGGTACGGGACGGGGACCAGCTCGTCGGCGCCGTGATGACCTTCGCCGACCGACGCCCCTTCGACTCCCTGGCGGAGGAGAAGGACGCGCAGGAGAAGGCGCACGCCGAGGAGCTGGAGCGGCTCTCCGAGGAGCACGCCTCCGATCTGACCGCGCTGCGCCAGCGGCATGTCACCGAGATCGAGGAACTCCGCGAGCAGCACGCGGAGGAGCTGGCCGCCGGCGAGGAGCGGTACGCCGCGCTCGCCGAGCGGGAGAAGGACCGGTACGAGGCCCTCGCCGGGCGGCACGAGCAGCTGCTGACCCTGCTCGGGCAGTCGCTGCGCGGCCCGCTGGACGAGCTGCGGCGCGAGCTGTCCGCACTGGCGGCGGACGACGCCGGGCAGCTGTGGCCCGAGGCCAACCAGGTTCTGCACCACCTGTCGGCCGGCTACGCGCGCATCACCACCCTCATCGACAACGTCCTCGGCTACCAGCGGCTGGACGCGGGCGGGGAGGACATCACCCGTACCAAGGTGATGCTGGACGCGGTCGTCGCCGCCGGTGTGGACGGGGCCGTCGAGCTGATCGGGCCGGGGCGCGTGCAGTTCGCCGTACACGCGCCGCCCATCGAGGCCGAGGTCGACCCGCAGCGGCTCGCCGTCGCGCTCGCGCATCTGGTGGCGGATGTCGCCGGGGTGGACGCGACCGGCAACACGCCCGTGTCGGCGGGCGGTTACCTGGACAACACCGTCGTGGTCGCCGCCGCCCAGCGCGGGGAGGTCGCGCGGATCGAGGTGCGCGGACCGTACGCCGGGGGAGACCCGGTGCACGAGCCGATCGTGCGTGGCATCGTGCGCGCCCACGGGGGTGTGCTCCAGACGCACGAGGTACCGGGCATGAGCGGCAGCGCCTACGTCCTCGAGGTGCCGCTCGGCGGCGGGGCGGGCGCGGTCGCCGCGCAGGTCCCGGACGCCGGTGCGGCAGCGGCGGACGACACCGGGGCGGCCGAGCAGGGCGCGGTCGGCCGGCGGCGGGCCCGGCGGGGCTCCACGGACGCCTTCCTGGACAGCGAGGCGCCCGGCGCCGGTGACACCGGTGAGGTGGAGGCGTCCGTGCCGACCGGCCGGCGCCGGCGGCGGGCCATCGCCCCCGCCGAGGAGGGCCCGCGGATTCCGGCCGAGGGTGCGGAGAACGCGTCCGGCGGGACCGGCCGGCGCCGTGGGCGGCCCGCCGAGAGCGGCGCCGCCGGCGATGACGCCGGCGAGGGCGTGGCCGAGGGATCCGTGATGACCGCGGCCGAGCAGGGTGCGGGGGCCGCCGCCTCGGGTACGGGGCTCGGTGGCACCGTGCCGCCGCAGGGCGTGCCGGTGCCCACGGGCCGGCGTGCCCGCCGTGATCCGGGCGCCCCGCAGGCCGCGCTGCCGCCGGCCCTTCCCGCGGCCGGCGGCGAGCCGGTACCGGGCGCACAGGCGTTGCCGGGTGCCCCGGCGGTTCCGGCGCAGGGCGGCGAGGCGGTGCCGGCCGAGGGCACGCAGCCGACCGGACGGCGCCGACGGGCGCTGGCCGCCGCGGCGGAGCGCGCCGCGGCGCAGGAGGCGGCCGGCGCGCGCACGGTCTTCGCCCTGCCGCCGGCCGAGGCCGACCGGTCCCCGCAGCCCCCGGACCAGACGGACGGCCCGGCCCCCTACCCGGGCGCGGATACAGCCGTCGCCGCGGGCGCTGGTACATCCGTTCCGGCAGCCCCGGGTACGCCCGTTCCGGCAGCCCCGGGTACGCCCGTTCCGGCAGCCCCGGGCACGGCCGTTCCGGCAGCCCCGGGTGCCGGCGCACCCGTCACTCCCGGTGCCGGTGCTCCCGTCGCCCCGGGCGTGGGTGCTCCCGTCGCCCCGGGTATGGGTGCTCCCGTCGTCCCGGGCGGCGGTGCCTCCGTCGGCCCGGGTGAGGGTCCCGTCGTCGGCAGCCGTCCGGGGGTCGTCGGTCCGCCGGCCGGTTCCGGGCCGCTGCCCGGTCAGGTGCAGGTGCCCGGTCAGGTGCAGGTGCCCGCGCGGCTGCCGGTGACCGGCGAGGGCGTCGCGGCTGACGACGGACGGCACGACGCCGTACCGGTCGACCAGGCCGACGACCACACCCCGCCGCAGCCGCATCCCACCAGCGCACCGACCGGCCGGCGGCGCCGTGCCATGGCCCAGCAGACCGAGGCCGCGCAGGCGGTGGCGCCGGGAACCGCACCCGGGCAGACCCCGCCGCAGCCGATTCCCGTACCGGCCGCTCCCGGCCAGGTCCCGCAGGCGGCGGCCGTACCGCCGGCCCCTGGTCGGCAGGCCCCGGCGACCGGCGTTCCGGCGCCGGGCACGACCGGGCAGGACATCACCGGACAAGGCGTCCCCGTCCCCGGACAGGGCATCCCCGGTCAGGCCGGTCCCGTGGCCCCCGTGGCAGGGCCGGTGGCTCCCGGTGCCCAGCAGCCAGCCGCGAGCCGGGCCGCCGTACCCGCCCAGGGCACGGCCGGTCAGCCCGCGCTCGCCCCCGTGGCCCCGGCCCCGGCCACTCCGGTCCAGGGCGTGCCCGCGCAGGGCACGGCGCCGACCGCGCCCGTCGATCCCGCCCAGCAGCCTCCGGCCGCACCGGGCCAGGGGCCGGCCCAGCCGGGCGCCCCGGCCGCCGGTACTCCGGTGGCGGCCCCGGGCGCGCTGCCGTTGCCCGCCGAGACCGGTACCGGACAGGTGCCGGTGCCGCCCGGCGTCCCGCAGCAGTGGCCCGGCACCGGCGACACCGCCGGTGCGGCAGTCCCGGTCCCGAACCCCGCCACCCCGGCGGGCGGCACACCGGCCCCCGGCACGCCGCTTCCCGCGGCAGCGGCCGGTGGTCAGCCGCGGCGGGCCGCGCAGCCGTTGCCCGCCGAGGCCGCGGGCGGCGCACCGGTCGACCCGGACTCCACGCAGGGGCGGGCGATCTCCGTCCGCACGCTCGGGCAGGGTGTGCCGTTCGCCCGGCAGGCCGCCCAGGTGCAGCAGCCGACGGCGACGCCGCCGCCGCACGCACCCGGCGGTTCGGGCCGGCGGCGCAAGCTGGGCACACCCCCCGACCCGGCCACCCGCCCGGACCAGAAGCCGGACCAGGCGGCCCGGCCGCACCCGTCGGTCGAACCGGCGCCCGCCCAGCCGTCGCCCGCCGGCCAGCCGTCGCTCGGCGGCCAGTCGTCGCTCGGCGGCCAGTCGTCGCTCGCCGGCCGGCCGGTGCCGCAGCCCGCGACGGCCGGTCAGGCACCCGTGCCGCAGCCCTCGCTCGGCGGCCAGCCCCGGCCGGTCCCGGGCACCGAGGGGGCGGGGCGGTCGTACGCCATAGGCGCACCCGGGCCCAACGCCGCCGAGGGGCCCGAACCGCTGGACGGTCCCGGCGGGGCCGTGGAGGTGGCGGACACCCCGCGTCCGCAGCCGCTGGACGACGAGCTGCCCCCGGAGCCGCTGGACAACCCGCGCCGGCTGCTGGTGTGGCCCGCGCCGGACGTGACGACCCAGCAGGCGCTCAGCGACCGTGGCTACCGGCCGGTCATCGTGCACTCGCGCGAGGAGGTCGACGCGCAGATCGCGGCCTTCCCCGCCGCGCTGTTCGTGGATCCGCTGACCGGGCCCATCACGCGGACGGCTCTGCAGTCGCTGCGCCAGGCCGCCGTGGCCGCCGAGGTCCCGGTGCTGGTCACGGCCGGGCTCGGCCAGGCGACGCGCGAGGCGGCGTACGGCGCCGACCCCGCCGTACTGCTGAAGGCGCTGGCGCCCCGGGACAGCGAGCAGCATCCGCCGCGGGTGCTGCTCATCGAGGAGCACGCGGAGATCGCGCTGGCGCTGACCGCGACGCTGGAGCGGCGCGGGATGCAGGTGGCACGGGCCGCGAGCGACAACGACGCGGTGACGCTCGCGGGGCAGTTCCGGCCGAACCTGGTGGTGATGGACCTGATGCAGGTGCACCGCCGGCGGGCCGGGATCGTGGACTGGCTGCGGGCGAACGGCCTGCTCGACCGCACCCCGCTGGTCGTCTACACCGCCGCCGTCGACCAGGCCGACCTGCCCCGGCTGGCCTCGGGTGAAACGGTGCTGTTCCTCGCCGAGCGGTCCACCAGCACCGAGGTGCAGGGCCGGATCGTGGACCTGCTGGCCCGGATCGGTACGAACTAGGCACCTGACGGGCGCACGCTCCGGTGCCGGCTGTCACCGGACGGGCCTCGGCTAGTCCTGCGGTCGTGCGGGGCCGGGGCGGCGGGGGACCGCCGCCCCGACGAGGGATGCGGGCGAAACGGACGCGGGCGATCCCGCCGAGCCGCCCCGTCAGAGGCGGGTGACGTCCAGCTGGCCGTCCGCGTACTGCCTGCGCAGTACCTTCTTGTCGAACTTGCCCACGCTCGTCTTCGGCACCGACCCGACGACCGTCCAGCGCTCGGGCAGCTGCCAGCGGGCGATCCTGCCCTCCTCGGCGAGGAAGGTGCGCAGGCTCTCGAAGTCGGCGCTCGCGCCCGGCCGGAGGACGACCGTGGCCAGCGGGCGCTCGCCCCACTTCTCGTCGGGTACGGCGACCACGGCGGCCTCGGCGACGTCCGGGTGGGACATCAGCGCGTTCTCCAGCTCCACCGAGGAGATCCACTCGCCGCCGGACTTGATGACGTCCTTGGCGCGGTCGGTGAGGGTCAGGAAGCCGTCGGGAGAGATGGTGCCGACGTCGCCGGTCTTCAGCCAGCCGTCCGCGCTGAACTTGTCTGCGGGGCGCAGGGGTTCCGCGTCGGGGCCGTTGTAGTAGGCGCCCGCGATCCAGGGTCCGCGCACCTCCAGCTCGCCCGCCGACTCGCCGTCCCAGGGCAGGCGGGCGCCCCCGGGACCGGTGAGGCGGGCCTCGACGGCCGCCGGGAAGCGGCCCTGGGTGAGGCGGTAGCCGAACTCCTCGCCGGTGCCGACCGCGTGGGCGGGCGGCCGGGCCACCGTGCCCAGCGGTGAGGTCTCGGTCATGCCCCAGGCGTGGCACACCCGCATACCGAGCCGGTCGAACGCCTCCATCAGGGACGGCGGACAGGCCGAGCCGCCGATCGTGACCTGGCCGAGGAAGGACACGTCCCGGGGGCGCGCGGTGAGTTCGCCGAGCAGGCCCTGCCAGATGGTGGGGACGGCCGCCGCGTGGGTGGGCCGTTCGCGCTCGATCATCTCGGCGAGCGGGGCCGGCTGGAGGAAGCGGTCCGGCATCAGCATGTTGACGCCGGTCATGAAGGTGGCGTGCGGCAGGCCCCAGGCGTTGACGTGGAATTGCGGGACGACGACGAGGGAGGTGTCCTGGTCGGTCAGGCCCATCGACTGGGTCATGTTGACCTGCATGGAGTGCAGGTAGATCGAACGGTGGCTGTACACCACGCCCTTGGGGTCCCCGGTGGTGCCGGAGGTGTAGCACATGGCGGCGGCCCGGCGTTCGTCCAGCTCCGGCCAGTCGTAGGCGGTGGGCCGGTCCGCGATCAGCTCCTCGTACTCGTGCACCCGTGCGCCGGTGCCCGCCAGCGGGGCCCGGTCGCCGGGCCCGGAGACGACGATGTGCTCCAGGGTCGGCAGCTTCGGCAGCAGCGGAGCGAGCAGCCCGATCAGCGAGCCGTCGACGAGGACGACCTTGTCGGCCGCGTGGTTGACGATCCACACCAGCTGCTCGGCGGGCAGCCGCAGGTTGAGCGTGTGCAGCACCGCGCCCATCGAGGGGATCGCGAAGTACGCCTCGACGTGCTCGGCGTTGTTCCACATGAGCGTGGCGACCCGGTCGTCGCCGGTCACCCCCAGCTCGTCGCGCAGGGCGTGGGCCAGCTGGGCGGCGCGGGCCCCGACCTCGGCGAAGGTGCGCCGGTGCGGCTCGGGCTCGCCGGTCCAGGTGGTCACCCGCGACGATCCGTGGACCGTGGACCCGTGGGTCAGGATCCTGGAGATCAGCAGCGGTACGTCCTGCATGGTGCTCAGCACGGAGTCCTCCCGGGCGACATTGCCTACGCGGTGGTAGAGGTTGCGCTGATTCTGCGCGCATACCACGCGGTATGTCACTAGGGGGTGCGTCACTCCGGGCGGACCAACCGGGTCTACGGTCTACGTCTACCGTCTACGACAGGTCCTGGCGGGCCGGAACCAGATCGGGGTCCTCCCGCAGCTTGCCCAGCGCACGGGACACCGCCGACTTCACGGTGCCCACCGACACGCCGAGCACCTCGGCGGTCTGCGCCTCGCTGAGGTCCTCGTAGTACCGCAGGACGACCATCGCCCGCTGACGGGCCGGCAGCCGCAGGACCGCCCGCCACATCGCGTCGTGCAGCGCCTGCCGCTCGGCCGGGTCGTCGCCGCCGGGCACGGGCTCCGGCTCGGGCAGCTCCTCGCAGGCGAACTCGTCCACTCTTCGCTTGCGCCACTGCGAGGTCCGGGTGTTGAGCAGCGCCCGGCGCACATAGCCGTCGACCGCCCGGTGGTCCTCGATCCGCTCCCAGGCCACGTAGGTCTTGGCGAGCGCCGTCTGCAGCAGGTCCTCGGCATCGCTCGGATTCGCGGTCAGCGAGCGCGCCGTGCGCAGCAGGACCGGCTGCCGGGCTCGCACGTACGACGCGAACGACGGATAGGCGGGGGTCGCACCGCGCGAGCGGTGTCGAGCCTGCGGGAGGCCCTGCCGCCCGGGTGCGGCGGCGTCCGAGGCGCTGGTGCAGACGGGTGTGGTCATGCCTCCACGCTAGGAGCGGCCCCACGGCGGCGGATCGGCCGCAGGTCCCGAAGCGGAGTCCCCCTCAGGTTGTAGGGGTGGGGGTGGCTGGACCTCCTGAAGGTGGACCGCGGGTCCGCCCCGTCTGCGGGTCGGACCCTTACGGCTCAGCCGTCCGCCGTCAGGACCAGCCCCGATGTCGGCACCCCGGTACCGGCGGTCACCAGGGTGCGGGACGCCCCGGGTATCTGGTTGACGGCCGTGCCCCGCAGCTGGCGGACCGCCTCCGCGATGCCGTTCATGCCGTGCAGGTACGCCTCCCCGAGCTGGCCCCCGTGGGTGTTGATCGGCAGCCGCCGTTCCGCCACGAAGTCCGCCGCCTCCCCCCTCCCGCAGAACCCGAACTCCTCCAGCTGCATCAGCACGAACGGGGTGAAGTGGTCGTACAGGATCCCCACGTCGATGTCGTCCGGGCCGAGGCCGCAGGTCCGCCACAGCTGCCGGGCCACCGCGCCCATCTCCGGCAGGCAGGTCAGATCGTCCCGCTGGTAGCTGGTCATCTGCTCCTGTGCCCGGCCCGCGCCCTGGGCCGCCGCCGCGATCACGGCGGGCCGCCGCGCCAGGTCCCGGGCCCGCTCCAGGGAGGTGACGACGACCGCCTGTCCGCCGTCGGTCTCCTGGCAGCAGTCCAGCAGGCGCAGCGGTTCGGCGATCCAGCGGGACGCGGCATGGTCGGCGAGGGTGATCGGGCGGCCGTGGAACCAGGCGGCCGGGTTGGTCGCCGCGTACGCGCGGTCGACCACGGCCACGTGCCCGAACGCCTCCGGCGTCAGCCCGTGGGCGTGCAGATAGCGCTGGGCCGCCATCGCCACCCAGGAGGCCGGGGTGAGCAGCCCGAACGGCAGCACCCAGCCGAGCGCCACCCCTTCCGCCGAGGGCTCCCGGTGCCGTACCCCCGCGCCGAACCGGCGGCCCGACCGCTCGTTGAACGCCCGGTAGCAGACCACCACCTCGGCCACGCCCGCCGTCACCGCGAGCGCCGCCTGCTGGACGGTGGCGCAGGCCGCCCCGCCGCCGTAGTGCACCCGGGAGAAGAAGGACAGCTCGCCCATCCCGCACGCCTGGGCGACGGTGATCTCCGGGCTGGTGTCCATCGTGAACGTCACCAGGCCGTCCACGTCCGCCGGGGTGAGCCCGGCGTCGTCGAGCGCGGCACGCACCGCCTCCGCCGCGAGGCGCAGCTCGCTGCGCCCGGAGTCCTTGGAGAACTCGGTGGCCCCGATGCCGGCGATCGCCGCGCGTCCGCCGAGGGTGTCCGGGGTGCGCAGGCTCATGGAGCGGCCTCCTCGGCGGGAAGTGTCACGGTCACCGTGCCGGTCACATGGGTTCCGGTCCCGTTGGCGCCGACGACCCGGACGACCGCCGTGTCCCCGTCGACCTCCTCGACGCTGCCGGTCAGCACCATCGTGTCCCCCGGGTGGTTGGGCGCCCCCAGCCTGATGGCGACCTTGCGGAGCACCGCCGTCGGGCCGAAGTGGTCCGTGACGTACCGGCCGACCAGGCCGTTCGTCGTCAGGATGTTCATGAAGATGTCCGGCGCGCCCTTCTGCCGGGCCAGCTCCACGTCGTGGTGCACGTCCTGGTAGTCCCGCGAGGCGATCGCGCCCGCCACGATCAGTGTGCGGGTCACCGGGATCTCCAGCGCCGGCAGCCGCTCGCCGGCCCTCACCTCTCCACCGCCTCGAACACCGGCAGCGTCAGCTCCTCGTCGTAACGCCGGAACACGAGCCGTACCGGCAGTCCGATGCGGACCTTGTCGTACGGCACCCCGATCACGTTGCTCACCACCCGGACGCCCTCGGCGAGTTCGACCAGGGCGACCGCGTACGGGGGGTCGAAGGCGGGGAAGGGCGGGTGGTGCAGCACCACGTACGAGTGGACGGTGCCCTCGCCGCTCGCCTCCACCGTGTCCCAGTCCGGGCTGCCGCAGGCGTTGCAGCCGGGCAGCCAGGGATGGCGCGGGGTGCCGCAGGAGGTGCAGCGCTGGACGAGGAACCGGTGCTCGGCCACGCCCTGCCAGAAGCCGGCGTTGTCCCGGTTGACCACCGGTCGGGGCCGCAGGGCCCGGGGTGCCCGGGGGGCGGGGGCGTACTTGAGGACGCGGAAGCGGTGGGTGCCCACCGGCTCGCCGCCCACCCGTACCTCCATGCGGGTCGTGACGAAGTAGCCGGTGCCCAGTCGGGTCGTCTTGCGGGCGGAGACCTCCTCGATCACCGTGTCGAACGCGACCTCGTCGCCCGGCCGCAGGGGCCGCAGATACTCCTGCTCGCAGTCGGTGGCCACCACGGAGGTGCAGCCCGAGGCGTCCAGCAGGCCGAGGAGTTCGTCGTACGCGCCGGTGCGGCCCCGGTGTCCGGTCAGGCCGCCCATCGTCCAGGCCTGGAGCATGGTGGGCGGGGCGATGGCGTCGGGGCCGGTGTAGGCGGGGTTGGTGTCGCCCAGCGCCTCGCACCAGTGCCGGATCATCGGCGCGTTCACCGGGTCCTTGCCGGCACCGGCGACGGCGGCCGGCCGTCCCTCGAACTCCTTGAGCCGCCGGCCCAGTTCGTCGTGCGCCTGCTCGTCGCTCACGCCACCACCCCCTGGCTCCGGCACGGACAGTTTCTGACTGTCCGTCAGTTCAGCCGGGGTGTCAAGGTCGTCGGCCTGGCGTCCCGCCCGGGAAAACGCCGACGCGGCGGCACCGAAGTGCCGCCGCGCAGACGTGTGAAGACCCCGAAGCACACCCCACGGGCGCCCTGGTTCACGAGGACACCCGCCCAAGGCTCACCAGAGGTGGGTGAAGTGGATGGCGACGTTCTCGTTGCCCTGCTGGATGGCCGTGAACGCGGCACCGTTGACCTGGGCGGTGTTGCTCTGGTTCGAGGCACCCGAGCCGGCCGCGTTCTGGTTCGTGGTGGACGAGTTTCCGTGGTTGTTGCCGCCGACCCCGCTGCCGATGACGCTCGCCACACCAGCGTTCGATCCGTCACCCGCGATGGCGCCGTTGTCCGCCGACGCGACACCGGCGAAGAGAGCGGCGGCGAGCGGAAGAGCGGAGACGGCGGCGATGACGCGGGCGGTACGGATGCTTGCCATGTTGTTCCTCCAGAACCAAGCACTCAGTGAACTGCGGCTTCCGTCAAGGCAGTTGGCCGACCGCCTCGACTGTCGTGGACGACGTCGCGCCATCAGAGTTGCCCACCGAATCCCCGGCGAACCACCCCGGAAGCCGTGATTCGCACGCAAGCGTGATGACAAGTCGATAAACCTTTATCGCCATCTTTAGTCATGTCTCACCCCAGGCCGGGTCAGTACGGACGTCCAGCCCCCAACCGATGCCACGGGTGAATCGTTCCTGCACTTTTCCCGCCAACCCGGAGCGCATCGGCGCGTCGCCGGGGCCCGCCCTTTTCTTTTTCGAACGTACGTACGAACATGGAGCCATGGCCACCTCCGACCGGCAGGCCACGAAGCTGGCCCTCGCACACGCCCTGTCAGCCGCCGAGCGCGGCCTGGCCGTCATCCCCCTGTCCCGGACGAAACTCCCGGCTCTGCGTTCCCCGCACCGCGACGACCCGGACCCCGCCGCCACGCCCTGCCACGGTGGGTGCGGACGCCTCGGACACGGTGTGTACGACGCCTCCACCGACCCGGTCCGCGTCCGCGAGCTGTTCGCCGCCGCCCCCTGGGCCACCGGCTACGGCATCGCCTGCGGGCTGCCGCCGCACCACCTGATCGGCGTCGACCTGGACACCAAGACCGGCACCGACTCCTCGGCCGCCCTGCGCGAGCTGGCCCTGCGCCACCTGTTCACCATCCCGGAGACGGTCGTCGTGCTCACCCCCAGCGGAGGCCGCCATCTGTGGCTGACCGGCCCGCCGGACACCGTCGTACCGAACTCGGCCGGCCGGCTCGCCCCCGGCATCGACATCCGGGGCGCCGGCGGCTACCTCGTGGGCCCCGGCTCCCGCACCGCCCACGGCGTCTACACCACCGCGCCCGGCACCGCCCACCTGCCGCCCGCGCCCTGCCCGCCGTCCCTGCTCCGCCTCCTGCTGCCCCCGCCGCGCCCCCACCACCCGGCCCCGCCCGTCTCCGGCGACCACGGCCGGGGCCTGGTCCAGTTCGTGCTCTCCGCGCACGAGGGCCAGCGCAACACCCGCCTGTTCTGGGCGGCCTGCCGCGCCTACGAGAACGGCATCGGCCCCGCCCTGACAGCCCCCCTGACCGAGGCGGCCGTCCACACGGGCCTGACGGAACGCGAGGCCCACGCGACGATCGCGTCCGCGGCACGGATGACGGGACACCGGCGGTGACGGCGACCGCGGTAGCGGTCCGACCCTGACGGCTGCCTCCGCACCGGTCCGGTGACCGGGCCCCCCCGACGACCACCTCCGCACCGGTCCGGTGACCGGGCACCGGCCGCGACGGCGACCACGCGGTACCGGTCCGATGACGGCGGCACCGACCGCGACGGCCACCACCGTGACGGGGGCACCGGCCGCGACGACCACCTCCGCACCGGTCCGGTGACCGGGCACCCCCCCCGACGGCTGCCTCCGCACCGGTCCGGTGACCGAGCCCCCCCCCGACGGCTGCCTCCGCATCGGACCGGTGACCGGGCACCGGACCGCGACGGCCACCGCGATACCGGCCCCGTGACGCGACACCGGCCCCGACGGCCACCGCCGCACCGGTCCGGCGACGAGGGCACCAACCGTGTCAGCCGCCGCCGCACCGGCTCGCCCGACGGCTGGACAGGCGGCGCGGCGCGATGGCTCTTACGATCCGATCGTGACGGACATACCCGACGAACTGATCAGGCTGGAACGCACCGCCGAAGAGGAACGCGCCCGCTTGGCGGGCCTCACCGGCGACGCGTACGACGAGCAGCGGCGACGCTTCTGCGCGGCCTCGGACGCGGTGCACGCGGCGATCACCGCGCGAGCCGACGCGACGGGGACCGACCCGCGCGAGATCGAGCAGGCGGTACGACGGGCCGTGCGACAGACACAGGAGGACCCGGCCGTCGAGTAGCGAGAAGGGGTGCCTCCCGTGGGAGACACCCCTTTCGATCGGCACCTGGGCCGACTTCTCGCGGTGGGTGTGGGATTTGAACCCACGGTGACATCGCTGCCACGACGGTTTTCAAGACCGTTCCCTTAGGCCGCTCGGGCAACCCACCTGTGCCCTGTCCCACCTGGGGCGGAGCGGGTACAGCGTACCGGGCGCGGGGACCGCGCGGGGCTCGTGGTCCACACGGGGTCCACTGACCGCCCGCCCTGCGCCTCACGGACCAGCGCCGCACCGCCGCACGCCGACCTGTCAGGAGGTGAGGACGGAGATGCCGTCTCCGAGCAGTTTCAGCCCGAGGACGAAGAACAGGACGGCCATCACAGCGACATTGTGCTGAGCCGCCCAGTCCTTCCAGTTCCCGAGCGTGGCCCTGGCTCGCTCTCCCCCGAGGAGGAACACACCGAGCGGGACCAGCAGGCCGAGCGTGGCGATCACGACGAAGATCGCCAGCGATGCGATCTGCTGCCCGACCGGGAGGCCGGCCGAACCGATCGCGGCGCCCGCGGCGATGGTCAGTGGGGCGTTCTTGGCGTTGAGGGCGGCCAGGGCCGTGCCGAGGCCGAAGACCTTGGCCGGTGAGAGGCGGTCGATCGCGCCCATCCACTTCGGCAGTTTCGCCTGCGAGGGATCCTTCGGGCGCCGACGCCACTGGCGGGCGCCGAAGAGGACGAGGAACACGCCCAGAGCGAGCTTGAGCGCTCCCACCCAGGTCGCCGGGTGCTTGTGTGCGGAGGCGTCTGCCGGGGAGGCGATCGCCAGCATCACCGCACCCAACACCGCGAGTCCCAGGATCCAGCCGACCGTGAACAGGACGCCGTTGAGACGTCCCCGAGGGGTGGCCAGGATGAGGATGACGGCGATGATCGGGAGCGGGCTGACCGCGACGCCGGCCGCGAAACCCAGCACGTCACCGAGAACTGCGCCCATGATGCCTCCAGCTGGGGTCAGGGTGGCGGTCCAGTCGAGCAGAGGTCCGGCGGAGGCGGGCGCCCCGACCGTACGAGCTGCGTGACGGGGGTTCTCGAGCGATCCCTGCGCCCGCGGCTGCAGGGGCGTGGCTGACCGAAACGGTGACGACCCCGTGCTCAGCACACACGCCTCAGCTCCATGTTCGTGCACCTGGTTCGATCTGTCCTCGGGGGCATCGGACGGTGGCATCGCCCGGTGCGCCCGCGTTGCCCCCGGGCCCGAGGTGCGTGGGCCGCACATCCGTGGTGAGGATGGAGCGGTGAGGGCGATGGCGCCCCGTGCATTGGGTGTTTGGTGTCCCTCGCGCCGATCCGTGGCAGGGGAGTCTCACCATGACTGCAACGGCACAGCCATCCCAGTCGGCTCACCCCGAGCGTCCGGGCAGGTCGGACGGGGTGAGCCATGAGTTCACCGTCTTCACCGAGATCAAGTCGGGCCACGCGGACGCCATGCGTGACGATCTCGCCACGCTCGCCGACGCGTCGAATGATCAGAGGGTCCACGCGGCCTTGCGCCAGATCGGCACCCTGCACGACGCACGGCACGTGATCTTCGACAACGACACCCGGCACATGTTCGCCAGCGTCTTCGACGGCTCCTGGGACGCCTACATCGACGACTTCGCCAAGACGGAGGTCGGGGACCGCTTCGACAAGGTCTTCTCGCACACCGAAGGATTCCCCGGTGTCAAGGATCCGGGGGTGAAGGACTGGTTCGTCGCCCACCAGGAGCCCGCGCGCGTATTCGTCAGTTCCTACCCCGAGCTGACCGTCCAGCAGATCTGGAAGGACCAGCGCGTGAGCGAGGCGTTCCAGGAGGTGCTGGACACCCCCGAGTTCCGCGCCGCCCTGGAGAACCCGGCCAACGCGGCGTTGATGGCCACGCCCGCGTTCCAGAAGCTGTTGGAAGAAGCCTCGGCCTGAGCCCCCACCGCTGTCCCTCGGACCTGGCCCACTTCGGGCACTGGGGCTTGCCCGGATAGAGACCGACGTGGAGGCACAGAGAAGCATGAGCACGGCAGACAGCGGCAGCGCGGCCGGTGTACGCGTAGAGATCGAGGACGTCCAGAGCGGGGCGCTGCGCCCGCGGCCCGTGCCCTACGAGGGAAAGTTCGTCTTCCTGCGCGTCGACGACCGCCACGCGGGACGTGCCCTGCTGCGCCGGCTGCTCCCGGTGACCTCGGGTGGTCTGCCGGGCGCGGACCGGAGCGGGGATGCCTGGGTGGCCGTGGCGTTCACCTATCAGGGGCTGAGGGCCCTCGGGGTGCCCCAGGAGTCTCTGGACAGCTTTCCGCGGGCGTTCCGTGAGGGCATGGCCGCCAGGGCGGAACGGATCGGTGATGTGGGCGAGAACGCCCCGGCCCACTGGGAGGTGCCGTTCGGGACAGGTGACGTCCACATCGCGCTGAGCGCCCTGTCCTCGGATGCCGCACAACTGGCCCAGGAGCTGGAACGGGCCCGTGTCGCCTTCGAGGAAACCCCGGGTGTCCAAGTGGTCTGGCAGCAGGACGTCCACCAGCTTCCGACCGGGCGCACCACCTTCGGTTTCCGGGACGGCATCAGCCATCCGAACATCGAAGGTGTCGGACTGCCCGGCTCCAATCCGCAGGAAGCCCCCATCAAGGCCGGCGAGTTCATCCTCGGTTACCCGGACGAGACCGGCAGTCTGCCACCCATGCCCCGCCCCGAGGTGCTGGGACGCAACGGGACCTACGTGGCCGTCCGCAAGATCCACACCAACGTGGCCGCCTGGCGCCGCTACCTGCGCGCCAACAGCTCCAACGCCGAGGAGGAAGGACTTCTGGCGGCCAAGATGGTCGGACGCTGGCCCAGCGGGGCGCCGCTGACGCTGACGCCGGAGCACGACGACCCCGAGCTGGCGGCGGACCCGCAGCGCGTCAACAACTTCCTGTACCGGGAGCACGACGACCGCGGCCTGCGCTGCCCCGCCGGCGCACACATCCGCCGGAACAACCCCCGCGACGCCACCATTGTCGGCGACGCACGGATGCACCGGATCATCCGCCGCGGCACCACCTACGGTCCGCCGTTGCCCGAGGGCGTGCTGGAGGACGACGGTGCCGACCGGGGGTTGGTGGGAGTCTTCATCGGGGCCCACTTGGAACGGCAGTTCGAGTTCATCAAGTCCGAATGGGTCAACGACGGCAATTTCATCGGCTACCCCGGCGAGCAGGACCCGGTGGCCGGGCATCACGACGGAACCGGCAGCGTCACCATCCCCGAC
>NZ_JBEZBT010000047.1:0-68518 GCF_040647235.1 Streptomyces sp. NPDC042638
CCAGCCGGTTCAGGCGGTGCCGGACCAGGATGCGGTGCACGGTGGAGGCGGGCAGCCCCGCCCGTCGCGGGCCCGGCGGTCCTCAGCCCCGCCTGTCGCGGGCCCTGCTGCCCGGCCTGGGCGCGCCCGTGGCGTGCAGGGTGCCGGCGGCGTCGTTCACCGGCTGCGGGGCGCCCGCCGGATCGAGCGTGAACAACGCGATCCCCAGCGCGCCCGCTCCGCTCCGGGCGGCGTCGGTGTACCCGGCGAGGGAGAAGTACACGCACTGCGCCGACTCGGTCATCGCCGTCAGCCACAGGCACTCCACGTCCCGCGGCGCGGCCGGCCGCACGCTCGGGTCCACCTGCGCGAGGAGCCCCCGGGCGGCGAGCCCGATGCCGCTGGGGGGCCGCTGATCGGCGCGGCGGATGTCCGCATAGCCGAGCCAGCGCAGATAGAGCGCCGCGGTGGTGACGGCGTCCCGGGCGGTGCGGACGGCGTGCGGCCGGAACGGGGCACGGCGCCCGGCCGGGCCGGGCGCGTCGCCGGGTTCCGGTGTGCCGCCGGCCGGGCCGGTGAGGGGATCCGCCGGGGCGGCCATGACCGGCCCCGGCCCCGCCGCCGTGTCCTCGGGCCGCTGCCCCGCGACGGGGACGCGCAGCACCGTGCCGCACGGGCAGCCGAGTTCCGGGTGGGGCCAGTGGCCAGGCCGCCCGCAGGCGGCGCACGCCACGGTGAGCCACTCGTCGTCCCAGGCGCGGTGCTCCGCCACGGCCGGCTCGGTCGCCGGATCCAGTCGCGGGGCGACCGGCGCCCCGCACACGCACGGATACGCCGGCGCGGTGTAGACGTGTACGCGCCGGCAGACCGGACAGCGCATCGGCACGCACTCGGGCATGGGCCCACTCCAAGGCGTCGCGTCGGGACGGCGCTCCCCATGGTGCTCCCCTCCGGTCATTCCTGTCCGGCGCTTTCCGCTCTCCGGACCGCTCTTGACGGCCTTCGCCCACCCTTCTACATTGCTTCCAGATAGTAGAAGTTAATTTCCGCTATGCGGAAGTCTGGGAATCTGGAGACCGTGCTCGCCGCGGGGCGCGACGGGAGTACGCATCCGACAGCCGAAGCAGGAGTACTCGATGGCTCGTATGACCGCTGCCCGCGCGGCAGTTGAGATCCTCAAGCGCGAGGGCGTCACCGACGCCTTCGGTGTGCCGGGCGCGGCGATCAACCCGTTCTACAAGGCCCTCAAGGAAGGCGGCGGCGTCAACCACACCCTCGCCCGCCATGTCGAGGGTGCCTCGCACATGGCCGAGGGGTACACCCGCACCAAGCCGGGCAACATCGGCGTCTGCATCGGCACCTCCGGCCCGGCCGGCACCGACATGATCACCGGTCTGTACTCGGCCATCGGCGACTCCGTCCCGATCCTGTGCATCACGGGCCAGGCGCCCACCCACGTGATCCACAAGGAGGACTTCCAGGCCGTCGACATCGCCTCGATCGCCAAGCCGGTCACCAAGATGGCGGTCACCGTCCTGGAGGCCGCGCAGGTCCCCGGCGTCTTCCAGCAGGCCTTCCACCTGATGCGCTCCGGCCGTCCCGGCCCGGTCCTGATCGACCTGCCGATCGACGTCCAGCTCACCGAGATCGAGTTCGACCCGGAGACGTACGAGCCCCTCCCGGTCTACAAGCCGACCGCGACCCGCGCCCAGATCGAGAAGGCGGTCTCCTTCCTGCTCGCCTCGGAGCGCCCCGTCATCGTCGCGGGCGGCGGCGTCCTCGGCGCCGACGCCGCCGACCTGCTGGTGGAGTTCGCCGAGCTGACCCAGACCCCGGTCGTCCCCACCCTGATGGGCTGGGGCGTGCTGGCCGACGACCACGAGCTGAACGCCGGCATGGTCGGCGTGCAGACCTCGCACCGGTACGGCAACGCCAACTTCCTGGAGTCGGACTTCGTCCTCGGCATCGGCAACCGCTGGGCCAACCGCCACACCGGCTACAAGCTCGACGTCTACCGCGGCGAGCGCAAGTTCGTCCACGTCGACATCGAGCCCACCCAGATCGGCAAGATCTTCCCGCCGGACTACGGTGTCGTCTCCGACGCCAAGGCCGCCCTGGAGCTGTTCGTCGAGGTCGCCAAGGAGCTGAAGGCCGCCGGCAGGCTGCCCGACCGCGCCGACTGGGTCGCCTCCACCCAGGAGCGAAAGGCCACGCTGCTGCGCCGTACGCACTTCGACAACGTGCCGATGAAGCCGCAGCGCGTGTACGAGGAGATGAACAAGGCCTTCGGCCCGGACACCCGGTACGTCACCACCATCGGCCTCTCCCAGATCGCCGGCGCGCAGATGCTGCACGTCTACAAGCCGCGCCACTGGATCAACTGCGGCCAGGCCGGCCCGCTGGGCTGGACCATCCCGGCCGCGATCGGCGTCGCCAAGGCCGACCCGGACTCGCCGGTCGTCGCGCTCTCCGGCGACTACGACTTCCAGTTCCTGATCGAGGAGCTGGCGGTCGCCGCCCAGCACAAGATCCCTTACGTCCACGTGCTGGTGAACAACGCCTACCTGGGGCTGATCCGCCAGGCGCAGATCGGTCTGGACATCAACTTCCAGGTGAACCTGGAGTTCGAGAACATCAACTCCCCGGAGCTGGGTGTCTACGGCGTCGATCACGTCAAGGTCGCCGAGGGTCTGGGCTGCAAGGCCATCCGGGTCACCGAGCCGGACCAGCTGGGCGCCGCCTTCGAGCAGGCCAAGAAGCTGGCCGCCGAGTACCAGGTGCCGGTCGTCGTCGAGGCGATCCTGGAGCGGATCACCAACATCTCGATGAGCCGCACCATGGACATCAGCGACATCTCCGAGTTCGAGGACCTGGCCACGGAGCCCGGCCACGCGCCGACGTCGATCAAGCCGCTGAAGGTCTGAGACACCTGACGCACGAGGGGCGGCCCGCCCGGGGGGACGGGCCGCCCCTTCGTCATGCCCACGAAACACCCGCCCCCGCGGCCTCGGCCGACCTTGCCGGGCGGTGGGCAGCCGGGCCCGGTCTCGTCGCAGCACCGGGCCGGCGGCCGGTTCCCGGGGCCGTCCCCGACCGCGTCCGGCAGGCCCCGCGGACGCAGGCCGGGTACGCGTCGGTGACGGCGGCCTGCCCCCCCGTAGCGGCGCGGTTCGGTACGGATCCCGCGCGGCACGGCACACGGACCGCCGTACTCCCGGCACGGGGCCCGCCACCCCCGTGTCGGCGGGTCCCCGTGTGTCGTCACTATGCCCGCCGCCGACGGTGGCCGAAGCCCCCGCGGGCGTCTTCAGAGGTCGATTTGAGGGTTGCGCGGCCGGGCTACGACCGCTGCCGTACCCGCCGTCGTCACAGCTCGTGCTCCGACAGCCCGGGCCACTCGTCCGGGCCGCCGCCCTGCCATTCGATCAGGTCGTCCTCCTCCACCTCGATCCGGTCGAGATCGGCGAGCCGCAGGATCTCCACGACGTCGTCCAGGTGCGAGGCGAGACCCAGCGTCACGTCTCCCTCGGTGACCCGCCGGGAGCCGTCCAGGGCCGGGGCGTGGACCACGATGTGCGGGTGGTGGGTCGGATTGGCCATGGGATCAGCGTCCTGCGGATACGGCCGCCGCGCACGCCGGAGCCGGAACAGCACGAAGCGCCCCCCGGATCAGGGGGGCGCTTCGCTGTCACGTGGTAGCCGTCCGACGGCGCGAGGCTGGGCGCGACAGGTCGTTCGCGCCGCCGGACGGGGCGGGTGGCCCCCGAAAAAGGGGGCTGGGTGGGACCGCGGCGGGTGCGACGGAACCGGGTGCCCTTCCCTCTGGTCGAGAAGGGGACTCGGTCCTTCACCACCGCACTGGCTCGCACGCCGCCACGGTCCTCGCCCTGCCCGCGCCCACCGCCCGACGGCCACCCCTCATCCGGGCCGTACGGCGGTTTGCGCGGGCCGCGTGCGGAGATCATGACCTCCCGTCAGATCCCGTACGCTGCTTGTGCGTTCCCGGCTCTCAGTCCTCGCGCAGGGCGCGGACCGCCTCCTCCACGCGCTTGCCGTACTCGGGGTCGGCGGCGTGGAAGTGGGCCAGGTTCTTCTCGATCACGTCGTCGCGGGAGACCTGCGAGAGGCCGCCGGCGATGTTGGCGATCAGGCGGGACTTCTCCTCCTCCGACATCAGGCGGTACAGCTCGCCCGCCTGGAAGAAGTGGTCGTCCTTGGTGTGGAGCGGGGCCTCGTGGCTGCCCGTGTAGCCGGCCACCGCCAGCGGGGCCGCCAGCGGACGGCCGGTCTCGGCCGGGCCGTCGTAGGAGTTCGGCTCGTAGTTCTTGGCGTGGCGGCCCTGGGCGTTGGACGCCATGAGGCCGTCGCGGCCGTAGTTCTGGGCGCCGCCCGGAACCGCCTTGGGGGCGTTCACGGCGAGCTGGGTGTGGTTGACGCCCAGGCGGTAGCGGTGGGCGTCCGCGTAGGCGAACAGGCGGCCCTGGAGCATCTTGTCCGGGGACGGACCGATGCCGGGCACGAAGTTGTTCGGGGAGAACGCGGCCTGCTCGACCTCGGCGAAGACGTTGTCCGGGTTGCGGTCCAGCACCAGACGGCCGACCCGCTGGAGCGGGTAGTCCCTGTGCGGCCACACCTTGGTCAGGTCGAACGGGTTGAAGCGGTAGTCCGCCGCCTCGGCCGCCGGCATGAGCTGGACGTACAGGGTCCAGGACGGGTGCACGCCCCGCTCGATGGCCTGGAGCAGGTCCGTCTGGTGCGAGTTGGGGTCCTTGCCCGCCAGCTCGGCGCCCTGCTCGGCGGACAGGCAGCGGATGCCCTGGTTCGTCTTGAAGTGGTACTTGACGAAGAAGGCCTCGCCCTGGGCGTTCGTCCACTGGTAGGTGTGCGAGCCGTAGCCGTTCATGTGGCGGTACGACGCCGGGATGCCGCGGTCGCCCATCAGCCAGGTCACCTGGTGCGTGGCCTCGGGGGCGTGCGCCCAGAAGTCCCAGACGTTGTCCGGCTCCTGCTTGCCGGTGAACGGGTCCCGCTTCTGCGAGTGGATGAAGTCGGGGAACTTGATCGGGTCCTTGATGAAGAACACCGGGGTGTTGTTGCCGACGAGGTCGTAGTTGCCCTCCTCGGTGTAGAACTTCACCGCGAAACCGCGCGGGTCACGGACCGCGTCGGCGCCGCCGAGGGAGTCGGCGACCGTCGAGAAGCGCAGGAACACCTCGGTGCGCTTGCCGATCTCGCTGAGGAAGTCGGCGTGGGTGAAACCGGTGACGTCGTCCGTCACCTCGAAGTGGCCGTACGCGCCGGAGCCGCGGGCATGCACGACACGCTCCGGGATCCGCTCGCGGTTGAAGCGCGCGAGCTTCTCCAGGAGGTGCTGGTCCTGGAGAAGGAGCGGGCCGCCGACGCCGGCGGAGGCGGAGTTCTGGTTGTCGGCGACCGGTGCGCCGGACTCTGTCGTGAGCACGCGCTTCGACATCGTGGACCTTCCGTGCGGGTGTCAGCGGAAACCTGTTTCCGCTTTGTGGAGCCTAGAAGTGAGGGATCTGAGCGTCAACAGTTTGTTGAAGGCGATTCCGGGCCGCGGCGACGCCTGGGCGCGACAGGACAGGTGTCAGCGGCGCCGCGGCCCGGAAGCTTCTGGGGGCTGTCAGACCTGGGCGCCGGACAGGCGCTCCACGGCCCGCAGCAGGGCCGAGTGGTCCAGGCCGCCGTCGCCCTGGGCGCGCAGGGAGGCGACCAGCTGGGCGACCACGGCACCGACCGGCAGGGCCGCGCCGACGTTGCGGGCGGCGTCGGTGACGATGCCCATGTCCTTGTGGTGCAGGTCGATGCGGAAGCCCGGCTTGAAGTCGCGGTTCAGGAAGTTGTCCTTCTTGCGCGTCAGCACGGTGGAGCCGGCGAGACCGCCGTTGAGGACGTCCAGCGCGGCCTGGAGGTTCACGCCCGACTTCTCCAGGAAGACCACGGCCTCGGCACACGCCTGGATGTTCACGGCGACGATCAGCTGGTTGGCGGCCTTCACGGTCTGGCCGGAGCCGTGCGGGCCGCACAGCACGATGGTCTTGCCGAGCGCGTCGAAGATCGGCTTGGCCTGGTCGAAGTCGGCCTGCTCGCCGCCGACCATGATCGACAGCACGGCCTCGACGGCGCCGGCCTCACCGCCGGACACCGGGGCGTCCAGCACCCGCACGCCCTTGTCCCTGGCGGCGGCGGCCAGGTCCACGGAGGTCTGCGGGGTGATCGAGGACATGTCGATCAGCAGGGCGCCCTGCTTCGCGTTCTCCAGGATGCCGTCCGCGCCGTAGGCGATGGCCTCGACCTGCGGGGAGGCGGGCACCATGGTGATCACGACGTCGGCGTCGCGCACGGCCTCGGCGATCGAGCCGGCCGCGGTGCCGCCGGCGGCGGCGAGGCGGTCCAGCTTGTCCTGCTCCAGGGTGAAGCCGGTGACCTGGTAACCCGCCTTGATCAGGTTCTCGGACATGGGGGAGCCCATGATGCCGAGGCCGATCCACGCGATCTTGGGAAGAGTGCTCATGTTCGGGGGTGCCTCTCTAACTGCTCTGCAACGTCGGGGGGTTCAGCGCGCTTCGCGCGGGAGCCACTCGAAGGACTCGGCGCTCGGGCGGTCGCCGGCCTTGTACTCCAGGCCGATCCAGCCGTCGTAGCCGGCCTTCCTCAGCTGGTCGAGCAGCTCCTCCAGCGGGAGCGAACCCGTTCCGGGGGCGCCGCGGCCGGGGTTGTCGGCGATCTGCACGTGTCCGGTCTTCGCCGCGTAGCTCTCGATGACCGCCGGCAGGTCCTCGCCGTTCATGGACAGGTGGTACAGGTCCATCAGGAACTTGGCGTTCCCGAGGCCCGTCGCCGCGTTGACCTTGTCCACGATCTCGATCGCCTTGGGTGCGCTCACGATCGGGCACTTCGGCGACTCGGGCTGGTTGAGGGCCTCGATCAGGATGGTGCCGCCGACCCGGCCGACGGCCCGGGCCGCGAGGACCAGGTTCTCCAGGGCGAGCGCGTCCTGCTCGGCCGGGTCCACGCCCTCGACGCGGTTGCCGTACAGGGCGTTGAACGTCGTGCAGCCGAGGGACTGGCCGAAGGCGATGGCCACATCGATGTTGGCGCGGAACCTCTCCGACTCCTCACCCGGGACCGACAGGGCACCGCGATCCGGGCCCGGCAGCTGTCCGGCGTAGAAGTTCAGACCCGTGAGCCGGACGCCCGCGTCCTCGATCGCCTTCTTCAGGGCGTCGAGCCCGGACTGCTCGGGGGTGGGGGAGTCGACCCAGGGCCACCACAGCTCGACCGCGGAGAAGCCCGCCGCGGCGGCGGCCGCGGGACGCTCCAGGAGCGGGAGTTCCGTGAAGAGGATCGACAGGTTGACGTTGAAGCGCTGGTCTGCGAATCCCATTCGGGCCGCGCTCCCTTCCGTGGTTGAGTTTCCGTATTACGGAAGTTCGTTTCTGCTTAATGGAAGATTGCCGTCGGCTGTCGCTGCTTGTCAAGGGGGGTCCGTCACCGGCCGCCCGAAAACCCGTGCCGGGCGTTAGGTTGAGCGCGTGCGATTGAGAGTGGAGTTCACGACCGAACCCTTCGACCTGGACGAGGCGCCCGCGCACGCCCTGGTGGCGCGGGAGGTCATCGAGACGGCCGGGCTGGACGCCGTCGACGTCGGTCCCTTCGGCAACACGGCCGAGGGCGGTGCCGACCGTGTGCTCACCGCGGTGGACGCGCTGCTGCGCAAGACCCTGGAGGCCGGTGCCACCCGGGTCTCGCTCCAGGTCAACGTGGTCGACGACGGGATCGGGGAGGGCGGTAGGTGAGCGGGGACGAGCCCTTCATCACGGCGGTGAAGCCGCTGGTCGACGCCATGGGCGGGGCGATGCTGCCGCCCGACGAGGCCGGCCCCGAGGACGTCGTCCTCGCCTGGGAGGGCGTCGACGTCGTCGCCGTACGCCTCCCCCAGCTCGCCGACTCCCTCGACCACATCCTGGCCGCCATGGAGCGCAAAGAGGGCCGGCCGCTGGCCGACCTGGAGCGCAGGTCCAAGCAGGAGGTCGTGCGCATACTGGAGGCGCGCGGCGCGTTCGCCGTGCGGCACGGTGTGGAGACGGTGGCGAGCGCGCTCGGCGTCAGCCGCTTCACGGTCTACAACTACCTCAACCGGGAGAAGGGCGCGTAGCGCCCCCCGGGGGTGGGCGCCGCCGGGGGAGCGTGCCGGCTGCCGTGGTGGTGCGTCCGCGGCGTCGTCGTGGCTGGTCGCGCGGCTCCCCGCGCCCCTTCGGGGCGCCGGCGAGCCCGACACGGCTTGTTACGCGGAATTTTCAACAAAGTGTTGACGGGATGTTTCCGAGGGCGTTAGCTATCGGCAGCCCGTTCAGCACGAAGGCCCATCGCGGCCACGGAGGCTCCCGTGACTTCGACTTCCACGCCCCCGGGCCTGGCCCGGTTCAACGATCTGGAGGAGCGCGCGGCCCGCGCCGCCCTCCACGAGGCGTGCGCCTCCACCGAGTGGGGACGGCGGCTGCTCGCCGCCCGTCCCTACGCCACCGCGGAGGACCTCTACACCGCGAGTGACGCGGCCATGGCCGCGCTGACCTCCGCGGACCTGGAGGAGGCGATGGCCGGGCACCCGCCGATCGGGCGACCCGAGCCCGGCGACCCGACCTCGGCGAGGGAGCAGGCCGGCATGGCCGGCGCCGCCGAGGACCTCAAGGCGGAGATGCTCGAACTCAACCTCGCCTACCAGGAGAAGTTCGGCCATGTCTTCCTGATCTGCGCCACCGGCCGGACCGGCGAGCAGATGCGCGACGCGGTCAAGGAGCGGATCGGCAACGCGCCGGAGCAGGAGCGGGAGATCGTCCGCACCGAGCTGGGCAAGATCAACCGCATCCGACTGGCCCGACTCGTCGAAGAGGACGCCTGACACCATGAGCACCAGCACCACCGCCTCCGTGTCCACGCACATCCTGGACACCTCGGCCGGCCGCCCCGCCGAGGGCGTCGCCGTCCACCTCTCCGCCCGCGCCGGGCGCGACGCGAACTGGCAGCCACTCGGCGACTCCGCGACCGACGCCGACGGCCGGTGCAAGGACCTGCCGGCGCTGCCGGAAGGGACGACCCACGTACGGCTCGATTTCGCGGTGGAGCCGTACTTCGAGAAAAAGCAAGCCGATGCGCAGCAGGACGCCCCCGCGAACCGGGACAGCGGACCGGCGGTGTTCTTCCCGGAGGTGGCGATCACGTTCGCCGTCGTACCGGGCGAGCACTACCACGTACCGCTGCTGCTCAACCCGTTCGGCTACTCCGTTTACCGAGGGAGCTAGCTAATGCCGACCATCCTGGGACAGAACCAGTACGGCAAGGCCGAGAACCGAGTCGTCAAGATCACGCGGGACGGCGCCACCCATCACATCAAGGACCTCAACGTGTCCGTGGCGCTGAGCGGCGACATGGAAGAGGTCCACTACTCCGGCTCGAACGCCAACGTCCTGCCGACCGACACCACCAAGAACACGGTGTACGCGTTCGCCAAGGAGTACGGCATCGAGTCCGCCGAGCAGTTCGGCATCCACCTCGCCCGGCACTTCGTCACCTCGCAGGAGCCGATCCACCAGGCCCGGATCCGGATCGAGGAGTACGCCTGGGAGCGGATCGAGACCTCCGACGCCAACTCCAAGTTCATCGGCGCCGACGAGGTCAAGCACTCCTTCGTCCGCAAGGGCCAGGAGACCCGCGTCACCCAGATCACCTACGACGGTGAGAAGTGGGAGGTCGTCTCCGGTCTGAAGGACCTGGTCGTGATGAACTCGACCAACTCCGAGTTCTGGGGCTACGTCAAGGACAAGTACACCACCCTGCAGGAGGCGTACGACCGCATCCTGGCGACCCAGGTCTCCGGCCGCTGGCGGTTCAACTGGACCGACGACGAGCAGAAGGCGCCCAACTGGGAGAAGTCCTACGAGCAGGTCAAGAAGCACATGCTCCAGGCCTTCGCCGAGACCTACTCCCTCTCCCTGCAGCAGACGCTGTACCAGATGGGCGCGCGCATCATCAACAACCGCAGCGAGATCGACGAGGTCCGCTTCTCGCTGCCGAACAAGCACCACTTCCTGGTCGACCTGGAGCCGTTCGGACTGAAGAACGACAACGAGGTCTACTACGCCGCCGACCGCCCCTACGGCCTCATCGAGGCCACCATCCTGCGGGACGGTTGTGAGGCCCTCATCCCGGTCGACATGACCAACCTCTGACGCGGGACGCGCGCCCCCGGCCCCGCCACCCGGGCCGGGGGCCCGCGACACCGGAGGGAACAAAATGGCACAGCCTGCGAAGGGGCCCGCCACAGCCCCGTGTTCCACCCCGCCGGTGCACACCGAGGACGCCGTCACGTCCGTGCACCCGGTGGACGAGAAGCTCCGCTTCTCGCGGCTCGTCCCGGCCGCGCTCCAGCACATCGCCGCGATGTACGCGGGCGTTGTCACTCCTCCGCTCATCATCGGCCAGGCCTGCGGACTCGACATCGCGGCCCGCACCCGGCTGATCGCCGCGAGCCTGCTCATCGCCGGCGTCGCGACCATCCTCCAGACCATCGGCGTCAAGGGAGTCGTCGGCAACCGGCTGCCCTTCGTCAACGCCGCCTCCTCCGCCGGAATCGCCCCGATCCTCGCGATCGCCGAGACCAACGGCAAAGGACACCAACTCCCCGCGATCTACGGCGCGGTGATGGTCGCCGGTGCCTTCTGCCTGGCCCTCGGCCCGTTCTTCGGCCGGCTGCTCCGCTTCTTCCCGCCCCTGGTCACCGGTGTCGTCATCACCCTGATCGGCGTCACGCTGATGCCCGTCCCGGTGAGCTGGGCGCAGGGCGGCGACAGGACCGCCGCCGACTTCGGCGCCATGCGGCACCTCGCGCTCGCCGGGTTCACCCTCGCCGTCATCCTGCTGATCCAGCGCTTCGGCAGGGGCTTCGTCAAGCAGGTCGCCCTGCTGCTCGGGCTGCTCGTCGGCACCCTGGCCGCGCTGCCCTTCGGCATGGCCGACTTCAGCGGCCTGACGTCGGCGCCCGTCGCCGCGCTGCCCACCCCGTTCGCCTTCGGCGCCCCCGAGTTCCAGCCCGCGGCCGTCCTCTCGCTGTGCATCGTGATGCTGGTGCTGATGACCGAGTCGAGCGCCGGCATGCTCGCCCTCGGCGAGATCTGCGACCGCCGCGCCGACTCCGGGACCATCACCCGCGGCCTGCGCACCGACGGTATCGCCACCCTGCTCGGCCCCGTCTTCGGCGGCTTCCCCACCTCCGCCTTCGCCCAGAACGTCGGCGTCGTCTCCCTCACCCGGGTGCGCAGCCGCTACGTCGTCGCCGTCGCCGGCGGCACCCTGCTGGTCCTCGGCGCCTTCCCGGTCCTCGGCGCGGTCGTCTCCCTGGTCCCCCTGCCGGTCCTCGGCGGGGCGGGCATCGTGCTCTTCGGCTCGATCGCCGTCAGCGGCATCCGTACGCTGTCGGAGGCGGGCCTGGACGACAGCTCCAACATCGTCCTGGTGGCCGTGGCGCTCGGCGCCGGCATCATCCCGCTGGCCGCCCCGACCTTCTACGCCGGCTTCCCGGCGTGGGCGCAGACCGTGCTCGGCTCCGGCATCAGCGCGGGCGCACTCGTCGCGGTCCTGCTCAACCTGTTCTTCCACCATCTCGGCACCCGGAGCGGCCCCGCTCGGCCCGCTCCGGCACTCAAATCCTCCTAGGGTCCTGCCGTGCCCTCCCCGTGCGTACCCCTTCGGCTCACGGGCCGCCACTGAAAGACAAGGAAGCACCATGGCAGCATCGGCAGACCAGCGCATCGTCATCGAGAACTGCGCGATCGCGACCGTCGACGCCGGCGACACTGAGTACGCCTCCGGGTACCTCGTCCTCGCCGGCAACCGGATCGAGTCGCTGGGCGCGGGCAAGGCCCCCGAGAGCCTGGAGAACGTGGTACGCCGGATCGACGCGAGCGGCCATCTGGCCACGCCGGGTCTGGTCAACACCCATCACCACTTCTACCAGTGGATCACCCGGGGCCTGGCCACCGACCACAACCTGTTCAACTGGCTGGTCGCGCTCTACCCCACCTGGGCGCGCATCGACGAGCAGATGACGTACACGGCCGCGCAGGGCTCGCTCGCCATGATGGCCCGGGGCGGTGTCACCACCGCCATGGACCACCACTACGTCTACCCGCAGGGCTCCGGTGACCTGTCCGGCTCGATCATCCGGGCCGCCGCCGAGATGGGCGTCCGCTTCACGCTGGCCCGCGGATCGATGGACCGCAGCGAGAAGGACGGCGGCCTGCCGCCGGACTTCGCCGTCGAGACGCTGGAGGGCGCGCTCGCCGGCACGGAGGAGACCGTCAAGAAGCACCACGACGCCTCCTTCGACGCCATGACACAGGTGGCCGTCGCGCCCTGCTCGCCGTTCTCCGTCTCCACCGAACTCATGCGCCAGGGTGCTGAGCTGGCGCGCCGGCTCGGCGTGCGGCTGCACACCCACGGCTCGGAGACCGTGGAGGAGGAGAAGTTCTGCCACGAGTTGTTCGGCATGGGCCCCACCGACTACTTCGAGTCCACGGGCTGGCTCGGTGAGGACGTGTGGATGGCGCACTGCGTCCACATGAACGACTCCGACATCGCGGCCTTCGCCCGCACGAAGACCGGTGTCGCCCACTGCCCGTCGTCCAACGCCCGCCTCGCCGCCGGTATCGCCCGCGTCCCCGACATGCTGAGGGCGGGCGTCCCGGTCGGCCTCGGCGTCGACGGCACCGCCTCCAACGAGTCCGGCGAACTCCACACCGAACTGCGCAACGCCCTGCTGATCAACCGCCTCGGCGCCCACCGTGAGGCCGCGCTCAACGCCCGCCAGGCGCTGCGGCTCGGCACCTTCGGCGGCGCCCAGGTGCTCGGCCGGGCCGGGCAGGTCGGTTCGCTCGAGCCCGGCAAGCTGGCCGACGTGGTGCTGTGGAAGATGGACACGCTCGCCCACGCCTCCATCGCCGACCCGGTGACCGCGCTCGTGTTCGGCGCCGCGGCCCCGGTGACCGCCTCCTTCGTCAACGGCCGGCAGATCGTCGACAACGGCCGCCTGCTCACCGTCGACGAGGACGCCGTCGCCGCAAGCACCCGCGAGGAGGCCCAGCGCCTGGCCCGCATCGCCGCGCAGGCCTGACCCGCCGCCCGGTCACACCGGGCCGACCCATCGCAGGGTGGGTCCTGAAGACTCCGGCCGGGAGGGACGGCTCTCGGCCGGAGCCGTGGATCCGAGCGGGATCCACGGCAGCCGTCTCCGGGGCGAGCGCGCGAACGCGCGCCCCGGAGACGGTCACCCCCACACGGCTCGTCCACCGCTCATCTCTCCCCCCGTCACGGTCCCGCACGACCACACGCACCACCTCCTAGAAACCCGCGTCGACGACGACGTGTTAACCGCCCGGAGGAACCGCCGTGACCGTCCACCCAGTTGACGAGAAACTCCCCGCCCTCAAGATGGCGACCAGCGGCCTGCAGCACGTGGCCGCCATGTACGCCGGAGTCGTCGCCCCACCGCTCATCGTCGGCGCGGCCATCGGCCTGTCCGCCACCGAGCTGACCTTCCTCACCGGCGCCTGCCTGTTCACCGCCGGTCTCGCCACCTTCCTCCAGACCCTCGGCTTCTGGAAGATCGGCGCCCGGCTGCCGTTCGTCAACGGCGTCACCTTCGCCGGGGTCGCCCCCATGACCGCGATCGTCGCCTCGACCGACGACAAGTCCGACGCGCTGCCGATCATCTTCGGCGCGGTCATCGTCGCCGGCCTGCTCGGCTTCCTCGCCGCCCCGGTGTTCTGCAAGGCGGTCCGCTTCTTCCCGCCGGTGGTCACCGGCTCCGTCATCACCCTGATCGGCGTCTCCCTCCTCCCGGTCGCCTTCGGCTGGGCCCAGGGCCCCGATCCCAGGGCCGACGACTACGGTTCGACGACCTATCTCACCCTCGCCGGCGTCACCCTGCTGATCGTCCTGCTGCTGCGCCGCTTCACCCGCGGCTTCGTCAAGCAGATCGCCGTCCTGATCGGCCTGATCGCCGGCACGCTCGTCGCGATACCGTTCGGCGTCACGGACTTCAGCCCCGTCGCCCAGGCCGACGTGGTCGGCTTCCCCACGCCGTTCCACTTCGGCGCCCCGCAGTTCCAGCTCGCCGCGATCCTCTCGCTGTGCGTGGTGATGGTGGTCTCGATGACCGAGTCGACCGCCGACATGCTGGCGCTGGGCGAGATCGTCGAACGCCCCGCCGACGAGAAGACCATCGCGGCCGGCCTGCGCGCCGACACCCTCGGCTCCGCGCTGAGCCCGCTCTTCAACGGCTTCATGTGCAGCGCCTTCGCCCAGAACATCGGCCTGGTCGCGATGACGCGGATCCGCAGCCGGTTCGTGGTCGCCGCCGGCGGCGGCTTCCTGGTGCTGATGGGCCTGTGCCCGATGGCCGCCTCGCTCATCGCGGTCGTGCCCCGCCCGGTGCTCGGCGGCGCCGGTGTCGTCCTGTTCGGCTCGGTCGCCGCGAGCGGTATCCAGACCCTCGTCCGGGCGGGCCTGGACAAGGACAACAACGTCCTGATCGTGGCCGTCTCCCTCGCGGTCGGCATCATCCCGATCACCGCGCCGGGGTTCTACCACGCCTTCCCCGAGACGGCGAAGATCGTCCTGGACTCGGGCATCTCCACGGGCTGCGTCACGGCCGTGGTGCTCAACCTCCTCTTCAACCACCTCGGCAAGGGCGGCGAGGCCCAGGACGTCACCCATCCCATGGAGGCGGGCCAGGAGATCGCCGCCGTCCGCTGAGCCCGCCCACCGGGGCCGGCCGACAGGCCGGGGGAGGCGGGCACGGCCCCGTGACCCCCGGCCGTCGTGTGCGGTGGCCGCACGACTTCGCCCGAAGCCGCGCGGCGAGCCGCCGTTGCGCGCGAGCGAACTCACCCGCGTCCGGCCGGACCGCGCGACCGCCGCTCGCGGCACGGGCCACGGGGCGACGTCGCGCGGCTGCGCCGGTGCCCGGTCCCTGGGGACGGACAGCACCTCGACGGCCGCCCGGGGTGTCCGGCGTCTTCCCACGGTCTACGGGCCGAGCAGCGCGGCGTCCGTCGCCAGTTCCTCGAGCACCCCCCGTGGACCGGCGACCAGCTTGCGCTCCGCGAGGTAGCCTCTGCGCCGCGCAGGCTGAGCGACCTGATGATCCACCCGGGCAAGGTCTGGGCAGGACTGATCAAGCCGACTCTGTCCCACGTCGTGGATGGCGTCGGCGCGCACCGTATGGGCCGTGTGCTCACCGGGATCCCGGAGAAGATGTCCGCTGGCCTGAAGGACATGCTCACCAACGCCGTGCAGAGCATGATCTTCGGCGGAGGCGGAGTCGGACAGTGGATCAAGCCCGTCAACGTGCCCTACGGCACGCGCTTCGGTGTGGCCGGCCCCATGTGGTCCTCCGGCCATCACACGGGCCTGGACTTCCCGGCAGCCGTCGGAACGCCAGTCCACGCGGTCGACGGCGGAACGGTCATCGGCGTCGGAACCGACGGGCCGTATGGCTACCATCTGGAGATTGACCACGGCGGAAAGCTCCACTACCTCTACGCCCACATGTCCAAGATCCTCGCGGGTCTGGGGCAGGTGGTCGGCCAGGGCGACGTCATCGGCCAGGTGGGCGCGACGGGTAACGTCACCGGCCCCCACCTCCATCTGGAGGCGAGGGTCAACGGGCGTGCCGTCGACCCCATGCCGTACCTGGAGAGCATCCG
Source organism: Streptomyces sp. NPDC042638 (assembly GCF_040647235.1). Classification (NCBI taxonomy): domain Bacteria; kingdom Bacillati; phylum Actinomycetota; class Actinomycetes; order Kitasatosporales; family Streptomycetaceae; genus Streptomyces; species Streptomyces sp. NPDC042638. The sequence goes on from NZ_JBEZBT010000047.1 coordinate 15,765, forward strand.
CACGGGCGGCAAGGTAAGCCAGAGCATCGCGGCGGCTAAGAACTTCGCCAAGTCCCAACTGAAGTACTTCGGATGGGACACGGGCGAGTGGCCGTCCCTGGATCGGCTCTGGACGGGCGAGTCCGGATGGCGCTGGAACGCGGAGAACCCCAGTTCCGGTGCCTACGGCATCCCGCAGGCCCTGCCCGGGTCAAAGATGCAGTCCGCCGGCCCCGACTGGAGGACGAATCCCGCCACCCAGATCCGGTGGGGCATGGACTACATCAAGAGCCGCCCCGACTACGGATCTCCTTCCGCGGCCTACGGGAAGTGGCTCAGCCGATTCCCGCACTGGTACGACCAAGGCGGCTACCTCCCGACGGGTCTCTCCCTCGTCGCCAACGGGACTGGTTCCCCGGAGCCGGTCTTCACCGGATCCCAGTGGGCCGACATCCGCGCCGCGAAGAGCGGCTCTCCCAACATCAACGTACACGTCACCAGCACAACGACTCTCGACGGCCAGGAACTCCGCGGCGTCGTCGACAAGCGCATCGAGGCTTACGACGCCGACACGGGCCGCGCGCTCGACGTCGGCCGTTGGGTCTGACGCACACCCCGCCGCCTCTCCGCCAGGGATGAGGCGGCACGCACACTCCTACCCTGCGCCCCGTCGGCCGACATGGCTGATGGGGCGCCCCTATGACTTTCAGGAGGAGCAACTATGGACGCCACGAGGACCGCGAAGCAGCAGCTGACGGCTTGCCTTCACTGCGGGGCCGACATCGCGCAGGTGCCGGGAGCCGGCCGCCTGCGGAGGTACTGCACGCCCGCGCACGGACGCGCCTGGCGACAGCGGATGCGTGTTGCCGGTTGGCTCTAGGCACCCTTGACGCCCGCGCCCGTCGGCGTGATGGTGCGTAGAACATTGCGCAATCCACGTGACGGAGGGGATGACCATGGCTCTACGATCATTTGGGAAAGACCCGGAGACCAACGGGGACCACTGCCCGACGGTGTGGCTCGACGAGGAGCGGCAAGAGTTCGTGTTCCAAGGGTGGAAGGCGGATGAGTCTCTCCAGGCAGAATGCCTTCAGACGGGGCCGATCCCCGACACGGAGGCGGTCGTCCGGCTGCCCGCCCGCATGGTGCAGCAGATCAGGGAGGCGTGCGATGCCGCAGACGGTTCCACCGTTCGCTGAGCTACTCGCCGCCTGCCGTCGCTCCGCTGTCCACCTGGAGACGCGCGACGTCTACGGGGTTGTCGAGGAAGACGAGGACTTCGCCGCCTGGCGTGATGGACGGACGTACAACCTCGACCACCGATCGTCGTGGTGGAACGGCTTCCACGATGCCGTGGCGGACGCCGTGGGCCGCGGGGTCGTCATGCGCCGTGCCCGGGTCGTCTCGGAGCCGGCAAGCGAGTACATCCGCTATGAGTACTCGTGCACGCCGCAGAACCTTGCAGCCGGCGAAGACGTTCGGTGGCTCCCGCGTCGACTGGCGTCGGACCTGTTGCTTCCGGGCAACGATCTGTGGATCTTCGATGACCGCTTTATTCGCTTCAGCCTGTTCGACGGCGACGGACGGTTCGTCCAGGACGTCATGGAGGACGCGCCCGACGTCGTGAAGCGCCACGCCGAAGCCTTCGAGGCGGTTTGGCAGCGCGCGATTCGGCACGCGGACTACAGGATCTGAGCGCCGCCCGCCGATGCAGTCTCCCTACCCCTCAGCCGCCCTTGACGAGGCTCGCCGCGCTATCGCGGAGAAGCTTCGCGAGATCCGCCGTGACGCGGGACTGTCGGGTAGGGAGGTGGCGGCACGCGCAGGGTGGCAGCCGTCGAAGGTATCCCGACTTCAGAGCGCGACAACGCCTCCGTCAGACGACGACATCCGCATGTGGTGCCGTGCCTGCGAAGCAGAGGACCAGATCCCGGACCTGTTGGCGGCAAACCGCACCGCGGATTCTATGTACTTGGAATGGCGCCGCGTGCAACGTTCCGGACTCCGGAGGTTGCAAGAGTCGCGCGTCCCGCTCTACGAACGCACGCGGACGTTCCGCGTCTACAGCTCCACTGTGATCCCAGGATTCGCTCAGACCTACGAGTACGCCGCAGCGCTGCTGACCGACATCGCTCGCGTTCACGGCACACCGGACGACGTCGAGGACGCAGCAACAGCACGAGTGGAGCGGTCACACATCATCCGGGGAGGCGGACACCGGTTCGCATTCCTGCTGGAGGAGTCTGTCCTTCGTCACGTCGTTGGTGACGCTGCCGTGATGGCCGGGCAACTCGGTCACCTGCTGTCTGTGATGGCGCTGCCGGCTGTCTCCGTCGGCATCATCCCCGCAGGGCGCGAGCGGTCCATGTGGACGCTGGAGGCGTTCACGATGTTCGACGAGAGTCGAGTATCAGTCGAGCTACTGACGGCAGCCGTGACGGTTACGGCGCCCGGTGAGATCAGTATGTACGCCCGCGCCTTCGAGGAAATGTCGGCGCTGGCAGTCTTCGGTGCCGACGCCCGGAGCCTCATCTCGACGGCGATTGACTCGCTCGACTGAACGGTCATAGAACCTCATAGAACTTCGTGGAATTCCCCTCTCATACCGACCTGGTGTCGTCCGTGAGACGACGCACGGAGGTGACGAGGGATGGCATTAGAAACGGTTCTGAGTGATGTTCCGATCACGCTGCCGTATCCGTGGGACTACCCGGCTGCGGAACCGAAGCAAGGATGTGCCGAGTGTGTCGCCATCACCCGGCAGATCAACCGCGTCGAGCGTCCGAACAGCCCCGACTACGACCCGTCGAAGGCGTCGGACCTCCGGGTGCGAATGCGCCGGCACCACGACGGGCAGGGGGCGGGGGAGTGATGGAGCGCCGACCGTATCCGGAGATTGCATCCGCGGACGAGTTGTTCGACCTTCCCAAGCTGCGGTACCTCGAAATCGCGGGACGAGGCTTGCAGGTGCCGCTAGAGGACGATGACGACCCCGTCGAGGTGGCGCGGGCGCTGACGGAGCGGGCGGGAACTAACCGGTTCCGGATCGTCACGTCGCAGCGATTCAGTCTGCCGCGCGACCTTGCGCGGCCTCTCCCGGAGCCGTTCCTCGGCCCCAAATGCGGCGCAAAGGACGTAGCGGAGGGCGAAGTCGTTACGTGCGTCCTGGAAGGCCACAGCGACGGCGTTGACCACGCCGGCAGGATCCTGCGGGACGGTACGGCAGTGCCCCACTACTGGCGCAGCGCGCCGGCACACACCCCCTAGACGCGCGTGCTGGACGCCCGTGCGTCTGGCCCGCGGAGGGCGCGGCGGGGGTTAGGTCAGAGGGTGAGGTCCTGCCGAGCCTGACCCCCGCCAGCGTCCGAAGCCCCCGTCTCCTGCTGCTCATCACAAGCCCGGGAGGCGGGGGCCCTGAAAGCCCCTCGTCCTGTCTCCAACCCCCTTGGTCCGGGATGAGGATCCATCCCTATCCGCTTCCTCGCGGGTAGGGACGGCAGAGCCCCGCTCACAGACGCCCCCGTCGCCAGTGAGCGGGGCTTTTTCGTATTCGCAGGTCAGACGCAGCCTATGCAAGTGCACAACCCACCTAGTTGAGGTACACCGACTGGTTGAGGTGTCCCTGGGTGTCGGTCTCGTACCCGCGGACGGTCATACGGACGGAAAACGGTTCGGTCACTGCTCGCCCTTCTCGCGTTCGATTCTGGCGTTCGACCGATCCTGGCATGCTTGTCACACCCGGCGCGGCGAGGCCAGCAGGTAGCGCGCTCTCGTCCGTGGCTCGGTGTACTCGCCGGTCTGCCAGCCGGCCCGCTCCAGCGTGTCCGCGCAGGCGGCCAGCGTCCGCGGGTCCGCTGCGTGCACCGCGACCGCCTCCGGCTGCGGGGTCGCCCGGACCCGGTAGCCGTCCGCGTCCCCGCTCGCCGGACGCCGCCCGGCCGCCTCCAGCGCGAGCGCCGCGGCCCGGACCAGGTTGGTCCGTTCCCATCCGCACGGCCGGTCCACGGCGCCGTCGGGATTCGTCATCCGGCGCAGCTCCAGCAGCCCCTGCCAGGCACTGTGCACCTCGCGCCGCCGGGCCGGGCCGGGTGGCGGCTCCTCCTCGCCGCCGACGCGGGCCGCGAACACCCCGGTGTCCGGCGCGGGCCCGGCCGGTGCCGGTGCCTCGGGTACCGCCTCCCGCATCCGGTGGCCCGCGGGGGTGAGGAAGTGGTCGTGCGGCGGCCGGGGATGGCGGAAGGCGAGCCCCCGCGACACCAGCGCCGCGAGCTGGTTCGCCGTCCCGCGCATCCGGCCGGTGACCGGATCGGCGGCCTCGATCACCCGCCGCTGCGCGGCGGTCGGCGGTCGCGTCACGGGATGCTCCTCTCCGCGCCGTCGCTGTGCCGGACCACCGGGCGGGCGGTCCGTTCGCAGCGTACGGCCCGGGTCCGACAACGCGTTCCTACTCCCCGGGCCGGATGTTCCACCCCGCGATCACCGGTCGCCCGTGCTCGGTGCCGAGGCGGCACAGCGTCCCCGTCGACAACTGGAAGAGGGCGCCGTGCCGGGGTCCGAGGCCCAGCCGTCGGGCGGTGAGGACCCGCAGGAAGTGACCGTGGGCGATCAGCACGACCGCCCCGTCGGTGTCGGCGAGGGCGGCGTCGGCCTTGGCCAGCATCCGGTCGGCGCGTTCCCCGACCTGCTCCGGGGTCTCGCCCGGGTGGTCCGGCGGGCCCGGCGCGACGCCGTCCGTGAAGAGGAACCAGCCGGGCCGGGTCCGCTGGATCTCCGGTGTGGTCACGCCCTCGTACCCGCCGTAGTCCCACTCCCGCAGGTCGGCGTCGACGCGGGCGTCCGGGAGGCCGATGAGCCGGGCGGTCTCGCGGGCCCGCCGCAGGGGGCTGACGAAGGCGGCCCCGATCCGCTTCGAGCGGATCAGCGGTACCAGCCGCCGCGCCTCCGCCCGCCCGTGCTCGGTGAGAGGTACGTCGGTCCAGCCGGTGTGCCGCCCGGACCGCGACCACTCGGTCTCCCCGTGCCGGACCAGAAAGAGGTCACCCATGACGGCACGGTGTCACAGGGTCGCCTCCGTCCGCAGGGCGGACTGCGCCAGACGGCCGGGGGACGTCATGGCGAGGGTGTCCCGCAGGCGTCCGGCGTGGCGGCCTTCCCGTGCGCGTCCGTGACGGACAGGACCGCGGGGCGGCTGTCGTGCGGTGCCCGGAAGACGGCCTCGCTCCGCCGTACGCACCGGGTGTCCGCGCCCTTCGTGCCGCGTACGGTGCGCTCAGGTGCCGGGGTGGACCAGTGTGTGCTCGGTGCCGAGGGTCTTGGTGCCGGTGTCGGCGTACAGCGTGGTCTCCCCGTCGGACCAGCGCACGATCAGGTCGTCGCCGGAGCGGCCGTGGCGGAAGTCGCCGGCCGTCAGGACCTGGGCGTGCTTCCAGAGGCTGTTCGGGCCGAGTACCCGGGACTTGGTGCCGGGGCCCGCGGTGGAGGTGTCGGTGTACGTGTCGAGCGCGCCGTCGGTCCAGCGCACCAGCAGGTCCCCGCCGGCCGTGCCGCCGAAGTCGCCGCCGGTGAGCAGGCCGGCCCTGGTCCAGGTGCCGTTGGCCTCGACGAGCCGGGTGCCGGTGCCGAAGCCGCCGGTCGTGACCCCGGTGTAGAGGGTGAGCGCGCCGTCGGCCCAGCGGACCAGCAGGCCGGGGCCCTGGTCGGCGCCGAACGGTCCGGAGGCGAACTGGGCGGCGTTCTTCCACAGGGAGCCGGGTGCCGCCATCCGGATCTCCCGGCCGAGGCCGGAGGTGCCGGGCTGCGGGTAGAGGGTGGCCTCGCCGTCGGACCAGCGCACCAGCAGGCTCGACCGGTCGCCGCCGGCGAAGGCGCCGCCGGTGAGGGTCCGCGCGTGCGTCCAGGTGGAGTTGGCCTTCATCAGCCGCTTCTCGGCACCGAACCCGCCCCTGCCGTCGCCGGGGTGCAGGGTGACCGCGCCGTCGGACCAGACCACGAGCAGATCGCCGTGCCGGTCGCCGGTGTAGTCGCCGGAGGCCATGAGCGCCGCGTTGCGCCAGCGTCCCGCGCCGCCCGCGAGCGCGCCCTGCACACCCCGGTACGAGGGCAGGTCGGCGGGCGGGGCCTGGTCGGCGACGGCGTCGGCGAGGAGGTTCGCGGCGTCCGCGCCGAACGCGGTGGCGTAGCTGATGTAGTCGACGTTCGCGTCGTTGCCGCCGCCGTTGTAGCCGCCGAGGTTGCCGATGACGTGCCCGGTGCCGGCGTCGTCCTGGTAGTCGGTGATCCACGGGCTGCCGGAGACCCCGCCGTAGTAGCCGCCGCAGGTCATCGACAACTGCCGGTAGCCGGGCAGCTGTTTCGTCGGGACCGTGCACTTGACCGCGCGCCCCGCGCTGTTGTTCCGGTAGGAGGGGTAGCCGACGACGGTGACGCGGTGGCTGTAGCCGGAGGGCCGGGTGAAGGTCAGGCCGCCGCCCACCGCGTCCTGGAGGGACTTGCCCTGCTGGTTGGCCGAGACCCGGGTGAACGCGGTGTCCAGGTCGGAGGCCGCCTTCTTGGTGGTCGTCGAGCCCTGGTCGGGCACGTACCGGGGGTCGATGAAGACGCGCTGGATCGGGAAGATGCCGTACGGCTGCTGGTCGGGGCCGGCGCCCTTGACGAACTTCGGGACGAAGATGTAGTCGCCCTTCATGTTCAGCGCGCAGTGGGCGGCGGTGAGCACGATGTTCCGGGCCGGGGTGTCGATCACGCTGCCCGTGCAGTGCCAGGTGGTGCCGCTCGGCCCGTCGGAGCCGAAGAACGTCCCGACCAGCCGGGTCCCCTTGAACAGGGTGCCCTTCGGCCGGGCCGCCGCCGCGGCCGACGCCCCCGGCGGCGAGGGTGTGTGCCGGACCTCGTCCAGCGGGCGGGCCCCGGCCATGCGCTGCGCCGTCCAGAACCGGGCGGCCTGCCGGGCCTCCTGACCGGCGGTGGGCGCGGGCGGCGCGGGATCGGCCTGCGCTGCCGGCACCGCGAGTGCGGTCAGCGCTGCGCACAGCACGGCGACGCCCGTCCGGCGCCACCCGCTTCCGTGCGCGACACGCTGTCGTCCGTACGAGAACAGTCGTCCGTACGAGAACACTGATGCTCCCCCTGGTCATCGGCTGGAACCGGACCGGGGCGGTGCTGCGGCGCTGGTCGGAGGCGCACCGACGGCTGGTGCGCCCGCCCCGCCTCGTGCGGAGCCCCGGTCGTTGCCGGGTGATCTTCGCACGGATGAGCGAAGCGGGGCCACTTGGCCGAATGGCGTTACTGCCGGTACCCGCCGAGGAACCTGCCGATCCGGCCGATCGCCGCCTCCAGGTCGTCCGCGTGCGGCAGGGTGAGGATGCGGAAGTGGTCGGGGGAGGGCCAGTTGAAGCCGGTGCCCTGGACCACCTGGATCTTCTCGCGCAGCAGGAGGTCCAGGACGAACCTCTCGTCGTCGTGGATCCTGTGCACCTTGGGGTCGATGCGCGGGAACGCGTACAGCGCGCCCTTGGGCTTGACGCAGGACACACCGGGGATCTCGTTGAGCTTCTCCCAGGCCACGGTCCGCTGTTCGTGCAGCCGGCCGCCCGGCCGGGTGAGGTCGCTGATGGACTGGCGTCCGCCGAGCGCGGCCTGGATGGCGTACTGGGCGGGCGCGTTGGCGCACAGCCGCATGGAGGCCAGCATGGTCAGGCCCTCCAGGTAGTCCCTGGCGTGCTGCTTCGGGCCGGTGACCACCAGCCAGCCCGAGCGGAAGCCCGCCACCCGGTAGGTCTTGGACAGACCGCAGAAGGTGAGGACGACCAGGTCGGGGGCGAGGGCGGCGGCCGAGTGGTGGACCGCGTCGTCGTACAGGATCTGGTCGTAGATCTCGTCGGCGAGCACCATCAGACCGTGCCGGCGGGCCAGGTCGAGGATGCCCTCGACGACCTCCTTCGGGTAGACCGCGCCCGTCGGGTTGTTGGGGTTGATGATGACCAGGGCCTTGGTGCGGTCCGTGATCTTCGACGCCATGTCGGCCAGGTCCGGGTTCCAGTCGGCCTGTTCGTCGCACAGATAGTGGACGGCCTTGCCGCCGGCCAGGGTCGTCACGGCCGTCCAGAGCGGGAAGTCGGGGGCGGGGATGAGGATCTCGTCGCCGTCCTCGATCAGGGCCTGGACGGCCATGGAGACCAGCTCCGAGACGCCGTTGCCCAGGTAGACGTCGTTCACGTCGACTTCGAGGCCCAGGTTCTGGTACCGCTGGGCGACCGCGCGGCGGGCGGAGAGGACGCCACGGGAGTCCGTGTAGCCGTGCGCCTGCGGCAGCATCCGGATCATGTCCTGGAGGATCTCCTCCGGCGCCTCGAAGCCGAAGGCCGCGGGATTGCCGGTGTTCAGGCGCAGCACGCTGTGCCCCGCCTCCTCCAGCGCGTTGGCGTGTTCGATCACCGGGCCGCGGATCTCGTAGCACACCGCGCTGAGCTTGTTGGACTGCCGGAACTCCATGCGCCCCTCCGGGAACTCGTGTTACTTGGTTTTACCAAGTGAGAGCTTGGAAAGTCCAACAACGTGTCTAGACTGCGTCGCATGTCACCTCGCCGAAGCTACGACCAGTACTGCTCCGCGGCCCGCGCGCTCGACCTCGTCGGCGACCGCTGGACCCTGCTGATCGTCCGGGAGCTGCTCGCCGGCCCCCGCCGCTACACGGACCTGCACGCGGACCTGCCCGGGGTGAGCACGGACGTACTCGCCTCACGGCTGAAGGACATGGAACGGGACGGCCTCACGGCCAGGCGGCGGCTGCCCCCGCCGGGCGCCGCGTACGTGTACGAACTCACCGCGCGGGGGCGGCGGTTGCTGCCCGTCCTCCAGGCGTTGGGCCGCTGGGGTGAGGAGGAGCTGGGCGAGCGCGGACCCACCGACGCCGTGCGCGCACACTGGTTCGCCCTGCCGCTGCTGCGCGCCCTGGACGGCGTGGGCGTCGTCGAAGTAGCGCTGCGGGAAGGCGACTTCCACCTGCACGTCGGCGCGGAGGACGGGCCGGTGTACGGCGACGGGCCCGCGCCCGGCGTGCCGGACGCGCGGCTGGTGATGGACGCGCAGACCTGCGAGGCCCTCGCCCGGGGCGAGCTGGGCCTGCCGGACGCGGTACGGGCCGGGCGGGTGACGGTGACCGGGGACGGCGCGCTCGCCAAGGCCCTGCGCGAGGAGTGAGAAAGGTGAAGGCCCGCCGGGGCGGCGGGCCTTCACGCGGGGATCACCCGAGGACGCGTGCGGTACGGCTCACGTGCCCGGCGGCACCCGGGACGGCCGTCCCGACCCTCGGGTCAGCACATAGCCGCCGATGCCGGCGAGTGCGGCCAGCACACCGCCGATCGCGGTCCACACCCAGCGGTCGGACCACCAGCCGGAGGACCAGCCGCCGTCCGACCCGAAGCTGGACAGTACCGCCGCCTTCGAACCGTCCTTGTCCTGTCCGGACTTGACGGCGATCCCGGGCACCAGCGGCTTGCCCAGCGAGCCGTCCACCGCCGCCGCGCCGCCGATGTCCTTGGAGCTGACGCGCACCTCCGCGCCGACCGGCTGGCCGAGGTCGGAGGCGCCGAGGTCCACCACCGTGAGCCGGACGTAGTACGTGCCCGGCAGCGGGTCGTCGGCCCACGGCTCCGACCAGCCGCGCACCGTGCGCAGCACGCAGGCCAGCTGCACCGAGGCGGCGCCCTGCGCGGCGGTCCGGGTCGCGGCGCCGTACTGGCAGGACTGGCGGCGCCGCAGCCCGTCGTACACGTCGAGCTGCCAGGTCTGCGAGCCGTGCGTCACCGGAAGCTTCACCGTCGCCTCGACGGTGGGGCGCTGACCGGTGTCCGCGGGGAAGGACCAGTACAGGTAGTCGCCGGTGGAACCGGAGGCGGTGGCCCGCTGTCCCTGCTCGATCTCCGTCGCCGTACGGAACGAGGTGCCCGCCCGGGTGGACGCCGCGTCGTCCGAGGAGGCGCTCGGGGAGGGCGAGGAGCCGGCGGCGGCCGGCCCGGCGGCCAGCCCCAGCGCCAGCAGTGCGGTGCCCAGTACTCGTGTGATCCGCATCAGTTGGTCCTCCAGACCGCGACCCGCCAGCGCGACAGCCAGCCCCACAGCAGACCCGCCAGGAAGCCGATCAGCACCAGTGCGCCGAGCAGCCACCAGCCACGGCCGAGACCGAAGGAGGCCACGTCGTGGTGCCCCGACGGCCCGTCGACCACGTCGACGGTCAGCTCCAGCGGCAGACCCGGGGTGGTCTTGACCCCCGAGGCCGCCGAGAACGACTGGGTGACCTGGAGACACACGGTCTCCGCGGTCGCGGTGTCGTCGTCGCTCGCGGCCTTCGGATAGCGCAGACCGGTGGAGATGACGTCGGTGCGGCCGGTGCCCGCGGCCTCACCGCGCACGATCTCCCGTCCGTGCAGGGTCACCGCCCGCAGCAGCACCCCGTAGTCCGGGTCGACGGCCCGGTCGTCGGCGACACTCACCGAGGCGCGCAGCTCCCGGCCGGGCTCGACGTCCACCTTGTACCAGCGCTGCCGGCCGAACTCCTCGCGGTCGGTGTAGAGCCCGGACTTGAGCGTCGGCGCGCTCTCGCACCGGTCCGCGCCCTCGGTGGCCACCGGTGTCACCACCGGATCGGCCGCCCGGTCGACCAACTGGCCCACCCGGTCCGACAGTTCCTCCTTGTGCCGGACGTCGGTGTAGGTGCCGCCGGTCGCGTCCGCGATGCAGCTGAGCTGAGCGCGGGTCTTGGCGTCCGGCACCAGGCCGAGGGTGTCGATGGTCAGCCCGATGCCCTTGGCCGCTATCTCCCGGGCCACCTCGCACGGGTCGAGCGGCTGGCAGGTGTCCTCACCGTCACTGATCAGGACGATGCGACGGGTGCCGGAGCCGCCGTTCAGGTCGTCCGCCGCCTTCAGCAGGGCGGGGCCGATCGGCGTCCAGCCGGTCGGCGCCAGGGTGGCCACGGCCGTCTTCGCGTCGGTCCGGTCCAGCGGGCCGACCGGGTAGAGCTGCGCGGTGTCCTTGCAGCCCTCCTTGCGGTCGTTGCCGTGGTAGTTGGCGCCGAGCGTGCGGATGCCGAGCCGGACCTCCTCCGGGGTCGCGTCCAGCACCTCGTTGAACGCCTGCTTCGCCGCGGCCATCCGGGTGCCGCCGTCGATGTCACGGGTGCGCATGGAACCGCTGACGTCCAGCACCAGTTCGACCTTCGGAGCGGCCTGTTCCGTCTCGTCGGCGACCGCTCCGGCGGGGAAGGCGATCCCGGCCGTCAGGGCGGCGAGCAGAGCGCAGACGCCCGCCGCCAGCCGTTGTCTTCTGATCATCGCCGGATCCTATTGATCAGATACGTCGGACTCCAAAACGCAGGGTGACCATCCAGCCCCCGGCCCGGCCACACCGACGTCCGGTCCTCCGGCGCGGCACCGGCCCCGCCCGGCCCGGGACCTGACCCGGATTCAGCCGGTCACCGGGAACCGCGCCGCACAGGGACGGGGCAGCGTCGTCCAGACGTCCCCGCCGCGGCCGGGCGAGAGCCGCATCAGGGTCAACGCCTTCGCCGGCAGCGGGCCTTCGCACAGGGCCGCCAGATCGGGGGTGGGCGGCAGGCCGGGCAGGACGGCCTCCAGGGCGGCGGCCAGCGCCGGGCCGGAGCCCGCCGTACCGGCCAGCGCGCCCGCCACCAGGGAGCCGAACAGCTTGCGGCGCAGGGCGGTCGGATCGTCCGTGACCAGGCGGTCCGCGAGGGCGGGCGGGGTGAGACCGTGGCGGGCCAGGCGGGCGGGGCTGACCCGGATGTCGGCGAGATCGCGGTAGACCAGGCGCACCGGGGTGCCGTCGGCCGACAGGATCACCAGGAGGTTCTGGCCGTGTGCCTCCAGGGCCACCCCCAGCTCCAGCAGGCGCAGGCCCACGGTGAGCGTCAGCCGGGCCAACGCGGCCAGCCAGGACGGGGAGTCGGGCAGGGGCGTGGTGGCGAGGGCGGCCACCGGGAGAACGCGTTCCCCCGGAGCGGCGTACACCTGCGGCGACTCCCGCAGCACCGCGGCGAGGTCGGGGGAGTGGGCCGTGACCGCCCCCAGCGTGCGGGTGACGTGCAGCAGTCCGTCGGTCCGCGCCGCCAGCTCCTCGGCGAAGGCGGACAGCGGCGCCGCGGCCTGCACCGAGGAGACGGAGATGTCCCGCACCGACGAGGTCAGCCGGGCGCTGAGCGCGGTCTTCACATGCGGGCCGCCGGGCAGTGCCAGGGTGCGCAGGGACATCAGCGGCCGGGCCGGGCGCCAGGCGTCGTACGGCCGCCCCAGCACATGACCGGCCTGCCAGGGGTGCACCGGGACCAGCAGCCGCTCGCCCGAGCGCAGCTCGGCCGGCCAGTCGCCGGACAGCAGGCAGTCGGCCGCCGGTACCGCCACCGTGCCCAGGCCGACCACGGGCCCGTGCTCCGGGCCGTAGGCCAGCTGGTCCGCCGCCGAGAAACCGGGCCGGAAGCGGCAGTTCGGGTGGTACGGGTGCCCGTCGACCACCCGCTGCTCCCACTCCCAGTCCTCCCCCCGGCCTTCGGCCGGCCACTCCTTCGGGTGGTCCGCGCCCGCCCGGGACAGCGCCAGCGAGGCCGCGCTGCCGGCCAGTTCCGCCGCGAAGCCGGACGCGTGCGGCACCCCGAGCGCGGTCATCAGGCGTGCCGGATCGTCGTACCGCTCCCGGTCCAGCCGCACGGCGGTGACGTACGCGCTCGTGGCGTACGGGTCCGCGTGCGGGCCGTGCAGGGTCCGGCCGTCGGCCAGGCGCAGGGAGAGCCCGTCCGGCCCCGGCACCCGGCCGGTCAGCCACGGCAGCGGCTCATGGGCCAGTGCCCGCCACAGCCGGGTCAGCACGGCGGCGCGGGCGCCCGGCAGCTCTGCCGCGTACCGGGGCAGCAGGCCGGGCCGGACGGCGGCCAGCTCCTCGGCGATCTCGGCCTCGGCGGTGGGGGGACGGTACACGGCAGGGCTCCTCGGGTACGCGGGCACGGCACCATGGTCGGGGACTGCCGGGGACGACAGCCATACTGATCATCACCGGCCCCGGAGGCGCACCCATTGTGCGCGGGGATGACCGCGGGCCCTGGACGAGGGACGAATGGAACGCGTGGACCTCACACCCCCCACCGGCGAGGCCGGCCGCCGCGCCGACGCGTACGCGGCAGCGCCCCTGCTCAACTGCCTGCTCCGGGAGGTGGCCGAGCCGCTCCCGGACGCCTGCGCGGACCGCCGCGTCCACCGGCTGCCGGACGGACGGCTGCTGCGGGTGCGCGCCGGGCGGCGCCCCGCGGACCCCGAGCTGTACACGGCCGGGGCCTGGCGCCGGATCGGCCATCCGGAGCTGGTCAAGCTGGTCGCCGAGGAACTGCGCCGGCACACCGGGCTGCCCGGCGGCGACCTGCCCGCGGAGATGATCGACAGCCGCGACGCGGTCGCCGCCCTGCTCACCGCCCGGACACGGGCCACCCCTCCCGAGGACCTCTACCTGCGCTCCGAGCAGTCCCTGCTCATCGGCCATCCGTACCACCCGGCCCCCAAGGCGCGCGGCGGCGGACCGGTCGCGTCCTGGCTGCCGTACGCGCCCGAGGCCCACGCCCGCTTCCCGCTGACCTTGCTCGGCGTCCGCGAGGACCAGGTGGCCGAGGAGGGGGACACCGGCGCCCTGGACGCCCTCGGCGCGGCCCCGCCCGGCTACCGGCTGCTGCCCGCCCACCCCTGGCAGCTCGACCTGATCGCCCGCGACCTCGCCCCCGCGTTCGCCGACGGCCGGCTGCTGCGGCTCGGCACCACGGCCTTCGACACCTGGCCCACGGCCGCCGTCCGCACCGTGTACGAGCCCCGCCGCGATCTGTTCCTGAAGTTCAGCCTGGACGTCCGCATCACCAACGACGTGCGCCGGCTGTGGCGGCACGACCTGCAAAGACTGCGCCGTACCGACGACGCCGCCGGGCGCGCGTTCGCGGCGCTGGGGCCGCCCGCGGCCTGGCTGAGCGACCGCGGCTACCGCACCGCCGCCTTCGCCTTCGAGGAGCTGGCCGTCCTGGTCAGGGACGGGCTGCGCGGCCATCTGCTGCCGGGCGCCACCCCGCTGCTCGCGGCGGGTCTCGCGGAGGGCTTCGAGGACAGCCCGCTGGCCGCCGCCGTCGACCCGGCCGGCTGGTGGGAGGCCTATCTGCGGCAGGTCGTACCGCCCGCGCTGACCGCGTTCCACGACCACGGGGTGGTCCTGGAGGCCCATCTGCAGAACACCCTCGTCGCGGTGGACGCGGCCGGCACACCCGTGCAGGCCCTGTTCCGGGACGCCGAGGGCGCCAAACTGCTGCCGGACGTCACGCGGGCCGCCGGGTGGGAGCGGCTGGTGTACTGCCTGGTCGTCAACCACCTGAGCGAGATCGCCGGCGCCCTCGCCGAGCACCGGCCCGGATTCGACCCGTGGCCCGCCGTCCGCCTCGAACTCGCCCGGCACCGCCTGCCCGAGATCCCCGCCCTGCTCACCGCGCCGACCCTGCCCGGCAAGACCAACCTGCTGCTGCGCTGGACGGGGGCGGACGGCGCCGACGCCCGCTACCTGCCCCTGCCGAACCCGCTGGCGCGCCCGGCCACCGGCTCCTGACCCGCCCTCGGCATCGACCGGGGTCCGGGCCCGGGCCCGGACCCGGCCGGGTGACGGCCGTGCGCCGGGCGCGCTGTGCCGCGTCGCTCCGCCTCGCGGGGGTGCGGGGCGCGTCCGTCACCCCTCAGGCCGGACCGCGCCCACTGGGCTGTGCGCGCGTGACGAACCGCCGAGCGCCGGCCCTGCCTGCCGGGCGGGAGGCGGCCGGTCCGTACCGGCGGGGCTGGGGCCCGTCACCGGGGTGACCGGAACAGCGCGGAAATCGGCGCGGTAACGGGCGCGGAAGCCCTCCTCACGCCGATCGGTCCCGTGCTGAACGGTGGTCGCCGTAGTGGCGCGCGGCGCGGACGCGGTTGCCGCAGCGGTCCGAGCACCAGCGGCGGGCACCGTGGTTGCGGATGAAGAGACGGGTGCAGCCGGGCGCTCCGCACGTGGACAGACGCCCGCTCGGCGCGCCGGTCAGCAGCTCCACGCCGTCCTCGGCCAGCGCGGTGAGGGCCGCGCCGACGGGATCTCCGGCCGGGCGGCACACCGCCGCCACCGGGCCGGAGTCCTCCCAGCGGATCTCATGGACGGCGGGGGCCGCCGCGAGCGCGCCGTTGAGCGTGGACAGAGCAGCCGGGACGGGGGAGGCCCCGTCGAGATGTGCGTCGAGCAACTCCCTGAGGGAACGCCGCAGTGCGAGCAGCCGGTCCAGCTGCCGGGCGTCGAGAGGGACCCCGGGCGGGACCAGCCCCCGGTCGTTCAGCCAGGCGGTCGCACTCTCGGCGTCGCCCAGTCCGTCGTACGGGCCGCTGGGTCGGCGGAACTCGGTGTTGACCAGTGCCAGGGCGCCGTGGCGGTCCTCGCCGGGAGCCTGCAGCAGGGGCGTCGCGGTGGAGGATTCGGCAGTGTCCATGTCCTAACGCTAGCACTTGAGAGTTTCCGTGAGGCTGAGATAAGGTCAGCGATAACTAACGGTAGTTGCGAAGATTTTCCGTTAGGACGGCCGCCCCCGGCTTCCGGTGTCAACGATGGGGATCTCTATGGAAAAGACAGACAAAGGCCTCACTTTGCGGTTCGTCACGCTGGCCATCGGCATGTTCGCCATCGGCACGGACAGCTTCGTGGTCGCCGGCATCCTGCCGAGCGTGGCGAAGGACCTCGACGTCACCGTGCCCACCAGCGCGGAACTCATCACGGCCTATGCCCTGTCCTACGCCATCCTCTCGCCCGTCGTGGCGGCGGTGGCCGCCCGCGTGCCCCGCAGGGCGCTGCTGATCAGCGGCCTGCTGGTGTTCATCGCGGGCAACATCGGCACCGGGCTCGCCCCCGGGTTCGAGGCGGCGATGGGCTTCCGGGTGATGGCCGCGCTCGGCGGCGCCATGTTCACGCCGACCGCCGCCGGGGTCGTCGTCGCGCTCGCCGGGCCGGAGCGGCGGGGTACCGCCCTGTCCATCCTGTTCGGCGGACTGAGCGCGGCCACCGCACTCGGTTCCCCCATCGGCACCGCGATCAGCGGATTCACCGACTGGCGCGGCACCATGATGTTCGTCGCCGCGGTCGGTCTCCTGGCCGCGATCGCCATCTCCGTGGCCCTGCCCTCCGTGCCCAGCCCGCCGGCGGTGACGCTGAAGCAGCGTCTGTCGCCCGTCACCGATCCGCGGATCGCCCTGACGCTGCTGCTGGTCCTGGTCGGCTACAGCGGCCTGTTCATCCTGTACACGTACGTCAGCCAGATCTTCGCCCCGGCCACGGACGGCAGCGGCCGGACCCTGGCCTGGCTGCTGTTCGCCTGGGGCATCGCGGCCGTCGTGGGCAACATGACCTCGGGGCGCCTGACCGACAAGCTGGGCAACCGCGTCGTGATCAACACGGCCGGCGTCATCGCGGTCGTCGTGTTCGCCACCACCCCGTGGACCAGCCGGCACCTGGTGACCGCCTTCGTCGCCGTGATGCTGTGGGGCGCCTGCGGGTGGGCGATGCTCGTCCCGATCCAGCACCGGCTCGCCGGGGTGAACCCCGCGGTCGCGCAGATGTCCATCTCCCTGAGCTCCTCGGCGAACTACATCGGTGTCTCCCTCGCCCCGGTGATCGGCCGCTTCTTCCTAGCCCACGACGTGGACATGCGGTACCTGGGCATGCCGTCCGCCGCGATCGTCGTCGCGGGCCTGCTGATCGGTGAGACGGGTTACCTGCTGATCAGGCGGGGGCTGCGACAGGCGCAGGCGGACAGCGGTGACGCCCCGGCCGAGGGCCGGCCCGTCACGGCACGCTGACCGCGTGAACGCGCAGGGGCTTCGCAGGCACCGGACAGCGGTACCGTGCGAGGCCCCTGCGGGGAGCCGGAGGGCGGAAGGTCAGGCGATCCGGCCGCGCGGCTGCGGTTCCAGCACTCCCATCAGCCGGCTCACCTCGGCCGTGGCGGACTTGACGGCCAGTACGCAGCGGTCACGGGAGGCCGCCGGAAGGTGGACCGGCTTCAGCAGGACGAGCGAGCCCAGCACGGTGCCGTCCCACAGTACGGGCGCGGCGAAGGAGTCCCAGCCGCGTGCGCACTCCTGCAAGCCGATCGCGTACCCCTTGACCCGGATCTCCGCCAGGGAGGCGAGCAGTTGGTTCCGGTCCCGGTACACCCCCGGACCGACGGCCGGGGGCAACGGCTCGGCGAGCACCCGGTGCTGCAGGGTGTCGGAGAGGTGGGCGAGGATCGACCGGCCCGAGGCGCCGATCCGCAGCGAGCGGTTGACCCGCATGATCTCCCGGGGCGACATGCCCAGTTCGGTCAGGTCGTGTGGGCCCACCGCCATGTCGATGCAGTGCCGCTGCGGGTGGCCCAGGTTGGTCAGGCCGTACAGGAACACCATCCCGCCCTCGGCGGTCAGGCGCAGTTGTTCCAGGCAGTCGCTCAGCGCGTCATGGTCCAGCCGGGGCGTCAGTGCCTGGGTGCCCAGCCGCGCGGCGGCGGGGCCGAGCCGGTAGCGGCCCCGGGAGACCTGGACGAACGCGCCCTGCTGGATACCGGAACGAAGGATCCGGTACACGGTGGAGTCGTCCAGCGAGGAGGCTCGGGCCAGTTCCGCGAGCCCGTGCACCTCGCCGCCCAGCTGGGTGAAGGCGTGCTGCACGCGGAACACGCGCTCGGCGTGACTCGTCCCGGCGGTGTGCGATGTGTTGGCGGGTGGGTTGTTGTGCTTGTTCTGCCGCGACGCGGCGAAATGACTCCGGGTGACTCCGGACTGATGGACGGCACCAGGGCGCACGATATGACCTCTCGACACAGAAAATGGCGGCATGCAGCCGGCGGGCGTCAGGGTCACTGAGTGATGTCAGTGACGGATGCGCGTGTGTCTTGGCGTTAGACGCCGAATGTGCGACATGTGCCTGGTCGTAGTGCCGTCAGGTGAATTGCCAATGGCGCGAAATGCATGTCACAGCCCCCGTTTTGTTCTTCATGTACCTGCTTGCCGCGCCGACGGGTGGTGGTCCCCCGCCCTGCCACGGGTGAGTCAGGTCCGTTTCGTTGGACGATACAGAGGTCCGACGGGGGTGGGTGTGACTCGTATCACTCCCTAACGGATTCGGCTGGAATTTGCCGTGCCGGTACTCCACCCGTGTGGGGGTTGACCGGTCGTGGGAAGCGGGGGGCGGAACGAAAGGCTCCGACCGGTGCGAAGAGGGGGCGAGATCAGGCCACTGAGCAGGGCGGATCGGCCGACTCCGGGTCGGCCCGGTGCGGTGCGAAGGGCTCGTCCGCGTCGGCCCGGTGCGGCATGAGGGGCTCGTCCGCGCCGGTGGCCGGCCGTGCCACCGCTGCCAGCAGATCCGGGGCCGGCCTGAGGTCGCTCACCCGCCAGTCGCCCGCACGCCGGCCCGTGCCGTGCGCTACGCGCGCCGCCGGTTCCCACGGCCGGACGCCCAGTGCGGCCAGGTCGCCCACGACCCCGGTGCCCACCGCCTTCAGAACGGCTTCCTTCCGCGTCCAGCAGCGCAGGTAGGCGAGCGAGCGGCGGGGGCCCGGGGGCTCGCCGAACACATAGGCGCGTTCGTCCCCGCCCAGGGTCGCCGGTGCGAGGACGTCCACGGGCATCGGCCGCACTCGCTCGATGTCGAGGCCCACCGGATGCCGCGGGGACAGCAGCAGGGCCGAGTAGCCCTCGCTGTGCGAGAGGCTGAGGTGCACCGTGCCGCACGGGAGCTCTGCCACCGGCGGGCCGTGACCGGTGTCACCGCAGCCGGGGCAGGGTTCCCGGGTCAGCCGTACGGCCCGGGCGGGCACCCCGGCGGCAGCGCCCACGATCCGCTTGGCCAGGGCCCGCGCCCAGACGAACCGGGTGCTGTGTGCCGGGAAGCGGAAGGCCGCGGCCCGCGCGTGCTCCGACGCGTCCAGCAACTCGGCGAAGCCCTCGGGCACCGGCGTGCCGTGCTGCCACCACCACAGTTCCACCTGCCCGGCCCCGGTCAGACGGGCAGGCGCCGCAGTCGGGCCGACAGGTGCTGCTGGAGCGGCTGCCCGACCGCCTCCACCTCCTGGACGACGGTCAGTTCGTCCTCGTGGAGCGTGAGGCGGCGCCGGGAGGCGGTGACCTCCTTCGCGCGCGGGGTGACGGCCATGTCCCGCGACGCCATCTCGATCTCGTTCCCCGAGATCCGGCCGACGTACGTGGTCACGATCCCGAGGGGGTGGGCGACCACCGCCTCGAGGTAACCGTCGGCACCGACCCGCCACCAGCCCGACTCGCGCCCCGACGGCCGCACCGGCCGGCCCCCGGCGTCGGTGAGCCAGGCGCGCGCCTCGTACCGCAGGAAGGGCCGGCCGTCATGGCTGAAGTTGATCTCCTGCGCATAGGAGAAACCGTCGGCCAGGGTGCCGTATCCACCGCTGCCGGACCCGCGCCAACTGCCGAGCAGGGCGAGGGCGGGCGTGATCCACGGATGCGGTTCCGGGCCCACGCCCGCGACCTGGCTGTCCGGGAAAGGGGTCTGCGCGCTGTCCAACTCTGCTCACTCCGCTGGGTCGGCCCGTACCGGTAGTACCGGAAATCAGATGTGCCCGTAATCAATAGTGCCCGGGGCAGTGTAGCGGAATGCGAGCCGATTTTCTGCGGAAGTCGCTCCTTTCTCGGCACATGAGAAACCAGGGGCTTGCCGGTGATCGTCGTTATTTCTCGGCCGCCGAGAAAGCGGACCGGATTTCTCACCGACCGAGAATGCGCAGGTGGCGGTCGTGGAAATAAATGATTGACGGAAGGTCGGGGCGTCTTGTTACGCTACTCGAGCCGGATTTTCATCCGGATCGTTGTTGGTTGACGGGGGGCTTTTCGTGTACGACGCCATTGTTGTAGGCGCGCGAATATCCGGCGCATCCACGGCTCTGCTGCTCGCGCGGCTCGGCCACCGGGTGCTGCTGGTCGACCGGGCGCGTTTTCCCAGCCCGACGTCGTCGTCCACGAACCTCATCCACCCCCCGGGCGTCCAGCGGCTCACGCAGTGGGGGGTTCTGGACCGGCTGGGCGACCCCACGATCCCGCGGATCGGCCGCTACCGCCTGGAAAGCGGCCCCGTCCGGCTCGAGGCCGGGCTGCCCGCCGTCGAGGGCGTGGACTACGCGCTGTCGCCGCCACGCGTGAAGCTGGACGAGGCCCTGGTGCGCTGCGCGGCTGACGCCGGTGCCGAAGTGCGCGAGGAGACCTCCGTCCAGGAACTGCTGCGCGACGCCGACGGCACCGTCGTCGGTGTCGCGGGCACGGTCAAGGGCTCGGGCCGCTTCCAGGAGAAGGCAACCGTCGTCATCGGCGCCGACGGCAAGAACTCCAAGGTGGCCCGGCTGGCCGGCGCCGAGCAGTACCGGTCCGAACCGGTGCTGAGCAAGAGTCTGTGGACGTACTGGGAGGGGCTGCCCCAGCCCCCGCTCGTCCGCACCTACCGCAAGAACCGCCGCCATCCCTTCACCTGGCCCACCCACGACGGGCTGTCCATCGTCGGAGTGGCCTGGCCCACGGCCGACTTCCCCTCGCCGGGCAGCGACGAGGCGACCGACCGGTCGGTCATCGCCGCCCTGGCCGACGTCGACCCGGAGTTCGCCGAAGAGGTCCGGGCGGGCCGGCGGGCCGGTCGCTGGCTCACCGGTTCCGTCCCCAACTTCCTGCGCAGGCCGCACGGTCCGGGCTGGGCCCTCGTCGGCGACGCCTCCGCCACCCGGGACCCCATCACCGCGTCCGGTATCACCCACGCCGTACTCGGTGCCGAACTCCTCGCCGAGGCCGTGCACCGGAGTCTGTCCGGCGGCCGTGCCATGCACCTGGAGCTGGCGGCGTACGCCCGCGCCCGGGACGCGCTCGTCCGGGACCACTACGACTACACCCGGGACTACGCGCGCATACTCGACCACTCGCTGGAGGAGCGGGCGCTCATCGAGGCGATGAGCCGCAGCCCCTGGCACGCGCGCGGCATGATCGGCCTGTTCGCCACGGTCGTCCCACCGACCGAGTTCTACTCCCGTCGTACCTTCCGCGAGCTGTTCGACTTCCTCGACGAAGAGGGCGGACTGCCGCGGAACATCCGCATGTTGCGCTGGCTGCTCCACGCCGTTCCCGGCCGGCCGGAGGCCACGGCCCGGCTCGCCGACCGACTGCTTGCGGCCCGGCTCGGCCTGATGGGCGAGCTGCTCCTGCGCAGCACGGCCGCCTGAGCCGCACCCCGGTACGACCCGGCCCTTCCCGCCCCCGACGACACGCACGCGCGTCCATGCCGTAGTGCGGCGCTCGGGGCGCAGCCCCGCGACACCTCGTTCTGGAGGAATCCCACCATGACCGGTACGCAGCAGTATGCCGGCCCTGTTCTTCTCTTCCCCGGCCAAGGCGGCTTCGACGGCGTCGCGCTCAGCCGCGCGGCCCACGGCTACCCGCAGGTGCGGGCCGTCTTCGCACAAATAGACTCCGTCACCCGTCAGATCCACGGACGGGACCTGTCCACGGCCCTGTTCCGCGACACACCGGTGGAACTGACCGAATTGCTCAAGGACGAGCCCTGGCTGTCCCAGCTCGCCATCTACGGGGCGGGCCTGGCGGCCCACCGCGTACTGACCGAGCACGGCGTACAGCCGTCCGCCCTGGTCGGCCACAGCCTCGGCGAGATCACGGCACTGGTGGCCGCGGGCGGCTACTCCGTCGAGGACGGCGCCCGGATCGTACTGCGCCGCACCGCCGCCATCGCCGGAGGGGACGCGGGCACCGGAGTGATGGTCGCGCTCACCGCCTCGCCCGCCCGCGCCCGGCACCTCATCGCACTCGTCGAGGACGACCGTCTCGCCGTCGCCACCGAGAACCACGCCGCCCAGACCGTGCTGAGCGGTCCCCGCGAGGCCATCGACCAGGTCAAGGCCATCGCCGAGCAGCTCAGGATCGGCTGCGCCGAACTGGACGCCGCGTTCGCGTTCCACAACCCCATGCTCGCCTCGGCGGCCCCCGACTTCGCGGCCGCCGTACGGGACCTGCCGCGCGGCCCGCTGAGCGTGCCCGTGTACTCGCCGATCCTGCAGCGCTTCTACGACCAGGACGAGAGCCTCGCCGACCGGCTCGCCGACCACTTCACGCTGCCGGTGCGGTTCTCCTCGGCCATCGCCCTCCTCCACGAGCGCGGTGCGAGCACCTTCGTGGAGGCCGGCGGACGTGCCACCCTCACGTCGCTGGTGCCCAAGGTCCTGGGCAGCCTTGACGACCTCACCGCACTGTCCACGCTGTCCGTGGGCCGCGCCAACACTCTGCGGCTGCCCGACACCCTGGCCGAGCTCCGGCGGGCGGGTCTGGCGGCCGGTGAGGAACTGGAGTCCCTGCGCCAGTACCTGGCCCCCGAGCTGACCGCCGCCGAGTTCTCCACCTTCTGGACCACGACCGGCCACGAGATCACCGCGCTGGTGAACCAGCGGCTGTCGGACTTCCGTACCGCCTCGCGCGAGGACGCGGCCGGCACGGCGGAGACCGGCGCCCAGCCGGCCGCCGGTGTGGCCGCCGTGGCCGGTGCGGCCGGTGCGGCCGGTCTGCCGGGCCGGGACGAGGTGTTCGCGACGGTGCGGGGGCTGTACGCGCAGGCCCTGGAGTACCCCGAGGAGGTGTTCACGCCGGGTGTGCTGCTGGAGGCGGAGCTGGGAGTGGACTCGGTGAAGCAGGTGGAGCTGCTGTCGCGGGCGTCGGAGCACTTCGGGCTCCCGCCGCGGGGCGCGGACTTCCGGCTGGCGGACTACGAGACGCTCGACAAGATCGCCGATCTCGTCCACGGCGAACTCGGCACCGTGAGCGGTGCCGTGCGGGCCGGTACGGCGGAGGCGGGCGCCCAGCCTGCCGCCGGTGTGGCCGGTGCGGCCGGTCTGCCGGGTCGGGACGAGGTGTTCGCGACGGTGCGGGGGCTGTACGCGCAGGCCCTGGAGTACCCCGAGGAGGTGTTCACGCCGGGTGTGCTGCTGGAGGCGGAGCTGGGAGTGGACTCGGTGAAGCAGGTGGAGCTGCTGTCGCGGGCGTCGGAGCACTTCGGGCTCCCGCCGCGGGGCGCGGACTTCCGGCTGGCGGACTACGAGACGCTCGACAAGATCGCCGACCTCATCCACCGCGAACTGAGCGGTCACCGGCTCCAGGGCGCTGCGGCGTGAGCGGGCGGACCGGGGGGACCACGTCCATGCAGGACCTGACCGGCAAGATCGCACTCGTCACGGGCGGCGCGCGCAACGTGGGCAGGGCCATCGCGGCCACCCTCGCCGACCACGGCGCCCACGTCCTCGTCAACTACTTCCACTCGCACGAGCAGGCCAAGCAGACGCAGCGCGAACTGCGGGCGCGGGGCGCCCGGGTGGACCTGCTCCGCGCCTCCGTGGCCCGCCCCGAGCAGGTCGACCGGATGTTCGCCGAGATCGAGGAGCGGTTCGGCCGGCTCGACATCCTTGTCAACAACGCGGCCGACGGGGCGCTCGTCCCCGGCTCCGAGGTCACCGACGCCCATCTCGACAAGGCCCTCGACACCAATCTCAAGGGCGGTCTGCGCTGCGCCCGGGCGGCCGTCCCGCTGATGCGGCGGGCCGGCGGCGGTTCCATCGTGAACATCTCCGCCCTGGGCGGCTCCCAGCTCGTCATGGCGAACTACCTGGCCTGCGCACCCGCGAAGGCTGCGGTCGAGGCCGCCGCACGCTACCTGGCGGTGGAGTTCGCGCCCTTCAACATCCGGGTGAACACCGCCTCGGCGGCGATGCTCGTCAGCGAGGTCGCCGACGCCTTCCCCGACGCCGGGGCGATGCAGGCCGCCATCGCGGCGAGCACGCCGCTCGGACGCCTGGGCACGCCCGAGGAGTTCGCCGAGATCGTCGCCTTCCTCGCCTCCGACCGGGCCGGCTGGATCACCGGCCAGGTCGTGCTGGCCGACGGGGGACTGTCCCTGGGCGCACCGCTGCTCTCGCCGCTCGCGACCACGCCGGCCGCACTCGCGGCACCCGGGGCAGCCACCGCCGGCACCGCCGGCACCGCCGGCACCACCGGCACGGGGACGGCGGTCACGGCCGCGGTGGCGTCGACCGCGGAGGCGGCGGCAGCCTCGGCCGTGCAGGCCGAGGCGGAGGCGGAGGCGGTCGCGGAGGGCGTGCCGTCCGTGACCGCACCCGCCCCGACCGTGCCTGCCCCGACGGCACCCGCCCCGACCGTGCCTGCCCCGACGGCACCCGCCCCGACCGTGCCCGTCCCGACGGCACCCGCCCCGACCGTGCCTGCCGGGCCGGCACCCGTCGCGCCCCTGTCCGCCGCCCTCGCCCCGCCGGAGGCGGACGCGGACATCGCCGAGGACGACGAGATAGCCGTCGTCGGCATGGGGCTCGTGGTCAGCGGTGCCGACAGCCCCGAGGCGTTCTGGCAGCTGCGCACCACCGGCCGTGAGCTGTTCATCGAGGTGCCCGAGGACCGCTGGGACCGGAGCCGGTTCTCCTCGCCCGACCGGTCGGCCGAGGACAAGTCCTACCAGGACACCTGCGTGTTCATCACGGACTTCGAGCCGGGCCACGCCGTCCTCGACGGCCTGTCGCAGTCCCCGGACGAGACCGAGCTGACCACGCTGTGGCTGCGCCACTCGCTGGTCCAGGCCCTGGACGGGGTACACGTCGGCGACGACGACCGCTTCTCCTTCCACGTGGGTTACACCGCCGACGGCAGCCAGCACCTGGAGGAGGCGGGCGTCCTGCACGCCGCCCGGCACCTCACCGCGGACATCGCCGCCGACCTGGACCTCACGGAGGAGGCACGCACCCGCCTCGTGGGCCGCGTCGACAAGGTCCTGTCCGGCCGCTACCACCGGGGCGCCACCGACGCACCGCGGTTCCTGCCGCACCAGGTGGGCCACACCGCGATGGCGGGCATCCTGCCGGACGGCACCCAGCTCCAGATGGTCGACACGGCCTGCTCCTCCTCGCTGTACGCCATCGACATCGGCATCAAGGGCCTGCTGATGGGCAAGCAGGACATCGCGGTGTGCGGCGGCGCCTTCGCGCTGGCCCCGCGCGGGACCGTGCTGTTCTCCAAGCTCAAGGGCCTGTCCCAGCGCGGTGCGGTGCACGCGCTGGACGCCGAGGCGGACGGCGTGATCTTCGCCGACGGCGCCGGAGTCGTCGTACTGAAGCGGCTCGGCCGGGCCAGGGCCGACGGGGACCGCGTCCTGGGCGTGCTCAAGGCGTTCGGGTCCTCCTCGGACGGCAAGGGCAAGGCGATCTACGCGCCCAGCTCCACCGGGCAGAACCTGGCGGTGGAACGGGCCCTGGAGGCCGGCGGCATCGACGGGGCCGAGGTGGACTGGATCAACGCCCACGCCACCGGTACCCCGGCCGGCGACCTCGCGGAGTTCACCACGCTCCGGGAGCACTACGGCAACACCCGGTCCACCGCTGTGACCTCCAACAAGTCGCTGATCGGACACACCGGTTGGGCCGCGGGCGTGGTCTCGCTCATCGAGTCGGTGCTCGCGCTGGAAGGGGAGACGATTCCCGGCCAGTACCGCTTCTCCACCGCCCCAGGGGTCTTCGAACTGGACCGCACGCGGCTGGAGATCTCCTCCAGCCCGCGGCCGTGGCCGGCCGTCCCCGGCCGGGCGCGCACGGCGGCGATCTCCGGCTTCGGGTTCGGCGGCACCAACGCGCACCTGATCGTCACCGAGGAGACGGCGGCCGAGCAGACGGCGGCCGAGCAGACCGACGGCCGTGCCGCCGGGAGGGCGGAGCACCGTACGGCGGCCGTGGCCCGGCCCGACTCCGACCGCATCGCGGTGGTGGGATGGTCGGTCAAGCTGCCGGGAGTCGAGGACCGTGACCAGGTCCTGCAGTGGCTCTCCGGTGCCCGGGACATCGAGCGGAGCTTCGGGGAGCAGTACCCGGCGCCGCCGTTCCAGCAGGTACGGATGCCTCCGGCCACGGTACGGACCATCGACCGCTGCCAGTTGATGATCCTGGCCTGCGCCCACGACCTACGTGACCAGCTGGGCGACTTCTGGCAGCGGCACACCGAGCGCACCGGCGTCGTGGTCGGCCACATGGGACCCACCCGGGCCGCGATGCTCTACGCCAACCGCTGCTACCTCGACGACATCGAGCACGCCCTGCGCCAGGACCCCGAACTCGCCGGCACCGCGCAGCTCTCACCGCTGCTGGAGCGGATGCGCGAACGCGTCCGCTCACTGGTTCCGCCGTCGAACGAGGACAGCTTCCCGGGGATGATGCCCAACATCATCTCGGCCCGCGTGGCGAACTACTTCGACCTCAAGGGCCCGAACATCACGGTGGACGCGGGACTCGCCTCGACCGTGGCGGCGTTCGCGACGGCCGTCCGCTATCTGCGCAGCGGCGAGCTGGACTTCGTGCTCGCGGGCGGCATCAACGGCAACAGCCTGCCCGAACTCGGGGGCCTGCTCAGCGATGTCTTCGAGGAGCCGGTGCGACCGGCCGAGGGAGCCTTCCTGTTCGGGCTGACCACCGAGCGCGCCGCCCGGGAGGCCGGCCTGCGCGTCCTCGGCATCGTCGACGAGGCCGAGGTCCGCGACGCGGGCACCGGCGAGGCGGCACCGGACATCCTCGACTGCGGCTCGCGCGGCGGCTACGGCCACTACCTGGGCGCCGCCGGCGGAGCGCAGATCCTGCGCGCCCTGCAGCGGACCGGCACCACCCGCATCCACTGCCGGGAGAACGGCCACGACCGGGCCACCCAGCTCGTCGTCTCCGCCGGAGACGCGGCACAGGACCCGCGGGGCTCCGGCCCCGGACGGACCGAGGCCGCCGTGACCGGGGCCGTCGCCGACCTGGTCGAGCGGTACGCCGTCACGCTCACCCCGGCACCCGCCGCACCCCGCCACCCGGTGCCCGCCGCGGTGCCCGACGGCGCACTGATCCTCACCGACCGGCCCGGTCTCGCCGAGCGCCTCGCCCGGCATGCCACGGGCTGCACCGTGTTCAGCACCACCCCCGTCACGGGCGAGCGACCCGCGGTCCGGCAGGTGACCAGCACTCCCGAGGACGTGCGCTCGGCCCTGGAGGCGCTGGGCCGGCCGGTGCGCCATGTCGTCCTGGTCACGGACCTGACCGAGTCCGCGCCGCCGCGCACCGCGCTCACCGCGGACCACCCCGGCCTGACCGCCCTGCACGACCTGGCCTTCCTCGTCGTACAGCAGCGCTACGCCGACCTCGGTGAGGCGCCCGCCTCCGTGGTGTTCGCCCTGCTCGGCGCCGAGCCGCAGGGCACCGCCCACCCGCTGGCCGGGCTCTTCACCGGTCTGCTGAAGTGCGTGCGCCTGGAACGCCCGGACGCGGACTGCTTCGCCCTGCTGACCGCCACCGGCGACGTGCGGGCCGCGGCGGAACTGATCGCGGCCGAGCGTGCCTGCGAGCGGCCGTTCCCGGTCGTCCACCGCGACGGCGACCGGCGCCGGCTGCCCACCCTGACCGCACGGCCGGCCACCGCCGCCACGGACGGCTCCGCCCCGCTGGACGGGGACTCCGTGGTGGTCGCCCTGGGCGGGGCCCGCGGCATCACCGCCGAGCTGCTCACGGCGGTCGCCGAGCGGTACGGCAGCCGCATCTACGCGCTGGGCAGCAATCCGGTCGACAGCTATCCGGCCGCGACCTTCGAGGGCACGGACGAGGAGTTCGCGGCCACCCGGGCCCGGTACATCCGCGAGCAGCTCACCGCGGGCGGCCGCACCGTCGCCGAGATCAACAGGAACTTCGACCGCATGGCCGACGCGCGTGCCGCCCGGCGGAACCTGGACCGGATGGCCCGGCACAGCGGGGCGGGGCGGGTGACCTACCTGCACTGCGACGCACGGGACGAGGAGTCGGTGCGCCGCGCCCTCGACACCGTCCATGCCGCGCACGGCCGGATCGACCTGCTGGTCAACGCACCCGGCCTGAACCGCTCCGCGCTCATCCAGGACAAGGACTTCGGCGAGTTCCGGCGCATCCGCGACCTCAAGCTGGCCGCGCACCGCAACCTGCACCGCGCGCTCGCCGGCCGTCCGCCGCGCCTGTGGTGCGACTTCGGGTCGCTGCTCGGCCACTTCGGGCAGCGCGGCGAGCCGGACTACGCGTCCGGCAACGACTACCTGGCCACGGCCGCCGCCTACGCCGCGAGGGCGACCGGAGTCGCGGAGTTCGTCATCGGCTGGACCCTCTGGGACGAGGTCGGGATGGGCGCCAACGAGCTGACCCGCGAGTACTTCAAGCGTGCGGGCTCCTACAGCCACATGCCGGTCGCCGAAGGCATCCGGCACTTCCTGGCCGAACTCGGCACCGCCGACCGCACCGCCTCGCTCGTGCACATGGGGGCGGCGGAACGGGCCACGGTGGAGTCGTTCTACCCCGGCTACCTCGCCGGGCGGCCGGCAGTCGCCGCCGCACCGCAGGCCCCGGCCGGCGGGGACTCGACGACCGTCCCCCGGACCTCGGCCAAGGAGCCGGGCGGCCCCGCCCGTGGCCGGTTCTATCTGCGCCGTACGGTCCCGGCGGACACCGGCGACGGCACGGGCACCGTGCGCTTCGAGTGCCCCTTCGACCTGGACAGCGACGGCTATCTCACCGGGCACCTGGTGCGCGGAGTGCCGACGCTGCCCGGCACCTTCGTCACGGAGATCGCCGCCGAGGCAGCCCTGGCCCTCGTACCGGACGGCTGCGTGGTCGCCTTCGAGGACCTGCGCTTCCTGCACTTCCTCCAGGTCCGCGAGGGCGTCTCCCAGGCGCCCAAGCGGATCACGGCCCGGATCACCGAGCGGGTCGGCGACCTGACCACCGTGGAGGTCTCCGTCACCCACGACGTGATCGCCCCGTCCGGAGTGCTGCTGGTGTCCGGCAAACCGCACTTCACCGTGCGGGTGCTGGTCGCCGGCGCCTTCCCCACGGCGCCCAAGTGGCAGCGGTGGGACGGCGAGGGGGAGCAGCCCGTCGTGGACCCGTACCACGTGCCGTCGGCCCCCGTCCTGCTGAGCGGACCGTTCCGGGCCACCACCGACACCCGGCGCCACCGGCTGGGCGCCCGCTCCGTGTTCCGGCCGGAGCTGGACCCCGTCACCGGCCCCTGGCGGCAGTTCCTGATGCCGACCGTGCTGCTGGACGCCCTGGCGCGGACCGGGGTGCTGGACCCGGTGGACGGGCTCGTCCCGGTCGCCGCCCCGCTGTCCGTCCGGCGCATCGACCTCTACCAGAGCGCCAACGACCTGGAACTGGCGCAGACCCACGGAGCGCTGGACCTCTACGTCACGCAGCCCGGGTTCTCGGCCGCGCCGCGGTCCGGCAACCGGTTCGTCGCCGTCGCCCCCGGCGGTCACGTCGTGGCCCAGATGAAGGACCTGGACGCCACGGTGATCGGGTACCTCGACCCGGAGACCGGCGAGGTGCGTCCGCCCGCGCAGGGCCCGGCCGGGGCGGGAGGGCGTACCGCATGACCACGCTCACGGACCTCCCGCTCCTCGACGGCCACGCCGGAGGCCGGTCGGCGTCGGCGTCGGCGTCCGCCGCCGCCGCCGACGGCGCCGGCGGAGCCGACACCACGACGCGTCCGGTGCGTCGCATGCTGTGGCGGCTGACGCCCGCCCCGGCCCCCGACAGCCCCGGTGGCCTCGCCGGCCGACGGGTGCTCGTCCTGGGCGGCACCCCGGACGACGCGGAGCGGGTGCGTGGCGAACTGCGCGCCCGGGGCGCGACCGTGCTGCCCGGCCCCTCGGCCGACGCCGGCCCGGTGCCCGACACCCTGGTCGACCTGACGCTCGCCGAGCGGTTCTCGGCCGACGCCGGAGCCGGCCGGTGGCGTACGGCACTGCTGCGCACCTTCGACGCGTTGCGGCACTGCTACGCGCAGTGGAGCCGGGAGACCTCGGCGCAGCGGCTCACCTACCTCGCCGTCACCTATCACGGCGGCGGCATGGGATACCACCCCGACGACGACCTCGCCCAGCCGCTCGGCGGGCTGTGGGCGGGCCTGGCCAAGACGCTGCACCGGGAGCTGCCCAACTGCCGGGTACGGGTCCTCGACATCGCCCTCGACGAACGCGGGGGTCTGCCCGGGCTGGTGGGCGACGAGCTGGGCCGCCCGGGCCTGAGCGAGATCGGGATCCGGGACGGACGGCGCTGGACCCTGACCCCGGACGCCGTACGGGCCGGCCCGCCGGCCCTGCGCCTCGGTCCGGACGACACCGTGCTGATCAGTGGCGGAGGCCGCGGCATCGGCATGGCGCTGGCCCGGCGGCTGTGCGCCGAGTTCGGGCTGCGGGTGGTGGTGACCGGACGCGGGCGGCTGCCCGACGAGGACACCTGGGACGACCACACCCCTGAGCGGCTCACCGAGCGCCGGGCCGAGCTGTGGGACGGGCACCGGCAGGGGCGCGGCGTGGCCGACATCCGCCGCGACATCGGGCACGCCGAGAGCACCTGGGAACTCGTCGGTCATCTGCGCTCCGCCCGCGCCGAGGGCCTGCGCCTGGACTACCGGCAGTGCGACTTCACCGATCCCGGCCAGGTGCAGGCGCTCGTCGCCGGGGTGCCCGGCCTGACCGTCGTGGTGCACAACGCGGGCGTGGACCGGCCGACCCGGCTGCCCAACAAGTCCGACGACGACGTGGCCGCCGTGGTCGCGACCAAGGTCGACTCCTTCGTCCACCTGGTGCGGGCCCTGGACGACCGGCCGCTGAAGCTGCTGTGCACGGTGGGCTCGCTCACCGGGCGGCTCGGCGGCATGGTCGGCCAGTTCGACTACGCGGCCGCCAACGAGTGCCTGGCCCGGCTGGGCCTGTGGGCCCAACGGCGGCTGTCGTACCCGGTGATGACGCTGGCCTGGCCGACCTGGGCCCGGGTGGGGCTGATCTCCAACTTCGAGGCGAGCCTGCGCTACATGGCGGCCCTCGACCTGTCCGAGGGCCTGGACCACTGGCAGGCGGAGCTGCTCGCCGGCAGCCGCGGCGAGATCACCTTCGTCGGTCCGCTGGGCCGTGCGCTGGACCCGGTGCAGGCCGTCGGCTACCCGGTGCCACCCTCCCTGCCCGGTTACGCCGAGACCTACCCCAAGGTCTTCCACCTGGGCGAACCGGAGGTGTTCCAGCCGCACGAACGCCTCTGCGGCGTCGTCACGTTCGATCCCGCGACGAGCCCGGCGATCGGCGACTTCACCGTGCACGGCTCGCCCGCCGTGCCGCTCGGCATGCTGCTGGAGAGCGCCGTGCGCGGTGCGGAGTGGGTGACCCCCGCGGAACTGCCCGACCACGCCCTGCACGCCGTGGAGGACCTGCGCGTCCCGTGGAGCCTGCTGCGCTGTGCGGACGGCGGGCCGCTCCGGTTGCGCCGGGACATCCGGGCGCGGCAGAGCACGGACGGCCGCTGGCGGGTGGATGTCACCTTCCACGGCACGGGGCCTGGCGGCACGACGGCGGCGGGCGCCGACGACGCGGCCGGCGCGCGCCTGCGGCTGGTCTTCGGCGCACCCGGCGCGGCAGCCGCCGCACAGGACACCGCGACCCCGCCGCGACGCCCGCCGGCCGGGCGGGGCGCCGACGCCGTCGGCACCACCCTGCTCACCGCCGCGCCCGTGCTCCGCTGGCACGGGGTGGTGGTGCCGGTGGTGCGCTGGCGACCGGAAGGACCGCACCGGATCGTCGCCGAGGCGGGCCGCTGCACGGCACCCGACCTCTGGGTGGTGCCGCAGCCGCCCGCGTGCCTGGTGCCGGTCGCCGCGCTCGAGAACATCGTCCGCGCGGTCACCGAGCGCGCCCCCGGACTGTCCGTCACCCACGAGCCACTGACGATCCGTCACCTCTCCTTTCCGGCGGTCGACGCGACCGCCGGCGGACGCGTCCGGCTCGAAGGAGACCCGGCACTCGGTGTCTGGCGTGCCCGGCACGCGGACACCGGCCAGACCGTGGTCCGCATCCGCGGGCTCGCGGCCAACCGCATCTGACCGCAACCGCAACCGCAGCCGCAGCCGCAGCCGCAGCCGCAGCCGACCGCGACTGCGACGCGGCCGACCGAACCGAACGCACCGAGGAGTTCACGACATGAGCGACACCGCGCCCGTCAGCGCCAACCGCAAGCTGCTTGAGCACTACTACGAGGAGTGCCTGAACAAGGGCAACCTCGACGCCGTCTACGACAAGGCCATCCCCGACCACATCAGCCACGGCACCCGCGCCGACGGCTTCGAGGGCGTGGAGCACCTCAGGGAGTGGGTCCGCATCCAGCGCGCCTCCTTCCCCGACCTGCACGTCGTCGTCGACGAGTGGATCGAGGAGGGCGACAAGGTCGTGCAGCGGTTCACCGCCCGCGGCACCCACTCCGGCGAGGACTACTACGGCATCCCGGCCAGCGGGCGGAAGTTCGAGGTCCCCGGGATCGTCATCGACCACTTCGTCGACGGCAAGATCGTCGAGAGCTGGTTCTCGATGGACGGCATGGACCTCGCCCAGCAGCTCGGCGCGCTGGGCTGACCCGTGCGGAGCCGGCCCACGGCTCCGCCCACCGGCCCGGACGGCCGGGGGCGTTCCCGTCGATGCCCGCCCCCGGCCGTCCGGTACCACCTCGTGCGCACACCGGCACATCCAGCGCACCGGCACATCCAGCACACCAGCACACCCGGCACACCAGCACACCCATCCGTACCCATCAAGCCCCCAGGAAGGGGAAGGCACCATGGCACAGCGCTCGACCGCCCTCGTCACCGGGTGCTCGTCGGGGATCGGACGGGCCACCGCCCTGCGCCTGCACGCCGCCGGCCACCGCGTCTACGCCACCGCCAGGAAGCCGGAGACGCTCGACGGCCTCGCCGCGCGCGGCCTGCACACCCTGGCCCTCGACGTCACCGACCCCGAGTCCGCCAAGGCCGCGGTCGAGACCGTCGAGGCCGAGCACGGCGCGGTGGACGTCCTCGTCAACAACGCCGGATACGGACTGTCCGGCACCTTCGAGGAGACCCCGCTGGAGCAGGTGCGCGACCAGTTCGAGACCAACGTCTTCGGCCTGGTCCGGCTCACCCAGCTGGTGCTGCCCGGCATGCGCGCCCGCGGGACCGGCACCGTCGTCAACGTGTCCTCCATCTTCGGGCGGTACGCGGCCCCGGGCGGTGGCTACTACCACGCGAGCAAGCACGCCGTCGAAGCCCTCAGCGACGCACTCCGGCTGGAGGTGGCGGGCTTCGGCATCCGGGTCGTCCTCGTCGAACCCGGACCCGTGCGCACCCCCTGGGGCCAGCGGTTCATGGACCACATCCCGGACGGACGGGCCCGCGCCGACTCCCCCTACCGCCGCTTCCACGAACGGACCGCGGCCTACTACGACGCCATCTACAACGGCACCCGCCGAACGCTCGCCGGCACGTTCGCCATCGAGGCCGAGCAGGTGGCCGACACCATCGTCCGGGCCGTCCGGTCCCGCTCGCCGCGCTCGCGCTATCCGGTCGGCTTCCTCGCCGCCAGCACCATCGCGCTGCGCCGGCTGACCCCGGACCGGATCTTCGACAACGCGTTCATACGGCGCCAGTTCCCGGTCCCGTGAGCGGCAGGCCCGACAGCTTCCCCGGCGAACCAACGAGGTGACGAGAGACATGACCACCCTGGCACCGACCCCTGCGACCGTCCCGCGCGGCACGGTCGCCCCCGGTCCGCGGGGCGTACCCCTGCTGGGCAACCTGCCCCAGTGGAAGTCGGACACCGCCCAGTTCCTGCTGCGCACCCAGCGCGACCACGGAGAGGTCGCCCGCATGCGCCTCGGCCCGTACACCGTGCACCTGGTGACGGATCCCGACGCCGTGGGACGGGTCCTGAAGGAGAACAGCGGCAACTACACGCGCGGCGTCCTCTACGAGCAGTTCCGGCTCGTCATGGGCGACGGGCTGCTCACCACCGACGGCGACTACTGGAAGGCGCACCGGCGCGCGGTCCAGCCGGTGTTCCTGCGCAAGGCGGTCACCGCCATCGGCCCCAACGTGGTGCGCGCCACCCAGGAGATGCTCGACGACTGGGAGCTGCGCGCCCGTCGGGGCGAGCCCGTCGACCTGGTCACCGAGACCCTGCGCCTGACCCTCGTCACGCTCAGCCGCTCGCTGTTCGGCTACGACATCCGGCCCGCCGCTCCGGTCCTGAAGGACATCGTCGACAACGTGATCGAGGTGATGTTCAAGCACGGCTCGGCCGGCGAGATGCTGCCCTCCTGGCTGCCGACCAAGCGCAACCGGCTCATCGCCCGCGACCGGCGGATCTTCACCCGGCTCGTCACCGAGATCCGCGACAACCACGCGGCCACCGGGGAGGGGCCGCTGATGGAACTCATCGAGGCCGCCACCGACCCGGTCACCGGCGCCCGCTGGACCGACGACGAGATCCGCGACGAGATGCTCACCATCTACCTCGCCGGTCACGAGACCACCGCCGTCGCCCTGCTGTGGACGCTGGTCTCCATCGCCAACCACCCGTCCGTCGCCGAGGAACTCGACGACGAGCTCAGCCGCGTGCTGGGCGGCGCCGAGCCCACCCCCGAGGACGTGGAGCGGCTGCCGTACACCGGCCAGGTCGTCGACGAGAGCCTGCGGATGTACCCGCCGATCTGGATCTACCCCCGGGACGCCGTGGCCGACGACGAGCTGGGCGGCTTCCACATCCCCGGCGGCTCCTCCGTGCTGCTCTCGCCCCTGGTCTCCCACCGCAACCCCCGCTACTGGGACAACCCCGAGGCCTTCGACCCGCACCGCTTCGACCCGGACCGGGTCAAGGAGCGGCCCCGGATGACCTACTTCCCGTTCGGCGCGGGCGCGCGCATGTGCATCGGCAACTTCATGGCCCTGCTGGAACTGCGGATGATCACTGCGATGATCCACCAGCGGTTCCGGCTGCAGCTGGTGCCCGGCGACTTCCTGCGCTACGGCGACACCTCCATCTCCCTGCGCCCGATGACCAAGGTGCTCGCCCTTCCCGAACCGCGCGAGGCGGGAGCCCGGGCATGACCACGGCCACCGACCCGCCGCCCGCCGCACGTGCGACCACCTCCCGGACGGGCGACGTCACCGCCGCGGTGGAGGCCGCCCGCCGCGCCCAGCCCGGCTGGGACGCGCTCGGCTTCGCCGGGCGGCGCAAGGCCCTCAACGCCTGGTGCGCGCTGATCCTGCGCCGCTCGGACGAGCTCGTCGACCTCATCCGCGCCGAGACCGGCAAGACGGCGGACGACGCCCGTCTCGAAGTGGTCCTCGTCGCCCACCACCTGCGCTGGACCGCCGCCCACGCCGCCCGGGTCCTCGGCCGCCGCGGGGTCTCGCCCGGCCTGCTGATGTTCAACCACGCGGTCGAGGTGACCCACCGGCCGCTCGGCGTCGTCGGCGTCATCGGCCCCTGGAACTACCCGGCGTTCATCCCCATCGGCCCCGTCTCGGCCGCCCTCGCCGGCGGCAACACCGTCGTGCTGAAGCCCAGCGAGCTGACCCCGAGGACCGGCGAGTGGCTCATGGCCACCCTGGCCGAGGTCACCGGCGGGACCCGGGTGCTGCACGTCGTCACGGGCGACGGGACGACCGGCGAGGCGCTGTGCCGGGCCGCCGTCGACAAGATCTCCTTCACCGGCTCCAGCGCCACCGGACGCCGTGTCATGGCGGCCTGCGCCGACAACCTGACACCGGTGGTGATCGAGGGCGGCGGCAAGGACGCCATGGTCGTCGCCGCCGACGCCGACCTCGACGCCGCCGCCGACGCCGCGGTCTGGGCGGCGATGACCAACGCCGGGCAGACCTGTGTCGGCCTGGAACGCGTCTACGTCGTCGATGCCGTCGCCGACCGCTTCCTGGGCCTGGTCACCGAGCGTGCGGCGGCCCTGCGCACCGGCGACGGCCCCGAGGCCGACCTCGGCCGGATCGTGCTGCCCCGGCAACTCGACGTCATCGCCGCCCATGTCGGCGACGCGCTGGCCCGCGGCGCCCGCGCGGTTCTCGGCGGCCCCCAGTCCATCACCCCGCCGTACGTCGCCCCGATCGTCCTCGCCGACGTACCGGAGGACTCGGCGGCCGTCACCGACGAGACCTTCGGACCGGTGCTCGTGGTGAACCGGGTGGCCTCCGTGGAGGACGCCGTGGAGCGCGCCAACGCCAGTGGCTACGGACTGGGCGCCTCCGTCTTCACCCGCGACCGGAGCCGAGGCCGCAGCGTCGCCGCCCGGCTGCGGGCCGGCATGGTGTCCGTCAACGCCGTGATCGCCTTCGCCGGAATGCCCGCCGTCCCCTTCGGCGGGGTCGGCGAGTCCGGTTTCGGCCGGGTCCACGGCCCGGACGGGCTGCGCGAGTTCACCCGTACCCAGGCCGTCACCAGCCAGCGGTTCCGGCCGCTGATGCAACCCACCTCCTTCCGCCGACGCCCGGGGACGATGCCGGCCCTGGTGCGCATGGTGCGCACCCTCTACGGCCGGTGACGCCGCTCCCGGCCACCCGCGCCGGCGGCCCCCGCGTACCCGCCCCCAAAGGAGCACGCAGAACATGACCACCACCCTGACCACCGGGCTGGCCCGGCTCGCCGACCAGGCATCCCGGGCCCACCCCTACCCCCTCCTGGAGGAGTTGCGGGAGGCGTCCCCCTTCACCGACCCCGCCAGTGGCATCGTCGTCGTGGGCCGGCGCGCGGACTGCGAGACCGTGCTGCGCAGCCCCCGGGTCAGCAGCAACCGGCTGGGCGCCGGGATCACCAAGGTGCCCCAGCAGCCCAACCTGATGAACCTGGACGCGCCGGACCACACCCGGCTGCGCCGGCTCGCCGGAAAGGCGTTCAAGCCGCGGGTCATCGAACGCTGGCGGCCCCGCGTCCAGGCCATCGTGCGCGAACTGCTCGCGGACATCGCCGCGAGCGGCGCCGACAGCGTGGACATGGTCTCCGACTTCGCCTACCCGCTGCCCGTCCGGGTGATCTGCGAGATGCTCGGCGTGCCCCGGGAGGACCACCCGGTGTTCGAGAAGTGGGCGCACTCCATCGCCTTCACGATCGACCCGCAGCTGGTCCCCGGCGAGTTGACCACCGAGGTCGAACGGAACGTCGACGAGGCCCGTGCCGGCTTCGTCGGCTACTTCTCCCGGCTGATCGAGGAGCGCAAGCGGGAGCCCCGCGCCGACATCCTGTCCGAGCTGATCGCCGCCGAGGAGGAGGGCGACCATCTCGGCGAACGGGACCTGATCCTCACCTGCGTCCTGCTGCTGGTCGCCGGCCACGAGACCACCGCCAACCTGATCCTCAACGGCCTCCTCGCGCTGCTGCGCCGGCCCGACCAGCTGCGGCTGCTGCGCGAGCGGCCCGAACTGGCCGAGGCCGCCGTGGAGGAGGTCCTGCGCTACGACGCCCCGACCCAGATGGTCACCCGGATCGCACGGGAGCCGTTCACCCTGGGCGACCACGAGGTGGCCGCCGGACAGCCGCTGCTGTTGCTGCTGGCCGCCGCGAACCGGGACCCCCGGCAGCACCACGAGGCGGACAGCTTCGACATCACCCGGGGCGATCCGGGACACCTGGGCTTCGCCGCCGGACCGCACTTCTGCCTCGGCTCGGTGCTGGCCCGCATGGAGGGCGCCGTCGCTCTCGACGCCTTCGCCCAGGCGTTCGTCGAGCCGCGGCTGGACGAGGCGTCGCTGCACTACCGGCCGCACGTGTCCGTACGGGGCCCCGACCGTCTGCGGATCACCTTCCAGGACATCCGGCTGGACACGCTGCCCGCCGCCGGTACCGCCGGTGAGAGCGAGGTCGGACATGGCTGAGCGGCAATGGGAGGTGACCGTCGATCCTGCACGGTGCGTCGGCTCCGGTGTGTGCGTGGCCGTGGCGGCCGAGCACTTCGCGGTGCGCGACCGCCGGTCGCGGGCGGTCCGGCCCGTCACCGAACCCGACGACGCGGTGCTGGACGCCGCCGAGACCTGCCCCATGGAGGCCATCACGGTCCGGGAGGCCGGCTCCGGCACCCTGCTCGCCCCGGTGGAATGACCGTGCCCGGGGCGGTCGGGCCGGGTGACCTCGTCACGGTGACCCACCGGCCGCACCCGCTCGTGGGCCGGCGGCTGCTGGTGCGCGCGGTGCGCGGCGGGAGTGCCGAGAAACTCCTCTGTGAACGCCCCGGCGGAGGGCTGGTGACCATCCTGCGGTCCTGGACGGACCGGGCGCCCGGAGCCCGGCCCGTCCAGCACCGCGAGCCCCGCGGCGAGGTCCGCCGTGAGCCGCGCCCCGGGACACGCGCCGGAGACGGCGGCGCGGCCTTCCAGGTCTCCGACACCGCGCTGCGCCGGCTGCGCGCCTCGCTGGCGCTGTCGGTGGAACGCTTCGTCGGCCTGGACACCGCGCAATCCACCACCGTCGCCGCGATTCCGCGACCGTCACCGCGGCATTTCTCGGCGGGTGAGAAAGCCGGAGCGGATTTCTCACCCTGTGAGAAAGGGCGGAAGAAACTGAGCTGAGGGCGGATTGACGGGCCCTCAGAAGGTATTGCTACGCTGCTCGGACCGAGTTTTCGGGTCGGGGGGCCGGAGGATATTCCGGCAAGGAGAGCGAGAATCACCCCGACCCATGGGAGTCGTACACATGACGAAAAGGCCTGCCGCCCTCCTTCGAGGCTGCGGGAAACTGCTCCTCGGCATGGAGTGGGACCCCGTGCTGGGGCGTGCGGCCGTAGTGCACCTGATCAGCGGCGCCTCTTTCTCCACTTTCTGGAGTTACGCCGGTGTCTGGGCCATCGAGGCATTGGGTGCCACCACCGGCCAGGTGGGCGTCATGTTTCTCCTCAGCGCCGTCCTCAGCCCGCCCGCGGCCTGGCTGGGCGGCTTCGTGTCCGACGCGGTGGGCCGCCGCAGTGTGCTGGTGGCGAGCACCGGCGTCCAGTCCCTGCTGATCCTCTGCCTGTGCTTCATCGGACACAGCGCGGCCTGGGGCATCGCCCTGGTCGTCCTGGCCGGGGTGGTGTGGGCACCAGGACGCTCCGCCGTCAACGCCATCGTCGCGGACGTGATCCCTCCGGAACGCCGGGACCAGGCGTACGCCGGCCTGCGCACCGCCAACAACCTCGGTGTCGTCGTCGGCCCCCCGCTGGCCGCGCTGTTGCTGTTCCTGGGTGACTGGACCGCGTTCCTGCTCGGTATCACCCTGCTCGGCGGCCTCACCTGCGGGCTCGCCGTCCGGCTGCTGCCGCGTGACCGGGCCCGCGCCCACCGCGGCGGCACCGCCGCGCAGACCGTGCGCGTGGTGCTGACGGACGGGCCCCTCCTGCTGCTGCTGTCGGCGACACTCCTCGGATTCATGGTCTACATGTCCTTCGAGACGGTGCTGCCGGTCATCGCCGTCACGTCGTTCGGGTTCGCGCCCGAGACCTGGGGCCTGCTGTACGCCATGAATCCCGTGGTGGTGCTGCTCTTCCAGATGCGCCTGACCCGCTGGACCCGGAACTGGCCGGCCTCGGTCACGCTGAGCGTCGGCGTGCTGCTGATGGGGCCGCCGTTCCTGCTCTTCCTGATCTCCCATCACATCGCGGCCGTGGTGCTGGTGGTACTCGTCTTCGCTTTCGGCGAGATGCTCTGGGTGCCCACCATGCAGGCCACCGTCGCCCGCCTGGCGCCGCCCCACATGCACGGGGCCTACCTCGGCGGCTACACCAGCAGCCAGCTGCTGGCCTGGATGATCGCGCCGCTCACCGGGCTGCGCCTGGAGGAGGCCCTCGGGGACCGCGCCATCTGGGTCTTCTTCACCGCGCTGTCGGCCGTCAGCGTCGCGGCCGGACTCGCGGCGGTCCGCCGCGGGCGCCCCACCGCGGCGGACGGCCGTACCGGCGACCGCCGCGACGCGGCGGAGCCCGTCCACCCCGACCCCTCCCCGGAGAGAACCCCGTGAGCCACGAACCACGCGCCGTCAGCTGGACCGGTACCGCCCTGTCCCTCATCGACCAGACGGCCCTGCCGCAAACCCTCCGGCGCCTGGACATCCGTGACGTCGACGCACTGATCGACGCGATCGTCCGGCTCGCCGTGCGCGGGGCTCCCGCCATCGGGGCGGCCGGTGCCTACGGTGTCGCCCTGGCCGTGGCGCAGGCCCGCCGGGAGAACTGGACCGACGGCCGGCTGGCCGACGCCGTCGCCCGCCTGCGCGCCGCCCGCCCCACCGCGGTGAACCTCGCCGTCTGCGTGGACCGGGCCGCCGGGCGGATCCCGGAGGGGCTGGACGCCGTACTCGCCGAGGCCGACGCGATCACGCGCCAGGACCTGGCGGCCAACCGGGCCATGGCCGAGGCCGGCGCCGACTGGCTGCTCAAGCGGGTGGCCGCCGACCGGCCGCTGCGCGTCCTCACCCACTGCAACACCGGTGCGCTCGCCACCGCGGGCATCGGCACCGCGCTCGGCGTCATCCGCGAGCTGCACGGGCGGGGGCTGATCGAGACCGTGTACGTCGACGAGACACGCCCCCTGCTGCAGGGGGCGCGGCTCACGGCGTGGGAGCTGGCGCAGGAGGGCATCGCGCACAAGGTCCAGGCGGACGCGGCGGCCGCGGCCACCGTGGTCGGCGGGCTGGTCGACGCCGCGATCGTCGGCGCCGACCGGATCACCCGCAACGGCGACACCGCCAACAAGACGGGCACCCTGGGCATAGCCCTCGCCTGTGCCCACGCGGGAGTTCCCTTCATGGTGGCCGCGCCCGTCAGCACGGTGGACCTCACCACCGCCACGGGCGCCTCGATCCCCATCGAGCAACGCGGGGAGGAGGAGGTGCTGAACCTCATAGGCGGCGGCATCACGGCCCCGGACGGCACCCGGACCCGCGCTCACAACCCGGCGTTCGACGTCACCCCCGGCACCCTGATCACCGCACTGGTGTCGGAACGAGGGGTCCTCGAGGTCTCGTCGGGTCAACTGCCCGGGGACCACTGGAGCTGACACCGGGCTCTGCGTCCGGCTCGCCCCGGAGAGCCGGACGCAGAGCCGGACGGAGAGCCCGCCGGCCTCCGCAGGAGCGCTCGCCTACCGCCCCCGCTCCTCCGCGAGTTGCAGTTCGAGCAGCCACTCCACGACCTCCGTGTGGCGGCGGGCCTCCCGGAGGTCCGCGCCCCAGGCGTACAGGCCGTGGCCCGCCACCACGACCGCCGGCACCCCGGGGTCCAGGGCGGCCTCCAGGCGGTCGCCGAGGACGCTCATGTCCTGGGAGTTGCGGATCACCGGCAGGACGACCTCTTCGTCATGGGCGGAGCGCCCGAGGCCCTTGAGCATCTCCAGATCGCGGAACGCGATGCCTCCGGGACGCCGGCGGCCCATCGCCACCGAGGCGACGGTGTGCACATGGACGACGGCGCCGGCACCGGTCAGCCTCACCACCCGTGCGTGCAGAGCGGCCTCCGCGGACGGCTTCCCGGCGGCGGTCGCGCCCGGCACGGCCGTGCCCTCCTCGTCCACCAGGACCATGTCCCCCGGACGCAGCTCCCCCTTGTCCAGGCCGCTCGCCGTGACCAGCAGGCGCACCGGGTCCCGGCCGGTGACCACGGACAGGTTTCCCGAGGTCCCCCGCATCCACCCGAGGGCGGCGAACCGCGCCGCCTCCGCGGCCAGCGTGCCGCCGTAACCCGTCGTCTCCGGCGCACCGGTGACCATGGCTCCCGTCATGACGTTCCCTCCGCGAGGACGAGGTCGATCTCGGTGAACGAGCGGGCCGCGGGGTGCTCCGTACGGCCCGCCGGCTGGTGCGGCTCCTCCGGCCGGACCAGGGCGCCGGTCAGCCACCCCGCGTCCCGCGCCGCGTCCAGTTCGCTCGCCCGGTCGGACAGGAACAGGGTGTCCGCGGGCGGCACCCCGGTCACTGCGGCGATGGCCCGGTAGGACGCGGACGCCGTCTTGGGCCCGGCGTTGCGGGTGTCGAAGAAGCCGCTGACCAGCCCCCGCAGGTCCCCCTCCGCGGCGTGCCCGAACCATGAGCGCTGCGCGGAGACCGAGCCGGAGGAGTAGACGTACAGCCGCGCCCCCCGCTCGTGCCAGCGCCGCAGCGCGGGTACGACGTCGGGGTAGAAGTGCGCCGTGAGGTCGCCGCGCGCGAAGGCCTCCGTCCAGATGATGCCCTGGAGCGTCTTCAGCGGCGTGACCTTCCGGTCCTCGTCCAGCCACTCGCCGAGGGCACGCTCGACCCGGCGGGCGTCCGCCTCCGGTTCGTCCAGCAGCTCCCGGACCTGCTCCACGGCGGCCCGGACCTCCGGCTCGTCCTGCCGTTCGGTGAGCAGCTCCGCGAAACGCCGCCGCGAGTACGGGTACATGACGTCGGTGACATGGCGGGTCGCGCTGGTGGTGCCCTCGATGTCCAGCACCACGGCCGCCGCCCGGAAGCGCGGCGTCACGCGTCCGACCCGGTGTACCCGGCCCGGAGCGTGTCGAAGTCGGGGAAGCGCCCCGCGACGTCGCTGCCGGTGAACGTGCCGATCCAGCCGTCCTCCTCGTGGAAGAAGCGGATCGCGGTGAACGAGGGCCGGGTCCCCATGTCGAACCAGTGCGTGGTCCCCTTCGGCACGCCCAGCAGGTCGCCCTTCTCGCAGTAGACGGCGTGCACCACACCGTCGGCGTGCAGGTAGAAGACGCCGGCCCCGGAGACGAAGAAGCGGACCTCGTCGTCGTCCTCGTGGGTGTGCTCGGCCAGGAACTTCTGCCGGGCCGCGCGGGCCCGGTCCGCCCAGTCCGGGGAGCCGTCGGGATGCAGCGACACGACGTCGACGGTGCGGAACCCCTCCCGGGCGGTGAGCGCCCGCACCTCGTCGGCGTAGGCGGCGAGCACGGCCTCCGGGCCGGCGCCGGGCTCCAGGCCGTCCCGCACGGGCCACTGCTCGTAGTCGACGCCGAGCGGAGCCAGCGCCGTCCTGATCTGCTCGGGATCCGAGGTGCGGCGCAGAACGGTCTCCGGGCCGGAATCGGGCCATGTGGTCAGCAGCGTCATCAGCACTCCATCCGCAAAGAAGGCCAGCGGGTCCTTCGCGGACCACCGGAACATTTCACCGCCCGTGGATCGTACGGCATTCCGGTGCCCCCGGCCGAGGGAACTCATCGCTTTCTCGCGGGCCGAGAAGACCGGTGTGTTTCTCACCCGGCGAGAAAGATTCCGTGGCCGCTCCGGAGTACCTGCGCATACCGGGAACGGGCGCCTTCCCGGCGGCATCCGGTACCGCTGAGGTGCCTTAACGGCGTTGACAACGACACGTGCCCCGGATTTGCTGGTCGACGCTTGCCGAGGAAAAGGTCCGGAAGCGTTCGTCGTCCGGCAAAAGAGGGTTGAGGGTAATGGCTGAACAGGTGAAGTCGGATCCGGGTTCACGGCCGGTCGGTCAATGCCTGCACGACCAATTCGCCGCACAGGCACGGCGGCGCGGGAATTCCGTCGCGGTCGTCCAGGGCGAACGGTCCCTGACCTACGCGGAGCTGCACGAGCGGGCCGGCGCCCTGGCCGCGCGGCTGCGGGCCGAGGGCGTGGGACCTGACGTGGTGGTCGGTCTCTTCGCTGAGCGGTCGCTCGAGATGCTCATCGGCATGATCGGCATCATGGAGGCGGGCGGCGCCTATCTGCCGCTCCGGGTGGACGACCCGGCGGACCGGGTCTCGTTCATCCTGCGCGACGCCGGAGTACGGGTCGTCGTGACCACTCCCGTGACCGACGAGCGCGACCTCGACTTCGACGGGGTGCGCGTCCGGGCCGACGCCGACGGCGCCGTCCTCCCGGCAGCGCAGAGCCCCGTCCGCGCCGGCGAGGAGAACCTCGCCTACGTGATCTACACCTCCGGCACCACCGGCACCCCGAAGGGTGTGGCCGTCCCGCACCGTGCCGCCGCCCGGATCGTCCGCACCGGCGTCTACGGCGACTTCGACGAGCACCAGACGTTCCTCCAGGCGTGCCCGCTGTCCTTCGACGCCTCCGTGTTCGAGATCTGGGCGGCCCTCGCCAACGGTGCGCGGCTGGTCCTGCTGCCGCAGCAGCGCTCGTCGGCGGACGCCGTCATCGACACCGTCCGCCGTTACGGCGTCACCACCTGCTGGCTCACGCCCACCCTGTTCAACCAGCTGGTCGACGAGGGCCGCCTGAAGAACAGCGGGCTGCGCCAGGTGGTGGTCGGCGGCGAGGTGGTGTCCACCCCGCACCTCGCGCAGGCCATGCGGTCCACCGACATCCGCTTCGCCAACGGCTACGGACCGACCGAGGCCGGCGTGTTCACGTGCTGTCACATCTTCCAGGAGTCGGACCT
Source organism: Streptomyces sp. NPDC042638 (assembly GCF_040647235.1). NCBI lineage: Bacteria > Bacillati > Actinomycetota > Actinomycetes > Kitasatosporales > Streptomycetaceae > Streptomyces > Streptomyces sp. NPDC042638. Next base: position 60,094 of record NZ_JBEZBT010000047.1, read on the forward strand.
CGCCTACGCGCCCCCGCCGGTCGGCACCCCGCTGCCCGGCACCCAGGTCTGGATCCTCGACGAGGCGATGCGGCCGGTGCCCGACGGGGAACTGGGCGAGCTGTACATCGGCGGCCCCGCGCTCGCCCGCGAGTACCACCAGCGCCCCGACCTCACCGAACGGGCGTTCCTGCCGGACCCGTTCGGCGAGACCGCCGACGGCCGGATCTACCGGTCCGGCGACCTCGCCCGGATGCTCCCCGGCGGACTGGTCCAGGTGGTCGGCCGCACCGACGGCCAGGTCAAGATCCGCGGCAACCGGGTGGAGCTGACCGAGGTCGAGGCCGCCCTCCTCGACGAGCCGTCCGTCGCCCAGGCAGCCGTCGTCGACCGCGGCGAGGGAGCGGGGCGGGTGCTCGCCGCCTACGTCATCCCGGCGCACGGCGCCACGCCCACCGTCGCCGAGTTGCGCTCCCGGCTCGCCACCCGGCTGCCGGACTACATGATCCCCACCGAGTTCCACCGCCTGGAGCGGCTGCCGCTCACCCGGCACGGCAAGACGGACCGTGCCGCGCTGCGCGCCGAGACCGGCGCGCCCCGGCTGGAACTGGGCACCGCCTACCGGCCGGCGGCCGGCGAACTGGAGGCGCTGATCGCCGGGATCTGGGCCGAGGTCCTCGGTGTGCCGGCGGTCGGCATGGACGACAACTACTTCGACCTGGGCGGCACTTCGATCACCATCAAACAGGCGCAGCTCCGCCTGGAGGAGCGGACCGGTGTCCGCCTCCCCTCCACGGCCCTCTACGAGTACCCCACCGTCCGCGCGCTCGCCGAAGCCCTGGCCAAGCACGAGGTATGACACCTGTGAACCCTCAGCCCACCGACCCCCACTGTCGCGACATCGCCGTCATCGGCATGGCCGCCGAACTGCCGGGCGCCGACGACCTGGACGCATTCTGGGAGAACGTCCGCGCGGGCAAGGAGTCCATCACGCACGGCTCCCCGCGGGCCGTCGAGGACCCCACCACCGGCCGCCGCTGGGTGCACGCCCGCGGTGTCCTCAAGGACGTCCGCCGCTTCGACGCCGAGTTCTTCGGCATTCCGCGCCGCGAGGCCGAGGTCCTCGACCCGCAGCACCGGCGCCTGCTGGAGCTGTCCTGGAACGCCCTGGAGGACGCCGGCTACGACCCGTACCGGATACGGGAGACCGTCGCCGTCTACACGTCGGTCGGCCCCAACACCTACTACGGCACCAGGGAGTTCGGCGCGCGCTCCGCGGCCGAGCACATGCTCATCCAGCTGTCCAACGGGCCCGACACCCTGCCCACCCGTATCTCCTACAAGCTGGGCCTGACCGGCGAGAGCGTCAACGTCCAGTCCGCCTGCTCGTCGGCAGCCGTCGCCGTCCACCTGGCCTGTGAGGCGCTGCGCGCGGGCCGGGCGGACATGGCGCTGGTCGGCGCGGCCAGCATCAGCGCCCTGGAGACACTGGCGTACGAGCACCAGGACGGGTTCATCCTGTCCGCGGACGGCAGCACCCGCGCCTACGACAAGGGCGCCAGCGGCTATGTCGAGGGCGACGGAGCCGGCGTGCTCGTCCTGCGCCGCCTCGACGACGCCCTCGAGCGCCGGGACAACGTCCACGCGGTGATCAAGAGCAGCGCGGTCAACAACGACGGCCGTGCCAAGGCCGGTTACTCCGCTCCCGGCGTGGAGGGGCAGTCCCGGGTCATCAAGGCGGCGCTCGAAGCCTCCGGTGTCCCCGCCGACACCATCGCCATGGTCGAGGGCCACGGCACCGGCACCCAGGTCGGCGACCCGATCGAGGTGCGCGGTCTGGCACGCGCCTACCGGGCCTTCACCGACCGCACCGACTACTGCGCCCTCGGGTCGGTCAAGGCGAACATCGGGCACCTGTGCTTCGCCTCGGGCATCGCCGGGCTGCTCAAGGCCGTCCTGTGCCTGAAGCACGGCGAACTGCCGCCCATGGCCGTCCTCGAGGAGCCCAACCCGGACATCGACTTCACCGACACGCCGTTCTACCTCAACCGGACGCTCAAGCCGTGGCCGCAGCCCGGTCCCCGCCGGGCCGGCGTCAGCTGCTTCGGCATGGGCGGCACCAATGCCCACTTCATCCTCGAACAGGCACCCGAACCGCTGTCCGGCGACGCGGAGAGCGGCCCCCGGCGGACCCTCCCCGTGGTCCTGTCGGCCCGCGGCGACGAGGCTCTGGCGGAGGCCAGGCGCCGTCTGGCCGCCCACCTGCGCGCCCATCCGGACACCGATCTCGGCGCCCTCTCCCACACGCTCGCCACCGGCCGACGCCCGCTCGCCCACCGCTGGGCCGTGGCGGTCGACTCGACGGATGCGCTGCTGCGCGCCCTCGACGGCGCCGCACCCGCCCCCGACGGCTCGCGTGCCGCCGAACTGGCCCGGACCTGGGCCGAGGGCGGCGACGTGAACTGGGACGAGGTGTTCGACACGGCCGACCGGCGCCGGATCTCGCTGCCCGGCTACCCGTGGCAGGGCGAGCGGCTGTGGATCGAGGCCGCACCGGCCGGCGCCGAGGGCGGCGTCGAGCTCGAGGCCGAGGAACAGGCTCCGGTCGCCGAGTGGCTCCACCGGCCCGCCTGGGAACGGACCGCGCTGCCCCGGCCGTACCTCACCGGCGACCTGCCGCCCGTCGACGGCGTCACCCTGCTGCTCGGCGACGGCGGCCCGGCCGGCCCGCTGGCGGCCGAGCTGGTCGCCGCGGGACGCACCGTGCTGCACGTCGCGCCCGGTGACCGGTTCGAGGTGACCGACGACCACCGCGCCGTCGTCCGGCCCGCGGTGGCCGAGGACTTCCGGCAACTGGTGGACTGGGCCGTGTCGCGCGGCGGTTCGGTGGCCGAGGCCATCCACCTCTGGAGCTACGGCGCCCCGGCCGACCAGGACACCGGTGTCTCCCGGGGCGCCCTGGCGATGCTGCACCTGGTGCAGGCACTCGCCGCCGCACGGCAGAGCGCCGACCTGTGGATCGGCACCGAGAACGCTCAGACGGCCGCTGCCCCGCGCCCCGTGGCGACCGCGGCCGAGGACACCCGCCGTACCCTGCGCACGGAGGCGTCCGCGGTGCTGGGACTGTGCCGTGTCGTCCCGCAGGAGCACCCGGAACTGCGCTGCCACGGTGTCGACTTCGCCCTGGACACCCCGCACGCCGAGGCCGTCGCCGGGCTGCTCGCGGAGATGGCCTCCCCGAGCGGCGACCCCGAGGTGGTGTACCGGGGCGGCGACCGGCTGCTGCCCACGGTGGAGCGGCTGCCCGCTCCGGACGGCGGCCCCGTGCCGGTGCCCGTACGTCCCGGCGGGGTCTACCTCGTCACCGGCGGCCTGGGCCGGATCGGTCTGGTCATCGCCGAGGTGTTCGCGCGCACCGCCCCGGTCCGGCTGGCGCTCGTGTCCCGCACCCCGGACGCGGACGCGCCCGGCGTGCGACGGCTGCGCGAGCTCGGGGCCGAGGTGCTCGTGCTGGGCGCCGACGTGGCCGACGAGACGGCGATGCGGAGCGTCGTCGACGAGGTGCACGCCCGATGGGGAGCCATCGACGGGGTGGTGCACTCGGCGGGCATCGAGGAGAGCCGCAACTTCTCCTTCATCGCCGACACCGGCACCGACCGCGCCCTGGCGGCCCTGCGGCCCAAGGTGCCCGGCATAGCCGTCCTGGACCGGGTGACCCGCGCCGAGCCACTGGAGTTCTGCCTGGTCTGCTCCAGCATCGACACCCTGCTCGGCGGCATCGCCTTCGGTATCTACTCGGTGGCCAACCGCTATCTCGACAGCTACGCGCACTGGCGGCGCGCCCACGGAGCCCCCTGGGTCAGCGTGGACTGGGACTCGTGGCGGTTCGACGAGACCGGCTCCGGACGCATCGGCGCGGCAGCCGCCCGCACCGCGATCCGCCCCGAGCAGGCGGGCGACGTCCTGGGTGCCGTTCTGACCGGCGGGGAGGCACAGCGCATCGTGTCCACCGTGCCGCTGGCGGACCGTATCGAGCGCATCCGCCGGGCCTTCGAACGCCGTCGGCAGGACGCCGCCGCGCGCGAGGGCGCACCCGGCGCCCTCACCCGCGAGGAGACCGGCAGCCTCGTACGCGACGTCATCGCGGAGATCACCGACACCCCCGGGCCGCGGGACGAGGACGAACTGCTGGCCGTCGGCTGTGACTCGCTCGCCCTGCTGGAGGTGGTCGTGCGGCTGGAGGGCGCGCTGCGGGTCAAGCTGCCCATGGCCGACCTGTGGGGCTGCTCCACCCTGTCCGACCTGGCCCAGGTGTGCTGGGCGACCGCCGGAGCACAGCAGACGGACGAGGGCGACGGCGCCGAGGAGGCGTTGCGCTATCTCGCCGGCTGACGCGGCACGGCGCTCCGCGGTCCCGGCGGAGCGCTCCCGAGACCTCCACCAGAGGCGTCTCGCGCAGACGCCGGCCGAAGACGGGTGACCGAACCGATGGAATTCGACCTTGCCAGGGCCCGCGCCGACACACCGGGCGTCGCCCATGTCGTGCACCTGAACAACGCGGGCGCGAGCCTGGCCCCACGCGCGGTGACCGACGCGATGACCCGGCACCTCGAGCTGGAGAGCACGGTGGGCGCGTACGAGGCCGCCGAGCGCGCCCACGAGGCGGTCGCCCGTGCCCATGACGCGCTCGCGGCACTGCTGAACGCACACCCCGACGAGATCGCGATCCTGGACAGCGCGAGCCGCGCCTGGGGGATGGCGGTGTCCAGTATCCCGCTGCGGCCGGGGGACCGGGTGCTGATGTCACCCGTCGAGTACGGCAGCAACCACATATCGCTGCTTCACCTGGCCGAACGCACCGGCGTCTCCGTGGAGTTCCTTCCGGTCGACGGCGACGGCCTCGTCGACGCGGCCGCGCTGGAGCAGTGTATGGACGAGCGGGTCAAGCTCGTGGCCATGGCCCACGTGCCCATGCACGACGGCCTGGTGAACCCGGTCGTCGAGGTGGGCAAGGTGGTGCGCCGGACCGACGCCCTGTTCCTCGTGGACGCATGCCAGTCGGTGGGCCAGCTGCCGGTGGACGTCCAGGACTTCGGCTGCGACCTGCTGGTGGGCTGCGGCCGCAAGTACCTGCGCGGTCCGCGTGGCACCGGCTTCCTCTACGTCGCCCGCGAGGTCGCCCCCCGCCTCACCCCGGCGGTGCTGGGCCTGGACGGCGTCGAGTGGCATGCCGGGGAGTACCGGCTCGCCCCCGGCGCACGCCGCTTCGAGACCTGGGAGGTCAACGCCGCGGCCCGGATCGGGCTCGGGGTGGCCGTCGACTACGCCCGCGACTGGGGGGTGGAGCGCACCTGGCAGCGGATCCGCTCCCTGGCCGCCGGACTGCGCACCGACCTGGCCCGGGTGCCGGGCGTCACGGTGGAGGACCGGGGCGTGGAGCGGTGCGGCAACATCGCCGTCACCTTCGCCGGCCTCGACCCCTTCGAGGTGCGCGCCGAGTTGCTGCGGGCCGGTATCAACAGCTGGGTGTGCCTCGACAACGCGGCCTGCCACGACATGCAACAGCGCGGTCTCAGCCGCCTGTTGCGGATCTCCGTGCACTACTACAACAGTGAGGCCGAGCTGGAGCGGCTCTGCTCGGTGCTCACCGGTCTGACCTCGGGTACGAAGGCGAGGGCGTTCGCATGACGGCATCGGAGTGGATCAGGCGGCCCCGGCCGCGTCCCGGGGCCCGCGCGAGGGTGTTCTGCGTCCCGCACGCCGGGGCGGGACCGTCGTACTTCGCGCACTGGGTCTCCGAACTCCCCGAGGACGTGGAGCTGTGCCTGGTGCATCTGCCGGGGCGGGAGTCACGGCTGGCCGATCTGCCGCTCGACGACATCACGGCCATCGCCCAGCGCGTCGGCCGCGCCTGCGCGGACCTGCTCGACCTGCCCTTCGTCCTCCTCGGGCACAGCATGGGCGCGCTCGTCGCCTACGAGACGGCACGGCGGCTCGCTGTCCCGCCCCGCCGGCTGTTCGTGTCCGCCTGCCCCCCGGCCCACCGGCTGGTGGAGGAGCCGCCCGTCGCGCACCTGCCCGACGACGAGTTCCTCGCCGAGGTCCGCCGCGCCTACCAGGGCATACCGGACGAGGTGTGGAACGACTCGGCCCTGATGCGGATGATGCTGCCCGCCATGCGCGCCGACTTCGCCGCGTACGAGACCTACGAGTGGGTCCGGCGTACCCCGCTGGGCTGTCCTGTCACCGTGCTGGGCGGCTCCGCGGACACCCTGGTGCCCACCGGTTCGCTCGCCGGCTGGGCCGAACTGACCGAAGGCGACTGCGAGGTCGAGGTGTTCGACGGCGGCCACTTCTACCTCACGGAACACCGCCACGAGGTGCAGCGGATGGTCACCGCGGCGCTTGGGACGGACGCGGCCCCGGACCCGGCGGTGGCGGGCACGGGCCCGAACCGGGAGGCCGGAGCATGACCGTGTGGATGACCGACAGCCTGGCGGAGGCACGCGACACGGGCTGGGACACCGTCGTACCGTCCGACGACCTCTTCCGCTCGCCGGGCTGGCTGGCTCTGGAGAGCGAACAGACCAACCTCCCGCCCCGGTACTACCTGGCGGGTGAGCCGGGGCGGGCCGAGGCCGGCCTGTCCTGTTATCCGCTGGACGCCTCCTCGGAGCCCTGGCCGTTCATGCGCGTGGACCGGACCGTGCGGATGCTCGCCGGTGCCCGCGGTGTCGAACCGGACGAGGACACCGCCCGAGCCGTCGACGCGCTGCTGCCCACCCGGCTGTTCGGCGGGCGCAGGGTCCCCAACACCGCGCTCGTCACGGCGCCCGGCCTCGCCGAGGACCGGCGCCGGCACCGGATCGCCGAACTGGTCGCCGCCGCCGAGGACGACGCCCGGGCCGGCGGCGGGGCCAGCTCCTCCTTCCTCTTCGTCGCCGAGTCCGACACCGGTCTGCGGGACGTCCTCCGGGAACGCGGTTACGCCGAGTTCCCCACCGCCCACTACTCCACCCTCCGGCTGCCCGAGCCGGGCTTCGAGGGCTATCTGCAGCTGCTGCCCAGCGACCGCAGGCGCAAGGTGCGGTACGAGCGCCGCCGTCTCGAGGCGGCCGGCGTCGCTTTCCGGGTCGAGCCGCTCACCCCCGGCCTGACCGGCGAGCTGGTGCCGCTGCTGCTGAAGCACGGCAGCAAGTACGGGCACGCCTACACCCCGGAGGCGATGACCCGAACCCTGCACCTGCATGCCACGCACTGCGGCGCGGACGCCGAGGTCATCACCGCCCGCTCCGAGGACGGCGCGCTGCGCGGCTTCTCGCTGGTCGTCCGCCGCGGCGAGCGCCTGTACATCCGCCTCACCGGCTACGACTACGACTGGCAGGGCAAGCTGCCCCTGTACTTCGCCCTGTGCTTCTACGAACCGGTGGAGCACGCGAGCCGGATCGGCGCGACCACGCTCGACTACGCCGTCGCCTCCGAAAGCACGAAGCTCTCCCGTGGCTGCACCCAGGAACGGCGCTTCGGCTACGTCAAGGCGTTCGACCCGGCGACGCACAAGACCGTCGCCCACCTGCTCGCCCGCCTCGGCGACACCCCGGCAGACCGCTGACCTTCCGCCCCACCCACTGGAGAACCATGCCCGGCCGCCTGTTCACCTCGGAGTCCGTCACCGAGGGCCACCCCGACAAGATCGCCGACCGGATCAGCGACACGATCCTCGACGCGCTGCTGCGCGAGGACCCGGCCGCCCGGGTCGCCGTCGAAACCCTGGTCACCACCGGCCAGGTCCATGTGGCCGGAGAGATCACCACCTCCGCCTTCGCCGACATCCCCGCCCTCGTCCGGACGGCCGTCCTCGACATCGGCTACGACTCCTCCAAGAAGGGCTTCGACGGCGCCTCCTGCGGTGTGTCGGTGTCCATCGGCGCGCAGTCCCCGGACATCGCGCAGGGTGTGGACGCGGCCTACGAGGCCCGGGTCGAGGGTGACGAGGACGAGCTGGACCGGCAGGGCGCGGGTGACCAGGGCCTGATGTTCGGCTACGCGTCCGACGAGACGCCGACGCTGATGCCGCTGCCGGTCTTCCTGGCGCACCGGCTGGCCAAGCGCCTGTCCGAGGTCCGCAAGAACGGCACCATCCCCTACCTGCGGCCCGACGGCAAGACGCAGGTCACCATCGAGTACGACGGTGACAAGGCCGTCCGTCTGGACACGGTGGTCGTCTCCTCCCAGCACGCGCCCGACATCGATCTGGAGTCGCTGCTCGCGCCGGACATCCGTGAGTCCGTGGTGGAGCCGGAGCTGAAGGCGCTGCTGGACGAGGGCATCAAGCTGGAGACCGAGGGCTACCGGCTGCTGGTCAACCCGACCGGGCGTTTCGAGATCGGTGGTCCGATGGGTGACGCTGGCCTGACCGGCCGGAAGATCATCATCGACACGTACG